>DASRGI010000235.1:0-4389 GCA_035651095.1 Acidimicrobiales bacterium | reverse complement strand
CACGACCTCGAGCTCAAGGCGTCGCAGGTGGCCGACGTGCAGGACGCGGCCGTCGTCCTGGTGCTGGGCAAGGGGTTCCAGCCCGCGGTGGAGAAGGCCGCGGCTGGGCGCAAGGGCACAGTCGAGCTCTTGAACAAGCTGCCCATCGAGCAGGGCGGCAAGGTCGACGACGCCGCCCCCATCGGCTCCTCCGGCACGCTCGACCCCCATGTGTGGCTCGATCCCGAGCTGATGGCCGGCATCGTCGAGCAGGTGACCCAGGCCCTCGTGGCCGCCGACCCGAACCCCGCCCACCACGCCGAGTACCAGGCCAACGCGGCCGCCTTCCAAGCCCAGCTCGTCGACCTCGATGCCCGGTACCGCAGCGGGCTGTCCACGTGCGCCCGCCACGAGATCGTCACCTCGCACGAGGCCTTCGGCCGGCTGGCCGCCCGCTACGGCCTCACCCAGCACGGCATCCTCGGCCTGTCGCCCGACGCCGAGCCCGACCCCGGCCGCCTGGCCCAGCTCACCGACTACGTGAGGGCCCACGGGGTGACGACCGTGTTCACGGAGACGCTGGTGTCGCCCAAGGTGGCCCAGACGCTGGCCCGGGAGGCGGGCGTGAAGACCGACGTGCTCAACCCCCTCGAAGGCCTGGCCAAGGACGAGATCGCCAAGGGCGAGAACTATGTGTCGGTGATGGATCGCAACCTGGCCAAACTGCGCGCCGCCCTGGGGTGCACGTGACGGCCGCCCCCCTCCTCTCAGCCGAGAGCGTGTCCTTCGCCTACGGCCGCACGCCCGTGGTCGAGAACGTGACCTTCACCGTGCGAGCCGGCGAGTTCGTGGCCCTGGTCGGGCCCAACGGGTCGGGCAAGTCCACGTTGCTGCGGGTGCTGCTCGGGCTCCAACCACCCACCGCTGGGACTGTCCGACTGTTCGGCGAGGACCCCCGCCACCTGTCCCGGCCCTGGCGGGTGGGCTATGTCCCCCAGCGCCCGAGCGTGCCCCGCGAACTCCCCGCCACCGTGGAAGAGGTGGTGGCCGCTGGCCGCCTGGCTCGCCGGGGCTGGCGCCACCGCCTGCGCCCCGCCGACCGCCAAGCCGTCGACCACGCCCTCGAGGAGGTGGCCCTGTCCGACCTCCGGCGTCGCCGCCTCACCGAACTGTCCGGCGGCCAGCAGCAAAGGGCCTTCATCGCCAAGGCCCTGGCCTCCGAGCCCGAGTTGGTCGTGGCCGACGAACCCGTGGCCGGGGTCGACGCCGAGAGCCAGCGCCGCTTCCGCGACTCGCTCACCCACCTGGTCGACGCCCACGACGCCGCCGTGCTCCTCGTGTCCCACGAGTTGGGCGCCGTGGCCGACGACCTCGACCGGGTCATCGTGCTCAAGCGCAGGGTCCTGTTCGACGGGCCGCCCGCCGAGCTGGCCGCCACCGGCGTGAGCCTGGGCGTGCACGCCGAGGACCTGCCCCTCTGGCTGGAGGAGCTCCGCTGATGCTGGCCCTGTCGCTGCCCTGGCCCTTCGACCGCACCTTCATGCAGCTGGCCCTGGCTGCGGGCGTGGTGGTCGGGCTCTGCGCGCCCCTCATCGGCGTGTTCCTGGTGCAAAAGCGCTTGTCCCTGCTGGGCGACGGCGTGGGTCACGTGGCCTTCGCGGGCGTGGCCGGCGGGGTGCTGGCCGGTGTGTGGCCGGTGTGGACGGCGCTGGTGGCCGCCGTGGCCGCGGCCGTGGGCATCGAGCGCCTGCGCTCCCGGGGGCGCGCCCCCGGCGACCTGGCCCTCGCCCTGTTCTTCTACTCGGGCATCGCCGCCGGCGTCGTGCTGCTGGGCCTGGCCCACGGCCTCAACGCCAACCTCTTCGCCTATTTGTTCGGCTCCATCCTCACGGTGACCGCGGGCGACGTCCGGCTGGTCGTCGGCGTGGGCATCGTCATCGTGGCCGCCGTGGCCGTGGCCGGGCGGGCCATGTTCGCCGTGGTGCTCGACGAGGAGGCGGCCCGGGTGGCCGGGCTGCCCGTCGACGCCCTCAACACCGGCCTGGCCGTGCTCGCCGCCGTCACCGTGGTGGCCGCCATGCGCATCGTCGGCATCCTCCTGGTGGCCGCCCTCATGGTGCTGCCGGTGGCGTCCGCCCAACTGATCGCCCGGTCGTTTGCCTCCTGCCTGCGCTGGTCGGCGGCCATCGGGGTCACGTCGGCCGTGCTGGGCCTGGCCGCGGCACGCATCTGGGACCTGGCGCCGGGCGGGTCCATCGTGCTGGTGGCGGCCATCGTGTTCGCCGTCCTGTCCTTGGCCGGGCGCCGCCTGGCATCCTTCAGCCTGGGCCCCACGCCCGGAGAGGAGGTCGAGCTTGAGCATCCATGACGACGTGGCCGCTCGCCTGCGCCGGGTGGGGCAGCGCTACACGCCGGCTCGGCGCACGCTGGTCGACGCCCTGGCCGCGGCCGACGGTCCTCTCTCCGTGGTCACGCTCCAGGCCGCCGCCCCGTCCCTGCCCCAGAGCTCGGTGTACCGGAACCTGGCCGACCTCGAGCAGGCCGGCGCCGTGGCCCGGGTGCCCGGGCCCGACGACTTCAGCCGCTACGAGCTGGCCGAAGACCTGGCCGGCCACCACCACCACCTGGTCTGCACCGGCTGCGGGCAGGTGCTCGACTTCCACCTCCCCGCCGCGGCCGAGCGGGCCATGAACCGGGCCGCGGCCGACGCCGCCGCGTCAGCCGGGTTCAGCGCCGTGGCCCACCGCCTGGACCTGCTGGGCCTCTGCGGCGCCTGCGCCTAAGACGCGCGGGGTGTTAGTGGGGGGCCCAGGCGTCGTCGTCTTCGATGAGCTTGCCGACGCGACGGGGCAGGCGCCCGCTCACCACATGGTCGAGCGTCACCGTCTCCAGCACCGACCGCAGGCTGGCCCGCACCGCCACCCACACCTCTTGCAAGTGCTCGGCCGGGCCCGTGTAGGTGGCCGACTCGGGCCGCACGCCCCGCACCGCGGCCAGCGGCCCGTCCAACGGCCTGATGACGTCGGCCAGGGTGATCTCCGACGGCTTGCGGGCCAATCGGTACCCGCCCTCGGCGCCCCGCTGGGTGGCCACGATGCCGGCTCGGCGCAGGTCGCCCAGGATGTTCTCCAGGAAGTTGACGGGGATGTCCTGGGCCTTGGCCAGCGACTCCGCCTTGATGGGACCGCCGCCCTCAGCCGCCAGCGTGGTAAGGGCCCGCATTGCATAGTCGACCTTGGCCGAGACGTTCACACGGGCAGTCTTGCCGCTCCGCCCCCCGCCGCCCGCACCCACACGGTGTCGCCCACCGCCAGCCCCAGGCGCTCGGCCTCGCCCCGCGTGACCTGCACCCACACGTCGACCCCGTCCACGGTGACGTCCAGCCGCACCTCGAAACCCAGCCGCACCACCCGGCTGACCACGCCCTCGCGCAGCCCGGCCTCCCCCGAAGCCGACGTGAACACCTCCAAGTCGTGCGGCCTCACCAGCTCGCCCCCCAGCCGGGTGACGGGGCCGAGGAAGCTCATCACGAAGTCGTTGGCGGGCTTGTCGTACAGCTCGTCGGGCGTGCCCGACTGCTCGACCCGCCCGGCGTTGATCACCACGATCTCGTCGGCCACCTCCATGGCCTCCTCCTGGTCGTGGGTGACGAACACGGTGGTGACGTGGACCTCGTCGTGCAGGCGCCGCAGCCAGTCCCGCAACTCCCGCCGCACCTGGGCGTCCAGGGCGCCGAAGGGCACGTCCAGCAACAGCACGTTGGGCTCGACGGCCAGCGCCCGGGCCAACGCCATGCGCTGTCGCTGGCCGCCCGACAGCTGCGACGGGTACCGGTCGGCGAACTGCGACAGGTGCACCAACTCCAGGAGCTCGTCAACGCGCGCCCGCACGTCGGCCTTGGACCGCTTGCGGATCTCCAACCCGAAGGCCACATTGCGGCGCACGGTGAGGTGCTTGAACGCCGCGTAGTGCTGGAACACGAAGCCCACGTTGCGGCGCTGGGGCGGGAGCGACGTGGAGTCCTCGCCGGCGATCTCCACCACGCCCTCGTCGGGCTGCTCCAACCCGGCGATGATCCGCAGCAGGGTCGACTTGCCGCCGCCGCTGGGACCGAGCAGGGCGGTCAGCGACCCGGTGGGGATGTCGACGGACACGTCGTCCAAGGCCTTGAACGTCCCGAACGACTTGCTCACGTGCTTGGCGACGATCGCCATCAGACCCGCGCTTCTCTCTTCCGCAGCAACGTCACCCCGACCAGGATCACCACAGCCACAGCCGCCAAGGCGAACGAGACGGCGTAGGCGGTGCGCTGGTCGAAGTTCTCGAACCGCTCCTGCACGAACAGCGTGGCCGTCTGCGTCCTGCCCACCAACCGGCCCGACACCACGGCCACCGCCCCGAACTCGCCCA
>DASRGI010000234.1:0-3463 GCA_035651095.1 Acidimicrobiales bacterium | reverse complement strand
CGATCTATCGATTCGTCTTCCGCAGCATCTATCGAATGAACGCGTTCAACGGTGACCCCCACCCGGGCAACTACCTGTTCCAGCCCGGCGGCCGGGTGACGTTCCTCGACTTCGGGTTGGTCAAGCACTTCACGCCCGGCGAGATCGACGAGTTCAAGGCCATGATCGACTCGATCGTGCTGTCGCCCGACGCGGCCCGGTTCCGGCGGGTCGTCGAGAGCATCGGCATGCTGCAGCCGGGCGCGCCCCTCACCGACGACGACGTGGTCGACTACTTCGGCCACTTCTACCAACTGCTCGGCGACGACGTCCGGCCCGTCACCCACGAGTACGCCTCGGAGACGGTGGCCCGGCTCTTCGATCTCAACAAGCAGTTCGGCAACGTCACCCGCTATGCCAACGTGCCCGCCACGTTCGTGATCGTGCAGCGCATCAACCTGGGCCTGTACGCCATCCTGGCCTCGCTGGGCTCGCGGGCCAACTGGTACCGGGTGGCGCGGGAGCTGTGGCCGCAGACCGACGACGCTCCGTCCACCGAGCTGGGCAGGCAGGAGGCGGCATGGCTGGCGACAAGGACGTAGTCGAGCTGGAGGTCGACGGCCGGGCCGTGCGCATCACCCATCCCGACCGGGTGGTGTTCAGCGCCCGGGGCGAGACCAAGCTCGACCTGGCCAACTACTACGTCGCCGTGGGCGAGGGCGCCCTGCGAGGCGTGCGGGAGCGGCCCACGGTGATGAAGCGCTACCCGCAGGGCGCCGAGGGCGAGTTCTTCTACCAGAAGCGCGTGCCGGTGAAGGGGCGGCCACCGTGGCTGGAGACGTGCACGGTGTCGTTCCCCAGCGGGCGCTCGGCCGAGGAGCTGTGCCCGATCGACGTGGCTCACATCCTCTGGGCCGTCAACATGAACTGCCTCGACCTGAACCCGTGGCCGGTGCGCCGGCACGATGTCGACCATCCCGACGAGCTGCGCGTCGACCTCGATCCCCAGCCCGGCGTGGCGTGGTCGTCCGTGAGGGCGGTGGCGCTGGTGGTACGGGACGTGCTCGAGGAGCACGGGATGGTCGGGTACCCCAAGACGTCCGGGTCGCGAGGCATCCACATCAACGTGCGGGTGCAGCCGGAGTGGGGGTTCCTCGAAGTGCGCCGGGCGGCGCTGGCCATGGCCCGCGAGGTCGAGCGGCGCATGCCCCACGTCGCCACCACGAAGTGGTGGAAGGAGGAGCGGGGCGAGCGGGTGTTCATCGACTACAACCAAAACGCCCGGGACCGCACGGTGGCGTCGGCCTACTCGGTGCGGGCCAACGCCGAGGCGCGAGTGTCGTGCCCCATCGCGTGGGACGAGGTGCCCGACGTGGAGATGGGCGAGCTCACCATCGCCACGGTGCCAGCCCGGTACGCCCGGTTGGGCGACCTGCATGCGCCGATCGACGACGTGGCCTACTCGCTGGAGCCGTTGCTGGAGCTGTCCCGCCGGGACGAGGCCGAGGGGTTGGGCGACGCGCCGTGGCCGCCCAACTTCCCCAAGATGGAAGGCGAGCCCAAGCGCGTCCAACCCAGCCGGGCCCGGGACGACACCTAGCCCCACGCGTTCTCGTAACGCTGGCGCCCGAATAGGCGGCTTGAGCGTTACGAGAATGGCGGGAGGGAGTCAGTCGGTGTTGCCGGGGAACCCGTCGACGTCGCGCAGGGCGGGGAACAGGAAGAACCAGCTGCCGGCCACGGCCAGCGTGGCCAGCCCGCCCAACATCACAGCGCCGGCCGTCCCCAAGAGCTGCCCGGCCACGCCTGACTCGAAGGCCCCCAACTCGTTGGACGCGCCGATGAACACGTTCTCGACGGCCAGCACCCGGCCCCGCTTGTCCGCGGGCGTGACCAGCGGGACCAGCGTGGCCCGCACGAAGACGCTGATGGCGTCGGCGCCCGAGAGCACGGCCATGGCCAGGAACGCCACCACGAAGCTGCGGGTGACGCCCAGCACGACGGTGAAGATCCCGAAGGCGGCGACGGCCATGAGCAGCGTGCGCCCCACCCGCTGGCGTAGGGGTCGCATGGCCAGGCCGATGGTGACCGCCCCCGCCCCCAGCCCGCCCGCGGCTCGCAGCCAACCCAGCCCCACGGCGCCCACGCCGAGGCGATCCTTGGCGATGGCGGGCAGCAGGGCGACGGCCCCACCGAAGAGGACGGCGAACAGGTCGAGGGAGATGGCACCCAGGAGCAGCGGGTGGCGGCGGATGAAGCGCAGGCCCTCCATGGCGTCCCGGAGGCCGGCCCGCTCGGGCACGGGCGCGGCCTCGCCGTGCCCCAGCGAGGGCTCCACGGCCGCTTCCATGGCCGGCGCGCTGGCCACCATCGCGGGCGAGTGAGCCCGGCGGGTGAGCTTGATGGACAGGAGGGCGGAGCCCGAGATGGTGAGCAGCACCATGGCGGCCACGTAGGGCAGGCGTACGTCGACGGCGTACAGGAACCCGCCCAGCACCGGGCCCACGACGATGGCCGTCTGCCACATGCCCGAGTAGCGGGCGATGAGCCAGGGCATGCGCGAGGGCGGCACCATGTCGGCCGGCAGGGCGCGAGTGGACGGGGCCGAGAACGCCCGGGCCACCCCGAAGCCGAACACCAGCAGGAAGATGGGCCCCACCGACGTGGGCTTGGTGCCCGCGTACCACGCCAGCCCGGCGGCGGCGAGGGCCTCCCCGCCCGCGGCCATGGCCCCCACCCGCCGGCGGTCGAACCGGTCGGCCACCGAACCGGTGACCAGGACGAGCAGGGCGGCCGGGGCGAACTCGACCAGACCCAGCAGGCCGAGGTCGAGCTGGCGGCCGGTCATGTCGTACACCTGCTTGCCCAGCACGGTCGTCATGGCCAGGGCGGCCGACGAGGCGCACACGACGCTCGTGAGCAGGGCCACCGTGTGGCGGTCGAGGCGGTTTTCGGCCATTCCGGCGAACCTAGCCAGCCGCCGTTACAAGACCCGCGACTAGACAGCCCCGAAGACGGCGGCCAGCTCCTCGGGCGGCGTCGTCTCCAGCTGCGAGTAGGTGCACTCGCGCGGGTCCTTGTCCGGCCGCCACCGGCGGAACGTGGTGGCGTGGCGGAAGCGATTGCCTTGGAGGTGGTCGTAGGCCACCTCGCACACCAGCTCGAGCCGCAGGGGCTCGAAGGACAGGTCCTTGCCCGCGTTCCACCGACTGCCCCCGTCGCCCGGGCGCCGGCCGGTGAACGTCTCCTCGGGCGCCAGGCCGGCCGGGTGCTCGGTGCGGTAGGGCTCCAGGAACTCGACCAGTCGCTTGCGCTCGTCCATCTTGAACGAGGCGCTGACGCCGAGGTGGTGGAACACACCGTCGTCGTCGTACAGGCCCAGCACCAGCGACCCCACGATGGGGCCCGACTTGTGCCAGCGGAACCCGGCCACCACGCAGTCGGCGGTCCGCTCGTGCTTGACCTTGAACATGATCCGCTTGTC
>DASRGI010000233.1:0-16166 GCA_035651095.1 Acidimicrobiales bacterium | reverse complement strand
TTCTTGACCAGCTGCTGGGTGATGGTGGAACCGCCCTGGCGCACACCGCCGGTGTTCACATTGGTGCGCAATGCCCGGATGGTGGAGCGGATGTCGACGCCGTTGTGGATCCAGAAGCGGTCGTCCTCCACGTCGATGATGGCGTTGGAGACGTGGGTGGGCACCTCGCTCAGGGGCACGGGCTGGCGGTTCTCCTCGGCATGGAGGACGGCGAGGACGCTGCCGTCCTTGGCGTAGACCACCGAGCGCTCGGACAGCTCTTCGAGCTGCACCAGGTTCTGCTCGTCCCCGACCTTGCCGGCGTGGAGGATGCTGCGGGCCTCGGGGAGCAGCAGGCCCATGCCCAGCGCCAGCCCCGCGCCCGCGATGAGGAGCACAGCGAGCATCCGCAACGGCCAGGGCACGGCCACAAGTTAGCGGGGGGTGGGGCGGTGCCACCGGGCACGGCGGGGTACAACGGGGGCATGACCAAGCCGATGACCGAACGACTGGACGAGCGCCAAGCCCGCCGCGATGGCACCGCAGGCGAGAGCGGGGGCGAAACCATGACCGTGCCCGTGAACGTGTACGAGGCCGACCAGGCCCTGGTGATCGTGGCGCCCCTGCCCGGGGTGATGCCCGCAGACGTGGAGATCGTGGTGGACGGGACCGAGGTCACCATCAGGGCGGCCATGCGTTCGGCCGCCCCCAAGGACTACCTCGTGCACGAGTGGCACTACGGGCCCTTCGAGCGGACGGTCACCGTCCCCGAGGGCTACGGGGCCGGCGCCAAGGCCAGCTTCGGCAACGGCCAGCTCGCCCTCCACCTGGGCAAGGGCGAGGGCGGCGCCTCCCAAGTCATCCGCCCCAGCTGAGCTGCCCCCGCCTTCTCATGCAACTGAGTACCGGCCCCCGAAACTCAGTTGCGACAGAACGTTGGGGGGCGGTCGACCGGCGGGCTAGGGCGTGACGGTGACGGTGCCGTGCATGTTGCCGTGGTACAGGCAGTGGTACTTGAACGTGCCGGCCGTCTTGAACGTGTAGCTGAACGTGTCGTTCTGGGCCACGTTGCCGCTGTCGAACGACTTGTCGTCAGCGGTGACCGTGTGGGGGGCGGTGTCGTCGTTCGTCCACGTGAGCGAGGAGCCCACCTTCACGGTGGCGGTGGGCGGGGCGTAGGCGAAGCCCTTGATGTCCACCGCGCCGGTCGACGCCGCGCCGCTGGTCTTCGCCGCCGACGTGCTCGTGGTGCTCGCCCCGCTGGCCGAGCTCTTGTCCGAGTTGCCTCCACCGCATGCCGCCAACCCGACCAGCCCGCCAATGGCCACGCCCAAGACAAGTCGCTTCATCGAACGCCGCTCCTCCTACTCACCGCCCAGTATGAGCGGGAGGCTATGCCATCACGCCGGAGCGCTACACCTCGGCGCGGTCCGGAGTCAGGAGGCGCACGGCCGCCCCTTCGGCCAACTGCTCGGGCGAGTACACCGGCTGCTGGGTCTCGAACGCCGCTCGCCTGCTGCCCAGGGCGCTGTGGGCCAGGACGCCGGACAGCGCCCGCAGCGGCAAACCCAACTGGTGCAGCCGGTCGGCGCCCGCCTTGGCCGACTGGGGGTCGGCGGCTGCCAGCACCACGGCGTCGGCCAGCGGCCGGATGCGCTCCAGCACCCACGAGGTCTCGGGCTGGAGCACGGCGTCATCCAGTTCGAGCACGGTCACCGACGCCCCCGCCCCGGCCAGGGCGTCACGGATGGCCGTGAACGTCCGGCTCAGGCGCTCCAACGGATACCCCTGCGTGCTGGGCATCCCGAAGTCGAGGTGGTCGACCACGTCGGCCGCGCCCCCGTCGAGGTAGGCCCAGCGGTCGATGCCGGAGCCGTGGCCGGTGACCTTGCCGGCGCCCACGTCGATGCCGGCGCCCGCCCAACCCCGGATGATCCCCACCGACGTCGTGGTCTTGCCGCAGCTCATGCCCGTGCCCACCACGACCACCGTCCCCACGGCCGGCAGTGCCTTGGACGGCATCGGCCGGGAGAAGGCGTCGCACGAGAGCGGGCGCACGGACGCGTCGACCAGTGAACCCACGAGCTCCAACTCGGTGGGATCGTCCCAGATGTCCCTGAGGGACGACACGGCGCCGATCAACCCGCCCGGGGTGAGGAGGCTCACGGACCCCCGCCGGGGACCGGCGAGAAAGGACGACGTGGCGCTGGCGTGGGCACCGACCACCAGGTTGCCGGGGTAGAGCTTCATGCGCCGGCCGTGGCGGTTCTCGAGGTAGTCGTTCGAGCCCAGCCGCACGACCCGAGCGACCACCAGGTCGCCGGCTCGGGCCGGGTGGCTCACCGGGCCGATGGACACGGGCACTCCGTCCGGCACCCGGCGGGTGACCTGCCCCCACTTGGCCTGGAACTCCCGAGTTCGCTCCATATCAGGCGTCCCCGGCTCCCGAGCTCATGGCACCAGGGTGACGCCCTCACCTTTCGAAAACCATTTGTGTAAGTCGTAGGCCAAACGGGCGATGGCAGACCTAGGACCCCCCGGACATCACAAGCCGGAGCGCGTTACTGCCCGGGCAGTCGCACCTGCCCGGGCAGCTCGCGTGGGGGGATGTCGTGGTGCGGACCGGCCGGCCTACCGGATGGCCGCCGCCGCCGTGATGGGCCGCACCAGCGGCACGCTGCCCGTCGAGCCGTTGAAGATGGCGTCACCGAAGGAGAACACACCGCCGTCCGAGGCGATGAGCCAGTACCCGCCGCCGCCGGCCGTGCTGGCCATGCCCACGATGGGCTTGTTCGGCCTGATGCCCAGCGACCGCAGGGAGCCGTAGGACTTGGCTCCGAAGGCGTACACGGAGCCGTCCTGACCGGCCAGCCAATAGCCGGTGCCGTCCTGCGACACCTCCATGGCCACGATGGGCGCCGGGATGTTGAACCCGCCGGTGGACCCGAGGAACGGGGGCTTGTTGCCGCCGGCACCGAAGGAGAAGATGCCGCCGTCGGATGCCAGTAGGTAGTAGCCCTTGTCGCCGGGTGCCGTGGACATCCCGATGATCGGCGCGTTCAGGGGGATGCCACCCATGGAGCCGTAGTAGGGGGCGTTGCCCAGGGCGAAGACGCCGCCGTCCTCGGCCACCAGCCACAAGCCGTCACCGTTGATCGTGGCCGACATGCCCACGATGGGCTGGTTGAGCTTGAAGCCGGGCGCCAGGTGGAAGGCGGGGTTGGCATCGCCGAAGGCGAACACGGTCCCGTCCTCCGACACCTCCCAGTAGCCCTGCCCGCTCGGCGTGGTGGCCATGGCGTGGACCGGCGTCCGGGTGAGCGGGGCGGCGGAGCCGTGGAAGGCGGCGTCGCCCAGGGCGAAGATCCCGCCGTCCTCGGCCACCAGGAAGTAGCCGGGGGGCGCACCCTTGCCCTGCAACACCACGTGGGCGTCGGGGGCGTCGGACAGCACGTCCAGGGTTGCGCTCCAGTCACCACGGTGGTGGGGGTGGAAGCGCACGGTCGCCGAGCACGACCCACCCGAGGGCACCGTGCCGCACGTCGTGCCCTGCAGGTCGAAGTTCGACGGGCTGGCACCGGCCAACGACATCGAGTTCACGGTCATGGGCGAGTTGCCGGTGTTGGTGATGGTCACGACCTGCCAGTCGCTGGGGGTGCCCACCCGCTTGGCACCGAAGTTGATCGAGCTCACGCTGGGCGTGGCCGTACGCAGCACCGGGATCCCCACGCCGTCGAGGGCGACGGCGAACGGCGTGCTGGCGATGGCGCTGCTGTTGATCGTCATGGTCGCCGCCCTGGCACCGGTCGCCGCGGGCATGAAGGCCACGTCGAAGGTGCAGCTGGAGCCGACGGCCAGGGCCGCGCCCACGCACGTCCCCGAGGGGGTGGAGAAGCTGGTGCTGTCACCGGTCACGGTCGCACCGGTGATGGCGATGGAACCGAGGCCGACGTTCTTGACGGACACCGACTCGGTGGACGTGGCCGACCCCACCGGGGCGGTGCCGAAGCTCAGGCTGGTGGTGGCCAGTTGCAGGCCCGGGTTGACGGTGAAGGCGAACGTCGCCGCCGGGCTGACGTTGCCGGCCGCGTCGGTGGCGTTGGCCTGGATGGTCGTGGTGACCGGCACCGAGATGGGACCGGCGTAGGTGGGGCTGGCCGCCGACGGGACGGTGACGCCGTCCGTCGTGTAGTGGATGGTCGCACCGGGCTCGGCCGACAGGCTCACGTTCTGGGGTTGGCTGAACGTGCCCGGCGCCGGCGTGGCCGTCGGGGGAAGCGGCACCATCCGGTCCATGGGGATGGTGAGGGTCGAGCCCGTGAGCACGCCGCCCGCCGTCGTGTACGCACCCGTCACCGTCAACGGACCGTCGAGGACGGCGCCGGTGGGGCTGGCCAGCGGGAAGCTGGCCGCGATGGTGGCGGCCAGGAGGGTGGCCGTCCAGGTCTGGGGGCCGGCGGCCGGCACCGGCGTGACCGCCGGCAGGACGACCGAGCGGCCGTTGCCATCGGTGACGGTGAGCGCCACCGAGCTGGCGTCGGACGAAAGGCCGGACAGCGCGACGTCGCCGGTGGTGGCCGCGTTGATCTTGGCCGGCGTGGCCGTGGTCACGCCGTAGCTCGCCTGGGGCGGGCACCCGGGGGCGGGGCCGCCGAAGAGGCCGAACTCATAGGTCGACACCTCGTTGGCCAGGACCGGGTTGCGACCCAGCCAGCTCGCCTGGTTCAGCGAGGCCAGCGCCGTGGTCACGTCGGCCGCGGTGAGGCCGGAGAACGTCGCTACCCAGCCACCGGGAACGGTGGGATCGGCGGCGAGGGTGCCGTCGAGGGGCGCCCGGAGATCTCGCCGGCCGTTCCTGGCGAAGAACACCTTCTTGCTCACCAGGCGTTCCTGCACGAGAGCCAGGTTCATGGGCGTACCGGCCGGGTCGAAGGCGGTGCCCGTGACCTGCACGGTGGACGCGTCGAGCTGCGTCGCCGCCGCCGATGTCACGTTGGCGACCTGGGTGCCGTAGGTGCCGTTGGCCGACGACGTAACGGTCACGACGTCACCGGGCAGCAGGTCGGGGGTCGACCCTGTGAAGCAGACCGCGGGCGGGTGGTTCACGTTGAACGCGCCCGTGGCGTCCGCCGTCCCGGACACGGTGCCGATCTGCACGCCGTTTCGGGTGACGACGACGGTCAGGGCTGCGCCCGGCGCGTCGTTCACGATGATGATGTCGGTCACCGGGAACACGCTGAGCTTGGCCGCGGTGGGCGGGGCGGGCGGCAGGGCGACGACGGCCGCCTTGGCGCGCGGCATGACGCCGGCGAGCATGACGGACACCAGCGCCACCAGGAGCCCGAGCGCGAGGACGCGACCAGGCGACTGGGCTCGACCGGGGATCTTGGGTTGCACGGCAGTGGGAGGCATGTCTGGACCTCGGGGTTCCTTTCGCTTGCCGGTCACGCACACCGGCTCGTCGGGGCACGGCCCACGTTGCGCCCCACCCCTTTTGGAAACCTTTGAGGGTCCTACGACCAACGGCCTACGACCCGGCCCCGGAACGCGAAGGAGCCCACCCCGGAGGGTGGGCCTCTTCGCTCCGCTGCTGCCAGCTCAGGCGTTCACGGCCCGCCGCGTCCGGCGTTGCAGCGCCGTGGGTTCGTTGGCGCCGGCCTCGGTCATCCGCTGCACGAGCAGCCGGCGGCGGGCGGGCGACAACGTGTCGGCCAGTGCCTGTTGCACCAGCGCGTACCGGAAGGCGAACGACGACCCGTCGACGTTGAGCAGGCGCAGCGCGATCAGTCGTTCCAACTCGCTCACCACGTCGCCGGCGTCGTCTCCCATGACGGCCGCCACCGCCTCGGCCTCGAAGGGGCCGGGGAAGACCGATGCCGTCAGCAGCACCTGGAACCCGTACGGACCAGCTGCCTGGCAGCGGGCCACGGCCGACTCCTGGAGGCTGGGCGGTACGTCGTCGCTCGCGCCCGGCAGCTCGGACTCCAGCCACTGGGCCACGAAGAGGGAGTGCCCACCGGTCCGCTCGAACAGGTCCTCGGCGCCCACCACCGCCAAGTCCTCACGGGTGAGGGCCTCGAGCTGCAGGTGGAGCTTCGGCTCCAGGCGGCGGAGCGGGTGGTCGAGCCCGACCTCCTCCAGCCGGTAGGCCCCGACCACGATCATGGGCAGGTCGGCGCACCGGCGCACGAGATACCCGAGAGCGGCGATGCTCGCGGTGTCGGCGAAGTGCAGGTCGTCGACGAGAAGTGCGAACGGGACATGGCGCTTGGCCACGTCGACCAACGCCTCCAGGGCCTGCACCTGGTTGGCGGGATCGACCTCGGTCTCGTCGGTGCCGATCAACTCGCGGAAGGCGGCGGCGACGGGAACGTAGGGCAGGTCCTTCTCCAGCTCGAAGCAACGGGTGCGACCGACTTCGATGCCGTCGAGGCGGGCGCCGACCTCGTCGAGCAGGCGGGTCTTGCCGATGCCGGCCTCACCCTCGACCAGCACGAGCGCGGCCGAGCCGGCCATGCTCAGGTCGATCACGTCCATGAGGCGCTGCATCTCGGCGGTGCGGCCGACCAGAGGTGCAGCGCCGTCCGTCCAGCTGGCGACCGAACGGCCCCGACAGGCCGAGGCCGGCAGCAGGTCGGTGAGGTCGTCGTGCCGGTTGATGGCGGTGGCCAGGTCTTCGGTCTCCTGGAGCGGGTTGACACCCAACTCGTCGATGAGGGCGGTGGCACAGCGGTCGAACCAGCGGAGGGCGTCCTCCTGGCGACCGAGCGCGTACGTGGCGAGCATGGCCAGGCGGTAGGCCCGTTCGCACAACGCGTCGATGCCGAGGGCCGTCTCGGCCCGGACCAGGGCGAGCATGTGCTCGCCGTCGCCCAACGCGGCCTCGGCCGCGTCGAGCAGCACCTGGAGGTGGCGCTCCCGGTACCGCTGGCGGAGGTTGAACCCCCACTCGGCATAGGGCTCGTCGGCCAGCACGTCGCCGCGCACGATGGCCAGCGCCTCTTCGAGGCTGCGCCGTTGCCCGAGGCCGTCGGCGGCCTGGGACTCGGAGGCCAGCCAGTCGAAGCGTTCGAGGTCGATCTCGGCCCGGCCGGTATCGAACCGGTAGGCGCCCGGCTCCGTGATCACGACGGACGTCTCCCGGCGCCCACCCGGCTCCAGCCGGTTGCGCAGCACGGACACGTAGGTCTCCAACGTGGCCGACACGTTTCGCGGGAGCTTGTCGCCCCACAGCAGATCGGCCAGGCGGTCCTTGGATACCGAGCGGCCACCTTCGGCCACCAGGATCTCCAGGACCTGCTTGGGCTTGACGCCACCGAAGTCACGTGGCCCCAGCACGCGTTCGTCGGTCTCCACCTCGAGTGGGCCGAACAGCTTGATCCGTAACGTCACATGGACCACCTACCCCCCGGTAGATGACCCGACGTCCGGTTCCAGGCTGGCCGCACCCCAGCCACAGGGACCATCGTCGCCTCCATTGTCGGTCCGCCGACGCCCCGCACCGGACTCAGGCGACTCTCCCGCACCCCCCTCCGGTAACGGCCATTGTGCGGGTAATCCACGGAACCACCATGACCAATTCCCGAATTGGTGCCCTTGGGGGATGGGTGCATGGCCCCCCCGACGAACCCCCGGCGGGATGGTGTCCATGGTCCGATGGAGCCACGGGAGACACGGCCCCATCGGCTCGTGGAAACCACAGAGGGCGCGAAGCCGTGGTTAGTTCAGGCCCAGACGGGCGGGTACACCCGATACGTCCCCTGGGGGTCCGACGCGCCAACCCTGCATCAGGTCGAAGCCCAATTCCTCGGCCGCGGCAACCTGATCAGCGGCTTCCACGCCCTCGAGGGTCGCCGTCATTTCCAGGGCATGAGCCACGCCCACAACTGCGCTGCACAGCTCGCGGTCGTTCACCACCGTCCGGTCGACCTCCAGCGCGGTGGCGGGCACCCGCCGCAGGGTCGCCAGCGACGCCCCGCCCACGCCCACGTTGTCGACGGCGACGCCGATGCCGATGGCCCGCAGAGCCCAGGCTGTATCGATCACCAGGGCGGCGTCGGCGGCCAGGGCGGACTCGGCCACCTCCACCCGCAGGTGCTCGGGGCGGCACGCCGCCCGGGTCAGGACACCGGCGAGCATGTCGGCGAACCCAGGCTGGCGCAACTCCCGGCCCGACACGTTCACGCTCACCGGGAAGCGCCACCGGGCGGCCGCCGCCGCGGCCTGAGCCAGCACCCATCGCCCGATGGGGACGATGGCTCCGGTGACCTCGGCCAGCTCCACGAACTCGTGGGCTTCCAGCAGGCCCCGCTCCGGGTGGGCCCAGCGCAGCAAGGCTTCCACGGCCACCGCCCGCCGGTCGGCCACCGTCACGAGCGGTTGGAAGAAGAGACGGAGCTCGCCGGCGTCGGCCGCCCGTCGCAGGGCCCGGCCCATGACCACGTCCTCGGCGGCCTGGGTGAGGACGGAGGGGCCGGCCAACTCGAACGTGCTCCCCCGCTGCTTGGCCGTGCGGCGGGCCTCCTGGGCTTCGCGCATGAGGACGCCGATGCCCACCGACGGCTCGGCCGTCACGGCCACGCCCAGGGCCGTGGACAGATGGACGGTGTGGCCGGTGAGGGGGAAGGGCTCGGCCAGTACGTCATGCACCCGCTGGGCGATGGCCCGGGCCGCATGCTCGTCGGCCAGGTCGTCGCACAGCAGGGCGAACTGGTCGCTGCCCAGGCGGGTGACGGTGTCGCTGGGGCGGAGCACGGCCTCCAGGCGCTTGGCGATGGCGACGAGGGTGCGGTCACCCTCCTCGGTGCCGTAGCTGGCGTTCAGCAGGCGGAAGTCGTTGACGTCGAGCACGAGGATCCCCACCAGCGAGCGGCGCCGTCCCAGGCGGCGCACGGCCTGGGCCACCCGGTCGAAGAACACCGACCGGCCGGGCAGGCCGGTGAGGGGGTCGATCTCGGGGGCGGACGGGGCCAGGGCGTTGGCGATCACCTGCGCCGCTTGGGCGTCGGAGATGCGGCCCTTGACCAGGTAGTCCCGGATGCCCGCCTGCGTACCCCGGACGGCCAGCATGTCCTCGTCGGCGTCGACCAGGGCCACGAGGGGCACGCCGGGTTCGGCCCCGTGCAGCTCGACGAGGGTGGACAGGCCGCCGGTGACGTCGACGACAAGGCAGGCGTGCCGGCCGGCGGCCAGGCTGGCCCGACCCTCGGCCACGGTGGTGGCCCGCTGGACCCGGTACCCGTTGGCGGCCGCGGCGGCAGCCAGATGGGCGACGGCCGTGTCGTCGGCCGACACCACGAGCAGCGCGGGGCGGTCGTCGTCGCGGTCTTGCCGGTTGCCCACGCGGACAGCTTCACACAATCACCCCTCTCGCCTTTTGGCCGCGCTCCGTCCGAAATGCCGGACATAGCGCGGCCAAAGCGCTGGGGGGGTCGGTGTTAGACGGCGATGCCGTTGCGCTGGGCCCACAGGGCCGCTTGGGTGCGGTCCTGCACGCCGATGCGCTGGAACACGTTGGTGAGGTGGGCCTTGACCGTCTTCTCGCTGATGCCCAGGTCACGGGCGATGAGCTTGTTGGCCATGCCGCCGGCCACGAGGGTGAGCACCTCCCGCTCCCGGGCGGTGAGTTCGGGCGACGACGCCCGGGCCCGGGCGCCCAGCACGGCGGTGGCGGCCTTGGCGGCCAGGGGCGATTCGCCCCGTGCCGCGGCCCGCACGCCCTTCACCAGTTCCTCCGGTTCGGAGTCCTTGAGCAGGTAGCCCACGGCGCCGGCATCGATGGCGTCGAGGATGCGCTCCCGCTCGGAGAACGAGGTCAGGATGACGACCCGGGCCTCGGGCTGCTCCAACAGGATGCGGCGGGTGGCCTCGATGCCGTCCACCACGGGCATGGAGATGTCCATGAGGATGACGTCGGGCTGGGCGGCGCGGGCCATGCCCACCGCCTCGGCGCCGTTGCCGGCGGCCCCGACGACCTCGAGGTCGGCGGTGTTGCCGAGGAGCTTCACGAGCCCCTCCCGGACAAGGACGTGGTCGTCGGCGAGCATGACGCGGATCATCGGGCACTCCTCACGAGAATCACCTATCGGTTGCCTGCAGGTAGAGCCGGGTGCCTTGCCCCGGCTGGGAATCGATCGTCAACACGGCGCCCGAGTCGGCCGCCATCTCGGACAGCAGCCGCAGGCCGAAGTGGCCGTTGGTCCGGGCGTCGAGCACGTCGTCGGCGGCGAAGCCACGGCCGTCGTCCTCGATCACCAGCACGGCCCGGTCGCCGTCCTCCCGCAGGGCCAGCCGCAGCGACCGGGCTTGGGCGTGGGTGACCACGTTGCGAACGGCCTCCTGGGCAGTGCGGAAGAACAGCTCCTCGGTCCCGTCCCGCAGGTCGATGGTGTCGTGTACTTCCAGCGTGGTGTGGATGCCGCGAGCGGCCACGGGGGCCAGCAGGTCGGACAGGGCCGACTCCAGGCCGGCCGAGTGGAGGTTGGGCGGGTAGATCTCGACGAGGAGCGTGCGCAGCTGCTTGATGCACTGGCGGGTCCCGGCGCCGGCCCGCTCCATGGCTTGGCGCAGCTGTAGGTCACTCCGCACGGAGTCGGTGTCGGACGCGGCGGCCAGCAGGAACCCCAGCGCGGCCAGATCCTGCACCACGCCGTCGTGGAGGTCGCCGGCGATGCGGCGGCGCTCGATGTCCGACGCGTCCAGCGCCCGGCGCAGCAGGGCCTCCCGGTCCTGGCGCCCCTCGTGCACCCGGCGGGCCAGCTTCCACGCCAGGGGCAGCTGGATCAGCTGGAGCAGGATGAGCCCGCCCACCAGGCCGGGCACGAACGACAGCCAGATGCGGTGGCCGCTGGCCAGGATGGAGCTGAAGGACTGGTAGGTCTCGACCAGCACGTCCTGACCATCGACCCGCTCGCCCACGTAGACCTCGAGGAGCTTGTGCCCCTTGGGCTCGAACTGGTTCTCGGGAGCGGCCAGGTTGCTGACGTCGGTATCGATGGTGTGCGTCCGGAGAGCCCGCTGCTCCTCGGCGCCCAGCGGGTACTGGCGCCCCACCAGCCGGACTTCGTCCGAGTAGAGGATGGTGCCGTCCGCCCGCCAGATCTTCAGGCGCCGGATCGGTTCCTTGAGGACCCGTTCGCGCACGACCTGGCTGAACTGCTCGTAGGCCGGCGTGCCCGGGGCGGCGGTGAGGATCTCGGGGTGGGCCTTCAGGGTCTCGCCGATGATGCGGTGGTTGACGGCGTCACCCAGCACCCGGGCGTTGTGGACGGCCTCCCTGGTGCCGGCGTTCTTGAAGAACGCTGCGCTCCCCGCTCCCAGCACGGCCAGGGCCAGCAGGGCGGCCAGCAGGAACTGGGACATGGCGCGACGCACGGTGAGCTCTCGCTGCCGGGACCTGGGCTGGGTCTTGGCCGTGTCTCGTGTGGGGTTTGCCATGCGACGTGGCAGCCTCGTGTTCGGGGGTGGTGGCTTCGGTCCGAGCCTGAGGACTGCACCTTTCGGAAACCTTTGGCAGACGTGGCTTCCAATGGCCTTCGGCGACCCCTCACCGGGTGGACGCCAGGGTCGGACGGATGACGTCAGCCCGGGGCCGCCCCCAACGCCCGCTCACCGAACTGGGACACGCCGTTGGCCACCACCCACTCGTGGCCCCACACGAGCACGGGCCGGGCCGTCCGGGCGAGCATCTCGAGCAGGGGCCGGCGCACGTAGAGGTGCCAGCTCAGCCTGGCCGTGGCGTCCCCGGACCGGTGTTCGCCGACCTCCAGCCGGGCCGACCCGTCGAGGTCGCCGCCCACCCGCGCTTCCACCAGCGACCCGGCCACCACCCGCTCCACGTCGATGGTGACGCGCACGGCGTAGGGCAGCGGCGGGGCGATCACGCAGCGGGCCGTGGTGCCGGCGGCCAAGCCCTGCTCGGCACCGTCGACCTCGAGCGTCCGCAGCCAGCGCCACCACTCGGGGAACCGGTCCAGGCTCGTGGCCGCGTCCCAGAGCTCCTGGCGGGCGACCGGGAACTGCCACGTACGGTCGAAGCCGAACGCCGCCGCCATCAGGCCAGGATGACCAGCGGGATCTCGCGCATGGTCTTCTCCTGGTATCCGGCGTAGCCCTTGTATGCCTTGGTCACGCGGGGCCACAGCTCGGCCCGCTCCTCGGCCGTGGCCGTGCGGCTGTGCATGCGCTCCGTGCGCCGTCCCCTCGTCACCTCGACGTCGGGGTTGGCCGTGAGGTTGAGGTACCACTTCGGGTGGGTGGGCGAGCCGCCGTAGGACGCCACCACGACCAGGCGGTCGCCGTCGTCCAGGTAGGTGAGCGGCGTGGTGCGGGGCTGGCCCGTCTTGCGACCGGTGGTCGTCAGCAGCAACACGGGCATGCCCGCCACTCGTCCGCCCACAGCGCCGCCGGTGGCACGGATCAGCGTTTCGTGGACGCGCGTGACCACGCGAGTCACCGCATCTTTGACGGTGGAGGGGACCTGAGCCATGGCCGGCAGCCTACGAGGCCGCCTCGATCAGGTGCCCGTAGGCGATCAGCTCCTCCTCGCTCCCGGCCGGCCCCACCAGTTGCAGGCTGGCCGGCAGGGGGCCGCCCGTGGGGACGGGAAGGGCCAGGGCGGGCACGCCGGCCAGGTTGACGGCCAGCGTGTACCGGATGGACCGCATGCGCTCGGGATGGTCGAGCGGCGGCGGGAAGTCGGCCAGGGTGGGCAGGGCGAAGAAGGCCACGCCCGCCTCGGCCTGGAGGGCGGCGAGGGTCGACTGCCAGCGGGCCTGCACCTCCCGGGCCGCGGCCACGTCGGCGGGCATGACGGTTGCGTCCGCCAGCAGCCGATCGGCCACATCCGGACTGATGCCCTCCGGGTGGGCGGCGAGCAAGGGGCCGTCGACGGCCCAAGCCTCGGCGTCGAGGATGGTGAGGGCGGCGTCCAGGACCGCGTGCCAATCGGGCAGGTCGATGTCGACCACGTCCAGCTCGGCGGCGCGCAGCGCTCGGTCGATGGCGGCGTCGATCTCCGGGCGAGCGGGCAGGCGCAGGCGGCCCACGGTGGTGTCCACCGCGCCCGCCGGTGCGAAGCCCGGTTCCAGCAGTTCCATCCCCACCACCAGGCCGGCCACGTCGCGCGCCATGGGCCCCACCGTGTCGAAGCTGGGCGCCAGGGGCCACACGCCGTCGAGGGGGACGCGGCGCCAGGTCGTCTTGAGGCCGACCACGCCGCAGCACGCGGCCGGGATGCGGATCGATCCGCCTGTGTCGCTGCCCAGGGCCAGGTCGGCCTCGCCGGTGGCCACGGCCACGGCCGACCCGCTGGACGACCCGCCGGGTACCAGGCGGGGGTCCAAGGGGTTGACCGGCGTGCCGAACCACGGGTTGATGCCGGTGATGCCGTAGGCCAGCTCGTGGAGGTTGGTCTTGCCCACGATGCGCACGGTGCCGAGGGCCTCGGCCACCCGGATCTCGGCCAGGCAGGCGGCGTCCCGCTCGGCCGGGAGGGCGTGATCGGCCACCGCCTTGCACCCGGCCGTGGTGGGGACACCCACCATGTCGATCAGGTCCTTGACGGCGACGGTCACGCATCCCTCCTGCGCAGCCGTAGCATCGAACCGGGTGATGAACGTGGCGGTCACCCACCGCACTCTACGGAGGGGGATTCCGTGAAGCGGATCGCGGCTGTTGTGGCCATCGTCGTCACCGGTGCCGCCCTCGCCTCTCCGGCAAGTGCCGATTGGGATCGGTACCACAAGGACAACGTCCACAGCGGCGTGGACACCACCCAGCCCGCCCTCACCCCCACCGTGCGAGCGTGGGCCACCACGCCCCTCGACGGGAACATCTACGCCGAGCCGCTGATCGTGGGCAGCCGCGTGCTGGTGGCCACCGAGAACGACACCATGTACGCCCTCGACGCCCGCACCGGCAGCGTGCTGTGGGCCAACCACGTGGCCACGCCCGTGAACCAGGCCACCCTCCCGTGCGGCAACATCAACCCCCTCGGCATGACGGGCACGCCGGTGGCGGACGTGGCCCGCAACGAGGTCTTCGTCGTGGCCGAGGAACAGACGCCGGGCGGCGTGGTCCACGAGCTGTTCGGGTTCGACATCGGCAGCGGCGCCGTGCGCATGCACCGGGTGGTCGACATCCCGGGCATGCAGACGAACGTCCACCAGCAGCGGGGCGCCCTGGCGTTGGCCAACGGCAACGTGTACGTCACCTACGGCGGGTTGGCGGGCGACTGCGGCCAGTACATCGGGCGGGTCGTAGGGTCCGACGAGGACGGCGTGAAGCCACTCATCAGCTACTCGGTGAACACGTCGCGCGAGGCGGGCATCTGGACCCCGCCCGGCCCGGCCGTCGACAGCGCCGGCAACCTGTTCGTGGCCGTGGGCAACGGGGCGTCCACCAACGCGGCCGCCTACGACGACTCCGACTCGGTCACCAAGCTCTCCCCCAGCCTGGCCAAGCTCGACCTGTTCGCCCCGAGCAGCTGGGTCACTGACAACCAGAACGACCTCGACCTGGGCTCGGCCGCGCCGCAGTTGCTGGGCAACGGCCTCATCTTCCAGGCGGGCAAGAGCGGCACCGGGTACCTGCTGAACGAGGCGAACCTGGGCGGCATCGGCGGGCAGGTGTTCTCGGCCAACCTGTGCGCCTCGTTCGGGGGCCAAGCGTGGGTGCCCCCCATGCTGTACGTCACGTGCACCGACGGCGTGCGGGCCGTGCGCGTCACCACCAGCCCGCCGTCGTTCGTCACCGTGTGGGGGCCCAAGCCGGGCAACGGCCCGCCCATCGTGGCCGGGGGCGCGGTGTGGGTGACCGACTGGAACAACGGCGTGATGTACGGGTACGACCCCACCACCGGCAACCAACTCACCAAGCAGACCACCGGGACGCTGATGCACTTCGCCACGCCCGCCGCCGGTGACGGGTTGGTCGTGGTGGCCGCCGGCAAGGTCGTGCAGGCGTACACCGGGCCGAGCGGGTTCCAGCCCCCGCCGGGCACGCCCCCGCCCACCGATGGCTACTGGATGGGCGGGCGCGACGGTGGCGTGTTCGCCTTCGGCAACGCGTTGTTCCAGGGCTCGATGGGCGGCACGCCGCTCAACCAACCCATCGTGGGCATGGCGTCCACGCCCGATCGCCGGGGCTACTGGTTGGTGGCGTCGGACGGCGGCATCTTCTCGTTCGGCACGGCCCGGTTCTTCGGGTCCATGGGCGGCAAGCCCCTGGCCCAGCCCATCGTGGGCATGGCGTCCACGCCCGACGGCGGCGGGTACTGGCTGGTGGCGCGGGACGGCGGCGTGTTCTCGTTCGGCAATGCCCGGTTCCAGGGGTCGATGGGCGGTACCCGGCTGAACAGCCCCATCGCGGCCGTGGCCGCGGGCGGCGGCGGGTACTGGCTCGTGGGCGCCGACGGCGGCATCTTCTCGTTCGGCGCGCCCTTCAAGGGCTCGATGGGCGGGACCCGGTTGAACCAGCCCATCGTGGGCATGGCCGCCAGCGCCGACCGCAACGGGTACTGGCTGGTGGCCCGGGACGGCGGCATCTTCTCGTTCGGTTCGGCCACGTTCCTGGGGTCGATGGGCGCCACGCCGTTGAACAGCCCGATCGTGGCCATGTCGCCCGGGCAGTCCGGCGGGTACCGCCTGTTCGCCAGCGACGGCGGCGTGTTCTCGTTCGGGGCGCCGTTCGAAGGTTCGCTGGGCGGCACCCAGCTCAACCAGCCGGTGGTGGCCGCCGCCGGCTGACCCGCCACCCTCCATCGATTCGACACAACCGCTTCACCCCGAAGCACTTCTGTCGAACGGGGGGCTGACTTGCCGTCGCGGGCACCAGCCGGTCAGAGTCGGGGGGTGACGGCACCGGCGACGACCAAGGGCGGCTACGTCTGCACCATGTTGGCCTTCGCCCTGGCCGGCGTTGCCGTGTGGGCCTACCCCGGGCCATGCGGCGGGGCCGCGATCGTGCTGGGCCTGGTCGCCCTGGTGCGGCGGGAGCGCCTGGGCTGGATCCCGCTGGCGGTGGGCGTGGCCGGCCTGGTGATCGGCCTGCTGCTCACCCTCCTGCCCGCGTCGTTCTTCTCCTAGTGACCTGAGTCGTTGATCCGCGCGCAGTAGGAGGCGAGGCTGTCGAGGATGTCGTCGGCGGTCTTGTGCCAGACGAATGGCTTGGGTTCGTCGTTCCAATTG
>DASRGI010000232.1:0-13916 GCA_035651095.1 Acidimicrobiales bacterium | reverse complement strand
AACCATGCGCGACGACGTGGCCGCCCTGGTGCCGGGCGGCGGCGTGCGGGTGATCGACCCGGCCGACTTCGTGGGCGCCGGCCCGTACGACGCCATCCTCGAGCTCATCGGCGGGCCCAACATGCCCGGCAACCTGGAGGCCCTCGCCCTCGGCGGTCGCATCGTGGTCATCGGGGTGGGGGCCGGGCCGGTAGCCGAGGTGAACCTCCTCCAGCTGATGGGCAAGCGGGGCCGCATCTCGGCGTCGACCCTCCGCACCCGCCCGCTCGAGGGCAAGGCTGCGGCCGCCCAGGCCGTGGAGCACCACGTCGTGCCCCTGCTGGCCACCGGCCGGGTGCGCGTGCCCGTTACCGACGCCTTCCCCCTCGACCAGGTGGCGGCCGCCTACGAACGCTTCGCCGCCGGAGGAAAGCTGGGCAAGGTCGTCCTCGTCCTGTGAGCGGGGCCATTGGGCCGGCCCGCATCGTGGGCGACTTCGCGTCGGGCAAGACCACGGCGCTGCGGGAAGAGGCGGCCCGGTGCGAGGCACCTCTGGTGCTGTGCGCCACGGCTGCCAGCGCCGCCGCCTTCGGCTCCGACGCCAGGACGTTCTGGGACCTGGCCGTCGACATCATCAGCCGGCACCGGGAACCGGTGCGCCTCCTCACCACGCCCGAGCAGCACGCCATCGTGGCGAGCCTCCAGGGCCGCCCCGAGCCCGAGGTAGCCGATGCCGTGGCCCACTACCAGGCCTCGTTCCTGGGCGTCGAGGAACTGCGCACCCACGCCGACGCGGCCGGCGTGGGCGGGCCGTGGGAGGAGTTGGCCACCTTCGCCGACGTCTACCTCGACCACCTGCGCGAGCAGGGCCTGGTCGACTGGGGCGGCGCCCTCGTCCAGGCCAGCCTCGTGCTGCGCGACGACGAGGTGGCCGCGGCCGAGCGGGGCCGCTTCGACCGGGTGCTGGTCGACGACTACGAGGCTGCGTCCTTCGCCACCCAGCGCCTGCTCGCCCAGCTGACCGGACGGGGCGGGCACGTGACCGTGGCCGGCAATCCCGACGCCGGCGTGTGGGCACCCTGGGGCGGGAGCGTGCGCTACCTCACCCGGTTCGACCGCCACTTCGGGGCCGAGCGGGACGAGCACCTGGACGCCTGCTACCGCTCGCCCGTCGACACGCCGGCCGACATCGGCGAGGCCGACGCCGTGCTCGTCGCCGACCCCCACCTCCTCGACGCCGTCACCGCCGACCTCCGCTCGATGGACGTACCCGTCCAGCCCTGGCCGGCCGACCCGTGGGTAGCCCTTCCTGCCCGCTCCGAAGGCGCGGTTCCCATGCTCCCCGTCACCCAGGCGACGGGGCTGGCATGGGACACGGTGGTGGTCGTCACCGGTGAGGCCCACCCGCACGCCGAGGCCGTGCTGGACCTCGACCTCCTGGGCGGTCCCGACCTTCCCGACGCGGCCACCCGGGCCGCCCGGGCCGCGGCCCGCCACGACGCTCTCGTTCGCCTGGGCCGGTCACGGGCGATCCAAAAGATTTTCAAAAGGTCGCGGCCGTAGACCGGCTGTGTGGAAGCCAACCAGACCAGCGCCCAGCCCCGGACGAGGCCGCACGGAAAGGCCGTTTGGGGGCAGAGCTCGCCGTATGTCCGTTGCACCGCCCGCCCTTCCATGGGCCGGACGGCCCGACCGCTGACCATGGGGAGCTGCCGGTGAGTCGATTGGTCATGGCGGGGGTCTCCCACCGCCGGGCCACGCTCCCACTCCTCGAAAAGCTCGCGGTTCGCGGCGACCGGCTCCCCGCGTTGCTCGCCACGTTGGGACGGCTCGGCTGCGCCGAGGCCTTCGTGCTCTCCACGTGCAGCCGCACCGAGGTCTATGCCGTCGGTGCCGGTACGAGCGTGCTCCTGGACGCCCTGGCCGGGCTGTCCGGCGTGCCCACCGCCACCCTCGAACTCCTCGCCGATGTGCGCCACGACGAGGCCGCCGTCACCCACCTCTTTCGCGTCACCGCCGGGCTCGACGCCCGCATCCTGGGCGAGACCGACGTCCAGCGCCAGGTCAGCGACGCGGGGACGGCGGCCACCAGGGCCGGCACCATGGGCCCCGCCCTCACCCGGCTGGTGAGCCGGGCCACGGCCGTGGGCCGCAAGGTGCGCCGGGAGACGGCGCTGGGCGAGACGTCCCGATCCATGGGCATCGCCGCCGCCGACGCCGCCCTGGCGGCTGTCGCGGCGCGCGAGAACCCTGCCATCGCCCTGGTCGGCTCCGGCCGCATGGCCTCGGCCGTGGCCGAGCGCCTGGCCCGCAGCGGCGTGGGGCTGTCCGTCTTCGCCCGCAGCGTGCAGCAGGCCCTGCGGCTCGTGCCCGTGCGGCACCGAGCCCGGCCCGTGCACGAACTGCCCGCCCGCCTGGCCGGCTTCGACGCCGTGGTGTGCGCCACCTCCGCCCTCGACTACGTCATCCGGGCCGGCGACGTGGCCGGCGCCATGCGCCTGCGCCCGGACCGGGCTCTCACCGTGGTCGACCTGTCCGTGCCTCGCAACGTGGAGGACGCCGTTCGCGATGTCTGCGGCGTGCACCTGGTGGACGTCGAGGGACTGGCCGGGGGCGAGGACCACACCGTGCGGGACGCCGCCATCCAGGCCGAGAGGCTCGTGGTCGACGAGGTCCGCCAGTTCGTGGACGGCCAGCGCGCCCAGGACGCAGGCCCGATGATCGCCCAGCTCCGCGAACGCATGGTCAAGGTGTGCACGGCCGAGCTGACGCGCACGCTGCAAGGGAAGGTCGACGCCGAGACCGTGGCCCGGGCTGCCCATGCCGTGGTCGGCAAGATCGTGCACCACCCCACGCTGGCGGCCCGCCAGGCCGCGAGCCAGGGCGACGTCGAGCGCCTGCGCGACCTGTCCGAGCTGTTCGGTTTGGAACCCGCGGCTGCAATCGAGCCGCCGGCGGCGGCGCCTACCTCGCCGGCCCCGCCCACGTCGCTGCACCTCGTCCACCCCCATGCCGATCCCTCGCAGGGAGCGGCCGCCCGGGTGGCAGCCCACCGCCACCGACCGTCGGCGCCGTCGGCACCCAAGCCGGTGGACCGCAACCGGCGGGCCAACCGGGCCGCCCACGTGGAGGTCGACCAGGAGGCGTGGCGGGCGTACAAGCAACAGGTCAAGGGCACGTCCACCATGGCCGAGGCCGTGGGCGCGCTCATCGAAGAAGAGGCGGCCCGCCTGGCCGTGGCCGAAGACTTGGCCATGGCCTCCCGGGAGGACAGCGCAGGGCGCCGTGGCCGTCCGGGCGCCGGGCGCCGGGCCCGGCAATTCGCCTGGCTGGTGGTGAGCGACGAGGCGTGGGGCCTGCTGCATCTGTCGGCCGTGCTCGGCGGGAGCACCGTGGCCCGGGCCATCGGCGAGCTGGTCGAGCAGGCCGTACGGGAATGCCAGCCCGAGCCGGCTGCGTAGCCCGGCCGGTCAGACCGCCGTCCAACCCCCGTCGACGCACAGCACCTGGCCGGTGACGTAGCTGCTGGCGCCCGAGGCCAGGAAGAGCACGGCCCCGTCGAGCTCCTCCTCGTTGCCGCCCCGCCCCATGGGCGCGTTGCGCCGGACCCACGCCACGCTGCGCTCGTCGTCGAACATGTCCTCCGTCATCTCCGACGGGAACCAGCCGGGGGCCACGGCGTTGACCCGTACTCCCCGCCGGGCCCACTGGGCGGCCAGCTCCCGGGTGAGGCCGACCACGCCGTGCTTGGACGCCACGTAGCTGGCCTGGGGCACCATGCCCGACGCCACCAGCCCCAACATGGAAGCCACGTTGACGATGGTGCCGCTCCCCCGCTCGACCATGCCGTGGCCGACCAGTTGGCTGAGGGCGAACACCGACACCAGGTTGCTGTCGAGGGTGGCGCGGAAATGCTCGACCGACTCCTCGAGGGCAGGCGTGGGGTTGGCGATGCCGGCGTTGTTCACCAGCACGTCGATCGGGCCGAGGCGCTCGGTGGTGACGTCGACCAGGCGGCGACGAGCGCCGTCGTCGGTGACGTCGCACTCCACGGCGAGGGCAGCGTCCTCCCCGAGTTCGTTCACCAATTTGTCCAGCCGATCGAGACGGCGAGCGGCCACGGCCACGCGGGCGCCGGCGCCGGCCAGCACCCGGGCCATGCGAGCGCCCAAGCCGCTGGATGCGCCGGTGACGATGGCGACGCGGCCGTCGAGACGGAAGGCGCGGGTGGGGTCGAGCACGGGGTGACTTTATGATCGGCCGCCGTGCGTGCCGCCGAACAGCTCTCCGCGGCCGACGCCCGGCGGCTGCTGCTCCACGCCCAGGGATTCCTGGGCGCACCCGACCGGCGCGGCGGGGTGCCCGCCATGCTGCGGCGGCTGCATGCCGTGCAGCTGGACACCATCTCCGTGCTGGCCCGGTCGCACGAACTGGTGGCCTACGCCCGGCTGGGGCCGGTGGGCCGGGCCACCGTGGAGGCGGCGTACTGGGGCGAGCCGCACCGGGCCGTCGAGTACTGGGCCCACGTGGCGTCCATCATCCCCATCGAGGACTGGCCCTGGTTCGCCAGCCGGCGGGGTCGCTACCGCACCGCCCAGTGGCACCGGAGCGCGAGCGATGCCACGTACGCCCGCGTGCGGGCCCGGCTGGCCGAGGGGCCGGTGACCACTGCCGACGTGGGCGGGGCCAAGAACGGCGGGCAATGGTGGGACTGGTCGGAGGCCAAGATCGCCCTGGAGCGCATGGTGGCGAAGGGCGAGGTCGTGTGCGTCGAGCGCCGGGGCTGGCGCCGGGTGTACGACCTGGCCGAGCGGGCCATCCCCGCCGAGCTGCTGGCGCTGGAGCCGTCACCCGAGGAGTGCAACGTCGAACTCGTGCGGCGCGCCGCGCAGGCGCTGGGCGTGGCCACCCGGCGGGACCTGGCCGACTACTACCGCCTCAAGCTGGAGTGGGTCGACGCGGCCGTGGCCGGCGCCGGGCTGGTGCCCGTCGAGGTGCAGGGCTGGGACGAGCCCGCGTGGGCCCTCCCATCGGTGTTGACGGCAGGGCCGCCGCCGGGCCGGCACCGGACCACGCTGTTGTCGCCGTTCGACTCGCTGGTGTGGGACCGGGGCCGCACCGAGCGGGTGTTCGGCATGTCCCACCGGCTGGAGGCGTACACGCCCCGGCACAAACGGGTGTACGGGTACTTCGCCATGCCCGTGCTGGTGGGCGGCCGGTTGGTGGCCCGGGTGGACCCCAAGCGGGCGGGGCGCACGCTGCTCGCCCAGAACGTGGCCATGGCCGCTCGGCCCACCGAGGCGGTGCTGGCCGGCGTGGCCGGCGCCCTCCTGGAGGCGGCGGCGTGGGTGGGATGCGACTCGGTGGTGGTCGAGCGCACCGACCTATCAGACGCCGAGGCCCAGCTGCTCGCTCTGCGGCTCAAGGTCGGCTGAGACAGCGCGCGAAGGCGTGTCCCCGGGCAGGCGCGTCTCGGTGGGGTCCACCGCCAGGCCGCCCGCTTCCCTGATGGTGCGGTGCACGAGGGCGGCCAGCGCCTTGCGGTCGTTCACGGGCAGGTACGAGCTGCGGTAGCGGCGCTTGTGGTCGGCCACCAGGTCGGGACGGTACCCGGCCAGCCAGGTGAGGTAGTGGTCCCGCACGCCGGGGCGCAGGTGCAGGGGGATGGCGGCCAGCGACACCGCCCCGGCGGCCACGCACGCCTTCACCACGGCCTGCACCTGGTCGGGCCGGTCCGAGAGCCCGGGGAGGATGGGCGCCACCAGCACGCCGCAGGGGATGCCGGCCTCGTTGAGCTTGCGCACGGCTTCGACCCTGCGACGCGGGTGGGGCGTCCCCGGCTCGCTGGCCTTCCAGACCTCCTCGTCCAGCGTGCCGATGGAGAAGTTGGCCCGCACGGTGGTGCGGGTGGCCGCCCACTTCAGCAAGTCCAGGTCCCGCAGGATGAGGGTGGACTTGGTGAGGATGGAGAACGGGTTGCGGGCGTCGGCCAACGCCTTCAGCACGCCCTGGGTGAGGTGGTACTTGCCCTCGCAGCGCTGGTAGGGATCGGTGTTGGTGCCCATGGCGATGTGGTCGCCCGTCCACTTGGGCGAGCGCAGCTCGGCCCGCAGCCGCTCCACGGCGTTGACCTTGACGACCAGCCGGCGCTCGAAGTCCTGGCCGATGTCGAGCCCCAGGTACTCGTGGGTGGGCCGGGCGAAGCAGTAGGTGCAGGCGTGGCTGCAGCCGCGGTACACGTTGATGGTGAACTTGAACGGGAGCTGGGCCGCGGCCGGGATCTCGTTGATGATGCGGCGGGCGTTCACGTGCAGGAACTCGAGGCCCCGGAACTCCCCCGAGCCCACGTGCCGCTCCACCAGCTCGTCGTCGGTGAAGAACGCGCCCTGCCCGCCCGTCTCGTCGGCCAGCTTCCAGCGCAGCGGTGCGTCGCTCACGGCGGGCCAGTGTAGCGGGTTGAATCGAACATGTGTTCGCTCTCCCCAACCGCGTCGGGTGAACCGGGCGTACCCTCGTGCCATGCGAACCATCGTCGCCGGCTTGGTGGTCGCGGTCGCCCTCTTGGGGGCGTGCGGGTCGTCGAGCAACAAGCCGGTCAATGTGAAGTCCCAGCCCACCCCGACGACGGCCACCACCATGGGCTCGAACGGGTACGGCCCCTAGGGCGACGAGGCCGGCCGGCTCCAGACGGTGATCATGGCCCGGGCGGCCCGGGTCACCGTCTCGACGATGGCGTCGTCCTGGGCCGGGTCGCCCCCGACTTCGAGCCAGTGCAGCACGGCGTCGACCAGGTACGACACCACCAGCTCGGCCGCCCACTCCTCCCGGGTGGGGTCGGCCACACGGCCGTGCAGCACCGATCGGGCCAGCGCCACCGCGTGGGTGCGGGCGCGAGTGGCGTGGTCGGCGAACTGCCGCTCCCGGGCCGCGTGGCGCCACAGGAGCGTGAAGCCGTCGGGGTCCTCACGCGCCACCGTGAGCAGGGTGCGGGGCCCCAGGCCGCGCAGTTGGCCGTGCGTGATGCCGCCGGTGTACTCCTCGGCCAGGCGGCTCGACACCCGGTCGAGCACGGCTTCGTAGAGGGCCTCCTTGGAGGCGAAGTGGCGGTAGAGGATGAGACGGGTGATGCCGGCGGCGGCGGCCACGTCCTCCATGGAAGTGGCGGCGAACCCCTCGTGGACGAAGGCCGAGGCGGCCGCTTCGAGGATGGCGGCCCGGCGCTCGGGGCGGGCGAGGAGTTGCCGCGTGGCCGTTTTCGCTGGAGCGGGCATGCCATTGCAAGTGTATACAGACGCGTTTACAGTTTGGGACATGACCACCGCCGTCCAGACCGAGTGGACCGAGCGTGAGCTCCTGGCGTCGGAGGAGGTGGTCGAGCCCCTGTTCGCCGGCGGGGTGCGCTGCCACGGCGGGTTCGACAGCGAGGGCCGCTACCTGTCCCCCCGCACCCGCAACCGCTTCCCGGCCATCGCCGCCTGGCAGGCCCAGCGGGCGCGGGACTTCGGGACCCCGCTGCTCGACGTGCCCCTGTCGTCGTGGCCGGAGAGCTACCCCAACGTGGCCCAGGCCGCGTTCCTGATCTCGGCGGGCGTGCCCCAGCCGGTGATCTCCACCCTCACCCGCATCGGCACGGTGGAGGGGTTCGGCGCCATGCTCCGGTACTCCGAGATCCCGGACTGGCAGTCGTGCTTCGTCGAAGATGTGCGGGGCACGGCCATCGACCACCTCGACCGCGGCTTGTTCGAGGCCCACGCCCGGGACGAGGCCGGCTACGGCGACGAGGGCGGCCACAAGCAGATGTGGTTCGCGGCGCGGGACGTGGCCTTCGAGCACCCGGTGACCGAGGACCAGACGCAGCTGATGCTCCAGCGCATGGGGTTGGCGCAGCCCGCCGGCGGGCCGGGCGCGGGTGGCGGGTCGGGCGCTGGTGGCGGGCCGGGCGCGGGCGTCCCCGTCCGGGCCGTCGTGCCACCCCGACTGTTCCCCGAGCTACCCGAGGCGCTGGAGACGCTCCTCACCCGCATGGCCGGGCTGTTGCTGATCGAGATCAGCGCCTTCCACGTGTTCGCCTGGGCCGAGGCCCTGCTGTCGGACACCGAGCTGGTGGCCGGCGACGGCGAAGCGGGCCGGCTGGTGTCCTACATCCGGTCCGACGAGACGCCCCACGTCGAATACCTCAAGACCGTCCTGTCGGAGATGCGGGACCGCACCTTCGTCGAGGAGAGCGGGCGGAAGCTGCCCGGCACCGAGGTGGTGGGTGCGGTGTGGGAACGGGCCCTGGCCGACTCGCTGGGCGTCCGCCGGGAGCAGAACCTCACGCTCACCCTGCGCGAGGTCGAGCACGCCCTCGACGGGCACCCCCGCCGCGACGACGTGCTCGAGGGCTTCCACGCCACCGGTTCCATCCGGCCCGCGCCGGACGGCAACGGGTGGGTGCCGGTGGCCGCCGGCACCTGAGCCGCGCTCAGTCCAGCAGTTCGAGCAGGCGCTCGGGCGGGCGGGCGATCACGGCCCGGTCACCGCGGACCACGATGGGCCGCTCCAGGAGGATGGGGTGGGCCACGATGGCGGCCAGCAATTCGTCGGGCCCGGCGTCGGCCAGCCGCATGTCGGCGTACAGCTGCTCGCCGGTGCGCATCATCTTGCGAGGGTCGTCGATGCCCAGCAGGCCCATCAACCGCTCGAGGTCGGCACGCGTCGGCGGCGTGTCCAGGTAGCGCACGAAGGTGGCGTCGATCCCGTGCTCGTCGAGGATGCTCTGGGCCGTCCGGCACTTGGAGCAGCTCGGGTTGAAGTAGACCGTCGTGTCCATGGCGAGGCGAGTCTACGTAGCGGTGGTCGGACCGGGAGCAGAGCCAGCGGCTGCAGCCGGCTCGGAGCACGAGGTGCTGGCCGAGGCGGTGGGGCGGGGGCTGGCTGAGTCCGGGGCCACGGTGGTGTGCGGCGGCCTGGGTGGCGTGATGGCCGCCGCCTGCCGCGGCGCCCACGCCGGTGGCGGGCTCACCGTGGGCATCCTGCCCGGCCTCGACCGGACCGCGGCCAACCGCTGGGTCGATGTGGCCGTGCCCACCGGGCTCGGTGAGGCCCGCAACGTGCTCGTGGTGCGAGCGGCCGACGCCGTGGTGGCGGTGGGCGGCGGCTACGGCACGCTGAGCGAGGTCGCCTTCGCCCTCAAGACGGGCACGCCCGTCGTGGGCCTGCACAGCTGGGGCATCGAGGGCACGGTCGAGGTGGACTCGGCCGAGGAAGCCGTCGCTGCCGCCCTCCGCCTGGCCGGCACTCCCCACACTCAGGCCTGACCGTTCGCCCCCCCGCCGTCGTCAGCCGACAGCAACGGCACCGTGGCCCAGAACGTGGTCCCTTGGCCCGGCCTGCTGCTGAGCCCGACCGTCCCACCCATGACCTCGGTGAGCCGCCGGGCGATCCACAGACCCAACCCCGCACCGGGCAGGGCCTCTTCGATGCTCTGCCTGGTGCGGTAGAACTGCTCGAACACCCGGGACTGCTCCGTGGGCGGGATGCCCGGGCCCTGGTCGGTGACGTCGAAGCGCACCGACGAGCCGTCCTGGCGCACGGTGACCGTCACCGTCGTCGACGGTGGTGCGTGCTTCACGGCGTTGGCGATGAGGTTCTCGAGCACCTCGCGCACCAGCCGCGCGTCACCCAGGAACGACGCCGGAGCGCTGGGCTCGGCGTCCCAACGCAGCTCGACGTCGGGACGCACCGGAGCCAGGTCGTCGAGCAGCTGCTCACCCATGGGCACGACGTACACGACGTCGACGGACCGGGGGTGGGAGGTCGCCGGCGGCGGATCGAGCAAGCCGTCCTCGGCCAGCCTCTGGATGCGGTCGTGGGCCCGGTCGATGGCGTCGAAGGCGTGGTCCAGCTCCTCCTGCGAGAGCTCCGGCCCCCGGTCCCGGATCGTGGCGAGGAAACCCTTGGCCACGTTGAGGGGCGTGCGGATGTTGAGAAGGGCGGTGTCCATGATCGCCCTCCGGGTGGCGGCCACGTGCGCCTCCGCCTCCCGGGCACCGACCAGCGACACGGCCATGGCGCCGTGAGCGGCCAGCTCGGTGAGCATGGCCTCGTCCAGCTCGTCGAAGGCCGGGCGCCCGGGCTCGTTGGCCACGGCCAGCTCGCCCACCAGCCGGTCGCCCACCAGGATGGGCGCGGCCAGGAGCGAGGCGATGGGTGGGTGCTGCACGGGGATGCCCACGCCCGCCGGGTGGCCGCGAATGTCGTCGATGCGAACGACCGATCGGGTTGCCATGGGCACTGCCAGGAGCCCGACCACCCGGGGCAGCCGGGCCGGGAAGCGCTCCCTCGGCGCGTTGTACAGGAACTGCTCGACCTCTTCGGCGCTGTCCCGCACCGTGATCAGGGCGCTGAAGTCCGCATGCGTCAGGTCCTTGGCGGCATCGACGATGCGGGCCAGCAGCACGTCGATCGACGGCTCGGCCAGGAGCTCGCGGGCCAGCGCGTTCAGGGTCTCGAGGCCCTGGACGTGGCGCCGCTCGCGCGTGATGTCGTGCATGACGGCGACGGTGGGCCCGGCCTCGTCCTCACCCAGGTGCCAGGCGGTGGCCTCGACCACGCGCTCGCTGCCGCCCGCGCAATCGATGACCGCCTGTCCTCCGGCCTCGATCAGGTCCCACAGCGCGGAGAGGCCGCTGCCGAAGACCGTGCCCAGATCCGTCGTTGGGTCGGTGGCCTCAGCCGCAGTCAGCCCGAACAGGGACTCGGCACTCGGGCTCCACGCGACGAACCGACCGTCCCTGGCGATGACCACGGCGTCGTTGACGTTGAAGAACAGCTCTCCAATGGCGCCGCTGGCGACCGAAAAGCTCTCGCTCATACCTGCCTCGGGGAGGAGAGGCGAGCGTAGTTGCGCCCCACGTGCACCCCCGAACGGCCGCATTTCACCACCCGGCTGACTAGTCCGCTGTGAACACCGAAATAGCCCGATCGGGCTCTATCGCCGGATTGCCCGATTTGTAAGGCTGGCGATATGGAACGAGCAACGAGCTCGGCTGGGAAAGGGGACGAGGACATGGGCACGGTGACCGCGGTGCACAAGGGCTGGGTGGTCCGCAACAAGACGGGCCAGGTGGTCGTGATCTTCGAGGGGCGGGACGCGCACGAGGCAGCCCAGCGCTGGGTCGGCTCCAAGGGCTACCAGGTCGACGAGGTCGACTTCGGTTAGCTGGGGTGGGCGGCGTGCTCGCGGAGCCGGACCAGTGTTGCTTCGACCTCTTCGAGCGAGACGCCTTTGACCAGCACGGCGTCGGCGCCCAGCGAGAACGCCTTGCGGCGGACAGTGGGCGACGCGAAGGCCGACAGCACCAGGATCTTGGTGCCGGGTGAGGCGCGGCGGATCTGGGCGATGGCTGCGAAGCCGTCCACGACCGGCATCGCCAGGTCGAGCACCACCTCGTCGGGCTGGTGCTCGCCCACCAGCTCCAGCAGCTCCTCGCCCGACGAGACCTCTCCCGTGACCACGAACCGGCCGTCGATCTCGAGCCAGGTTCGGAGCATGGTGCGGAGATCGTCACTGTCGTCCGCCAGCACGATGCGGATGGGCGGCTCACGAAGATCGATCTCGACCTCGGGTTCCGTCTCCGACGGATCATCCCCGGAGACATCGTCGCCAGCCATCGACCGTGACCTCCTCCCGGCCCAATTCCGCGGCGTCGAGTACCGGGGCCCAGCGTACGAGTGGGTGTCGCTGACAGACGAGGTCGTTCGTAGTCATTTTTTTCAATGGTCACCGGGCGCGCCGTGGCAAGCAGCGCAGTCCGATGGCCCGGGAGCGACGGCTCGTACGCCTGGCCCAGCGGTACGTCGTGAACCCGCCCACACGCTTGCTGGCCGGCGCAGGCCGGCTGCGCGACGACGTGCTGCCGGAGACCACCGGCCGCGTCACCGGCAAGCGCCGGCACACGCCCGCAGGCGCCCGCCTGTTCGGCGACGAGCTGTCGATGGTGTCCGAGCACGGGCACCGATCGCCATACGCGCACAACATCGACGCCGGTCCGCACGTGCGCGTCCAGGTGCGCGGCCGATGGTGGTCCGGCGTGGCCCACCTGCTGGACCACGACGATGCCCACGCTCGCCTGGCCCAGCTGTGGCGTGGGCGGGCCGACGGCGCGGCCGTCCGGTTGTTCGGCACCGACCTGCTGACCATCAGGATCGACCTGGTGCCCGACCCCGCGCACCAGCGCACGTAACCCGGTTCGTGCCCGGGGTGGGATTCGAACCCACACGGCCCTTTCGGGCCAGAGGGGTTTAAGCCCCCCGCGCCTGCCAGTTACGCCACCCGGGCCCGTCGCCAGGCTATCGGCCGTCCTCCTGGTGGCCCGGGCCGGCCCCGTCCCCGCCAGCACCAATGTCGAGCCGGAAGGCCAGCAACGGCACGTCGGGCACGGGGAGGGCATCACGCTCCGGCACACGGTCGAACCCCATGCTCTCGTAGAGGCGGTGGGCTGCCGGCATCCATGGCGTGGAGTGCAGGAACACGGCCCGCTTGCCCCGCGCCCTCGCCTCGGCCACACAGGCGTCGACCAACCTCCGGCCCACACCTTGGCGCTGCCCGGACGGCGCCACCCCGAGCATGCGGATGCCCGCTTCACCGGCCCGGAGGTCCTCGGCCCACGGCGACGCCACGTCGACCACCAGCGTGACGCACCCGACGATGCTGCCCTCGTCCACGGCCACCAGCACGACCGCGCCCTTCGTGCGGGCGCCGACAGCCCGCAGTTCGTCCCCGTACCCATGGCTGAGCGCCGGCGCGCCCTCGATGCCCCGGTACGCGGCCAGCACCACGTCACCCGCTTCGTCCACCTCGTGCTCCCGAACAACCCGGACCTCCATCTACGCCGCCTGCGCGTGCAACCCGGCATGTGCCGCGAGCGCTGACCGCAGGGCGATGCGCCAACCTTCGGCCGCCTGGCCGGCGAGCCCGTTGGCCACGAGCACACCTTCGACCAGATCGGCGATGACATCGGCGACCTCGCGGTCGCGAACGCGCACCGACACCATGCAGGTGCCATCGGCGAAACGCCGGATGGTGCGCCGGGCCCCGTGGAGCCGGGGCGGGCTGCGGAACGCAGGCGCGACGAGCCCGTGCCGGCGGGCCTCGCCGGCCAGGAGACGGGCGGCGTCGCTGAAGCTGAAGGGGGCAGGAACATCCACGAGCGACATCCTGACAGCGGGGTGTAACAGCCAACGGCGGCGGGTCGTTGCGGGCGTCTCGACCGGTCGAGAAGACGGCGCGCGCCATGGCTCGGGCCGAGTTCAGCAAGCCTCCGTGTGGCTCTTGCGCAAGAGTCGCCCTACGCATCGCCTGGCGGCGCGTTCCGTGTGCAGTAACTCGCGAAGAGTGCGCATTACTGCACAAGAAACGATGGCGCTCGGCGTTGGGGTCAGTCGCCCGCCGCGTTCTCGTGCATGGCCCCTCCGTGGCTGTGGGCGGGCGGGCCGGCGGCCTGGCGGGCCGGCGGCCTGGCGGGCGGGCTGGGCGGGCTGGCGGGGGCTTTGCACAAGAAGACGTCGGGCGCCCCGGCCCACGCCCGGCGGCACGGACAGTGCTTCGGCACCGGAATCGGAGCACCACTTTCGTGCGCACTTTCCGAGGCATCGTCGGGAAGCCCGCCCATGCAACGGCCGCAGGCCATCGCCGGGCTGCGTTCTTGTGCAAGCGGCTGGCACGTTTCCTGTGCGCCGGCTCGCGACTGTCGCGAACTGCTGCACACGAAACGAGCGGTTACGAGCGGTGGCCGAGCCGGACACGGCTGGCCGTCCCCGAATGGTGTTACACCCCCGTCGTAACCTCGTCCTCGTGCTGCAGACCGAGCTCACACCCACGCAACTTCGGGCGCTGGACCAGCTGATGGCCCGGCACACGGCCCACGAGCGCCCCTCCTTCCCGGAGGATCTGG
>DASRGI010000231.1:0-10304 GCA_035651095.1 Acidimicrobiales bacterium | reverse complement strand
CGCGTCTTCGAGATCGACGGCCGGCGGGACCACGACTTCCTCGAGCGGGTGTTCCACAAGCTGCTCCTGAACTTCACCTGGTGGGTGAACCGCAAGGACACCGAGGGCAACAACGTGTTCCAGGGCGGCTTCCTCGGCCTCGACAACATCGGCCCCTTCGACCGCTCGCAGGCGCCGCCGGCCGCGGGGGAACTGGAGCAGTCCGACGCCACCGCGTGGATGGCGACGTATTGCCTCAACCTGCTGGAGATGGCGCTGGTGCTGGCCGCCCACGACCCCACGTACGAAGACGTGGCCACCAAGTTCTTCGAGCACTTCACCTACATCGCCTCGGCCATGAACAGCCAGGGCCTGTGGGACGAGGAGGACGGCTTCTACTACGACGTGCTGCGGGACGACGCCGGCCGGCAGACGCCGCTGCGGGTGCGGTCGATGGTGGGCCTCATCCCGCTGTTCGCGGTGGCCATCCTCGACGGGGGCCTGCTCGACCGGCTGCCCGACTTCGCCACGCGCATGCGCTGGTTCGTGCGCCACAAGCCGCAGTTCGCGGCGGTGATCGACCACATTCACCAGCCCGGCCAGGCCGACGCCCGCCTGCTGTCCATCGTCGGGCCCGAGCGCCTGCGCCGCATCCTCACGCGCATGCTCGACGAGACCGAGTTCCTGTCCGACCACGGCCTGCGCTCGCTGTCGCGCGCCCACCTGGACCACCCGTGGGAGGGCGAGATCGGCGGTACCGCCTGCCGGGTGGACTACGAGCCGGCCGAGTCGGCCACGCCGCTGTTCGGGGGCAACTCCAACTGGCGGGGACCGGTGTGGTTCCCGCTGAACCACCTGGTGATCGAGTCGTTGCGGCGGTACCAGCGGTACTTCGGGGACTCGTGGACGGTGGAGCTGCCCACCGGTTCGGGCGTGCAGGCCACGTTGGGCGAGGTGGCCGACGAACTATCCCGCCGGCTGCGGTCGATCTTCCTGCCCGACCCGCATGCCGGTGGCCGCCGGCCCGTCTTCGCGGCCACGCGGGCGTTCCCGCCGGACTGGCCCGACGATCCGCTGTTCTTCGAGTACTTCCACGGTGATACGGGCGCGGGGCTGGGCGCGTCTCACCAGACAGGCTGGACAGGTCTGGTCGCCGACCTGGCGCCGTTCGGCCGCGCTGACGCCGCGATCGCGGGGTGAGCGCGGCCAGGGCGGTCTGGCGGCGCGGGCCAGTCATCGAATCGGCGCGTTCCCGGGCACTCGGCGCGTTCCGGGCAGCCATGATCTAGTGCGATCGAGTGGGTCGGCTAGTGAAATCGGGGGGTTGTCATAAAGCCCGGTCGGGGCAGGGCCGATGACCGCTTTGTGGCAACGGCAGGCAGCACACCCGGCCGGGGGGCGGGGTCCCTGGCGCTGGCCGTGCGCTTCGCCAACGTCGACCGGGCAGCCGCGGTGACGCCGCGCCTGTGCGGCCGTTGCCGGCAGGAGACGCCCGACGAGGACCTCTGGATCCTTCTGCCTCGCGTGCAGCTCGCGTGCAGTTCGTGCAAGGACCGCTGGCTGGACGAGGGCGCGCCCGTGCTTTGACAGACTGCGCTCCCGATGCGACTGGCGACCGTGCGGGATGCGACCGGGACGTGGGCGGCCCGGGTCGAAGGTGACGAGCTCATCGAGATCGGCGGGACCGACGTGGGCGACGTGTTGCGCCGCGGGCCGGTCGCTGCTGTCGGCGCCGTGACCGGCGGTCGCCGCGTGGCGTTGGCCGGCGCCGACCTGGCGCCGCTCGTGCCCCGGCCCGACAAGATCGTGTGCCTGGGCCGCAGCTACCGCAGCCACATCCTCGAGCAGTCGGCCGAGGTGCCCGCCCACCCCACGCTGTTCGCCAAGTTCGCCCGGGCTCTCATCGGGGCGCGCGACCCCATCCGCCTCCCGGCCGCGTCGACCGACGTCGACTGGGAGGTGGAGCTGGCCTTCGTCATCGGCCGGTCGGTGCGCCACGCCAGCGCCGAGGAGGCCTACGCCGCCATCGCCGGGTACACGGTGCTCAACGATGTCTCCATGCGGGACTGGCAGTACCGCACCGGCCAGTGGTTGCAGGGCAAGACGTTCGAAGGCGCGACGCCGGTCGGCCCCGTGCTCGTGACGGGCGACGAGGTGGACGACGCCCGCGACCTCCTCCTGCGCTGCGAGGTCGACGGCGAGCTGATGCAGGAGGGGCGCACGTCCGACCTGCTGTGGTCGCCCGTGGAGATCGTGCAGTACCTCAGCACCGTCGTCACCCTCGACCCCGGCGACGTCATCTCCACGGGAACGCCGGGCGGCGTGGGCATGGCCCGCACCCCGCCCGTGTGGCTGCAACCGGGGCAGGTGGTGCGCACGAGCATCGAGGGGATCGGCGAGCTGGTGAACCGCTGCGAGCCGGAGCAGGAGCCGCAGCGCCGGCCGGTGCCGGCCTAAGGCTCCAGGGCTTCGGCGGCCAGCCCGTCGGGAGCCAGCCCTTCGGCAGCCAGCCCTTCGGCGGCCGGCGCTTCGGCCGGCCCGGCCGTCACCACGTCGGGGGGGCCGCCCACGTACACCTGGGCGGGCATGAACCGGGCGATGAGGCCCGACGCGCCGAACGCCACCACGGCGGCGACGAGCAGCGCGGTGTGCATGCCGTGGGTGAACGCGGCCCGGGCCGTGTCGGCCAGGCGGGAGCCCTCGCTCCCGCCGATGCGGGCGGCCACTTGCAGAGCCTCGCCCAGTGAGTTACGGGCGGCGGCACGCAGCGGCGCGGGCAGGGCGTCCAGCGCGGGCCGGAGCTTGCCCGTGTACTCGGAAGCCACCAGGCTCCCGAGTACGGCGACACCCAAGGCACCGCCCAGCTCCCGAGTGGTGTCGTTGACGGCGGAGCCCACGCCCGCCTTGCGCATGGGCAGCGAAGACATGATCGACGCCGTGCACGGTGCCACCGTGAGGCCCGTGCCTGCCGCCATCACCACCAGCGCCACCACCAACCGGCCGTAGCTCGTGTGCACCCCGCACGTCGACAGCAGCAACATCCCGGAGCCCAACGCGCACTGGCCGGTGGCCACCACGCCACGCGTGCCGATGCGCTCGGCCACCCGGGCGCTGGACGGGGCCGCCACCATGATGGTGAGGGCGAAGGGCAGCACCCGCACGCCTGCCTCCAACGGGTCGTAGCCGAGGACCAGCTGCAGGTACTGGGTCAGCAGGAAGAACATGCCGAACATGGCGAAGAAGTTGAGGGTGATGCCGCCGGCCCCGGCCGAGAACCCCCGCTGTTTGAAGAAGCGGAGGTCGAGCATGGGGTCGGGCGTGTGCAGCTCCCACAGCGCGAAGGCCAGCAGCACGACGGCGGCGCCCGCGAACGCAACCAACGAGGATGCCGAGCCCCACCCGTGCAGGGGCGCCTCGATGATGGCGTACACCAGCGTGGCCAGCCCCAGGATGGACAGGCCCGCACCCACGGGGTCGAGCGGGGCCGGGTGGGCGTCGCGCGAGTTGGGTACCAGGAACCGCCCGGCCACCAGGGCGGTGACGACCACCGGCGTGTTGAGCAGGAACACCGATCCCCACCAGAAGTGCTCCAGCAACCATCCGCTGGCGATGGGCCCGATGGCCGCGCCGGCGCCGGACAGGCCGGCCCAGATGGCGATGGCCCGGGCCCGTTCGTTGGGCGGGAACACGCTCGTGAGGATGGACAGCGTGGCGGGCATGACGAGCGACGCGGCCAGCCCCATCACGGCGCGGGCGGCGATCACCTGGCTGGCCGACGACGAGAAGGCGGCGAACGTCGACGTGATGCCGAAGATCAACAGGCCGGCGTTGAGCGCGTACTTGCGCCCGAAGCGGTCGCCGAGCGCGCCGCTCGTCAGGAGCAGCCCGGCGAACGCCAACCCGTAGGCGTCCACCACCCATTGCAACTGGGTGTTGGTGGCGTGCAGCTCCTTCACCAACGTGGGCAGGGCGATGTTGAGCACGGTGTTGCCCACGATCACCATCACCAGCGAGAGGCAGAGGACCGCAAGCGTCCACCACCGGCGCCGGTAGATCGTCTCGGGGTCCAGCTGCATCGGGCTCAGCCTAGGGACGCGCTGGCGTGAACGGTGCCGCCGGCACTGGCGAGCCAGACCCGGACCACCTCGCCGTCCACCACCGATGCCAGCCGCACGTCGTCGTCGGCAAGGACGGGCGTGCGGAACTCCAATTCGGCCCACCGCACTCGCCGGTCGGGGAACGCTCGGGCCAGCTCGTCCTCCACCGGCTCCCAGTAGGCGGCGTTGTTCATGTGCCCGAGCACGTCGTGGTCGGTGGCCCGCAACGGCCACGGCCGCCACGCCAGGCCGGCGGGGGGCCCAGGGTGCCGGAGCCGGGCGTCGATCTTCCGGGCGGTGGCTGCCTCGCCGTACGCGTCCATGAAGCCGGGCGGGATGCGCAACGGGCGCCCGCTGGCCATGTCCACGAACACCCACACGGCGGCCGCTTCGACGCACGGCCGGCCGTCGACGGCGACGGTGGTCCGCCGCTCGGCCCACCGGCTGCCGGTGCCGCCGCAGAACGTCGTGAGGGACACGAGCTCGCCCCACCGGGGCAGGCGATCCACGGCCAGCGCCAGGCGCCGTACCACCCACGTGTCGGGCTCCTCGACCTTGGCCTCGTGGGCGTCGTCGTAGGCCACGTCCTGGAGGTGGCGGGCGAGGGCGTCGAGGCGCAGGCGCCCGTGGGGGTTGACATCGCCCAGCCGCACGATGCGCTCGGTGGTGAAGGTGCGCGCGTCGGGCGCAGGGGGGACGAAGAGGGATGGGTCAGCCACGCCGGGACACTAGGTTGACGGCGTGAAGGCGACCATGATGTTGTGCGACGCCGCCCAGGTGGCCGAGGGCAAGCTGTACATCCTCGGCGGCGGCTGGAGCCTGACCGGACCGCAGCCCTCGCCGTCGGCCATCGCCCTGAAGATCGAGGTCGACTGGCACGAGGCCGTCACCACCCACCACTGGGAGCTGTGGCTCGAGGACGCCGACGGCCAGTCCGTGGCCGTGGAAACGCCGGACGGCCGCCAGCTGGTGGAGATCCGGGGCGACTTCGAGGTGGGCCGCCCCGAGGGCATCCCCGAGGGCAGCCCCATCGACCTCCCGCTCGCCGTGAACCTGGGCCCCATCCCGCTGCCGCCGGGGGGGCGGTACACGTGGAAGCTCAGCATCGACGGTGAGCAGAACACGGCGTGGGGCGTGAGCTTCACCACCCGACCCAACCCCGAGGCCTAGCCCCCTCCGCTGCTTCTCGTAACGCTCACGCCGTCATAGGCGGCGCCAGCGTTACGAGAACGGGATGGAGGGACGGGGTGGGGTGGGGGGTCAGCCCGGCGCGGGGGCGAGGGCGAAGAACATCCGGCCCTCGCAGGTGGTCTCGCTTCCCACGCTGGCTCGACCCCGGCCCCACCCGCCCCGGCTGCTGAGGCGCTCGATGGTGACGGCCAGCTCCAGCTCGTCGCCCGGGCGCACGATGCGGCGGAACCGGACCTCCTCCACCCCGCCGAACAGCGGCAGCTTCCCGGCGTAGCGCTCGTCGCTCAACAGGGCCACGGCCGCGGCTTGGGCCAGCGCCTCGAGCTGGATGACGCCGGGGAACACGGGGTTGCCCGGGAAGTGGCCGGCGAGGAACGCCTCCTCACCGGTGACCCGGTAGCGGGCTCGCACGGACTCGCCCGGCACCACCTCGTCCACCGCGTCGACGAAGCGGAACGGGGGGCGGTGGGGGAGAAGCCCGACCAGGTCAGCGGTCACGCGCCGCTCATGCCACGTCGGTGCGGCGGCCGACCTCGCGGCGGATGGCCGCTCGCTCCACCCGGGTGCCCTTGGCCTCGATGGCGTCTTGCACGGCGTTGAGCATGGCCCGCTCGAAGTTGTAGGCCAAGAGGCCGGACGCGGCCTGCACCAGCAGCCGGAAGGCGGCCACCAGCCGCTCGGCCTCCTGCTTGGGCGACAGGCCCGACTCCTGCAGCGGGTCGCGCACGTAGCGCATGAACAGCTCCACGGCCCCGTCGACCACGGCGTCGGCCGCCTCCAACTGGACGCGGGCCACGGACATGAACTCCTCCATGGGCACGCCGCTGCCGACCAGGCTGAGCAGGAACTTCACGGCCCGCACATCCGAGGTGGTGTATGTCACCTCTTCGCCGGCACGCACCGGGCGCAGCACGCCCGAGGCTTCCAGCGAGCGCAGCAGGGAAGGAGGCACGTTGGTGCGTTCGGCCAGCTCGGTGAAGGAGAGCCGCTCCTCCCGGTCGAGCATGCCCTGGCTCACCGGGCCCAGGGCCGGGCGGCGGTGATCGTTGAGCATGGACGCCACCGCCCGAAGGGAGTGGCCCCTGGCCTTCAGGTCCCGGATCGTCCGCAGGCGATCCAAGTGCCGGTGGTCGTAGTAGGCCATGCGGCCCTCGTGCTTGGGCGGGGGGAGCAGCCCCTTGCCCTGGTAGGACCGGACGACCTGGACGCTGAGGCCGGCCCGCTCGGCCAGTTCCTCGACACGCCACCTTTCATCCACGAAACTCAACGTTAATACGAATTCATCGCAACGTTCTATCAATCTGTGTAACCATTGCGTGGGGACATCAGTCGGAGAAGGGCCTGGGGAACCCGACGAGAAAGAGGAGAGTGGCGTTGTCGTTGCCACGGAACGAGGTGCCCGCATGAGCCTGGCCGTTGTCGAAGGCGAGCTCCTGCGTGTCCCGGAGCGTGTGATCGTCGCCCCCTGCCTGGGCGTGTTCGAGCCCCACGAGCCGCAGACGGTGACCACTGAGGGCGAGATCGTCGCCGAGGGTCAGTCCGTCGGCGTGCTGCAGGTCTCGGGCGAGCGGGTCGAGGTTCGCAGCCCCTTCGCCGGCTTCCTGATGGGCATGCTCGCCCACCCTGGTGAGCGGGTCCGCGAGGGCCAGCCGGTGGCGTGGTTGCGAGTCCTGGAAGCGTGACGCGGGCGTTCGTCGCCGGCATGGGCACAGCCGTGCCCGACCAGATCGCCACCAACGCCGACTTCGAGGCTCGGCTGGACACCTCCGACGAGTGGATCGTCGAGCGCACGGGCATCCGTGAGCGCCGCTTCGCGGGCCCCGGTGAGACGACGGCCACCCTGGCCGCGGCCGCCGGTGGGGCGGCCATCAAGGACGCCGGCCTGGTGCCCGACGACATCGACCTGCTGGTGGTGGCCACGGCCACACCCGAGACGACCATCCCGGCCACCGCCGTGTACGTCCAGGAGAGCCTGGGCCTCCACTGCGGGGCCTTCGACCTGGGCGCCGCCTGCGCCGGGTTCGTCTATGGCTTGGTGACCGCGTCGTCCTTCATCGTGGCCAACAACCTCGACGCCATCCTCGTCGTGGGCGCCGAGACGCTGAGCCGCATTGTCAACCCCGAGGATCGCTCCACGGCGATCCTCTTTGGTGACGGCGCCGGGGCCGCCGTCGTGCGACGGACCGACGGCGACACCGGCTTGCTGTCCTGGGACCTCGGGTGCGACGGCTCGGCCGCCGGCCTGCTGGGTGTGGATGCAGGCGGCAGTCGAATTCCCACCACACGGGCGTCGGTGGCGGCGGGCCAGCACTGGTTGCACATGGACGGTCGTGAGGTGTTCCGCCGGGCCGTGCGCGTGGTCGTCGAATCGTCCGGAAAAGCCCTGGCCCGGGCGGGCGTGACGGCCGACGACATCGACCTGTTCGTCCCCCACCAGGCCAACGTGCGCATCATCGAAGCGGCCGTGTCCCGGTTGGGAATCGCTCCCGAACGGGTAGTGACGAACATCGAGCGGTACGGCAACACATCGGCGGCGTCGGTCCCGCTCGCCTTGGAGGAAGCGTCGCCCAAGGACGGTGACCTGGTGCTTCTGTCCGGCTTCGGCGCAGGCATGACATGGGCCAGTGCGGTCATCCGATGGGGTGGCGCATGACGGGCCGGGTCGCGCTGGTGACCGGCGGCTCCAAGGGCATCGGGCGTGCCTGTGCCGTGGCCCTGGCCGACGCCGGCTTCCGGGTGGCCGTGGGCTACGCCAGCGGGCAGGACGGGGCCGAGAAGGTCGCGGCCGACATCGGCGGTGTGGCCGTGCACATCGACGTCACCGACCGCCAGTCCGTCGACGCCGCCTTCGCCACCGTCGAGTCGGCCCTCGGACCGGTGCACGTGCTCGTCAACAACGCAGGCGTCACCGCCGACGGCCTGGCCCTGCGCATGGGCGAGGACCAGTGGCGCCGGGTGCTGTCCATCAACCTCGACGGCGCCTTCACGGTGACGACCCGGGCCTTGCCCGCCATGGTGAAAGCCAGGTTCGGCCGGATCGTCAACGTAGGATCAGTCGCCGGTCTGGCCGGCTCCGCCGGGCAGATCAACTACTCGGCGGCCAAAGCCGGGCTGGTGGGGCTCACCCGCTCCCTGGCTCGCGAGGTCGGGTCGCGGGGGATCACGTGCAACGTGGTCGCGCCGGGTCCCGTCGCAACGGACATGACCGCAGCGCTCAGCGATGAGCGCCGTGCCGAGCTGGTTGGCCAGGTGCCTGCCGGCCGGATGGGCACGCCCGAGGAGGTGGCCGCCGTGGTGGCCTTCCTCTGCTCGGACGTGGCCGGCTACGTGACCGGCGCCGTCGTCCCCGTGGACGGCGGGCTGGGCATGGGCCACTAGACCGCACAACCCAACAAGGAGTGAATGTGACAACCCGTGACGACGTGCTCAGCACGGTGAAGGACGCAGCCACCGAGGTGCTGGGTGTCGACGCCGACGCGGTGGTGGAAGACGCCACCTTCAAGGACGACCTGGGCGCCGACAGCCTGGACCTGGTGGAGCTGGTGATGGCGCTCGAGGAGCGCATGGACATCAGCATCCCCGAGGAAGAGCTCGAGGGCATCAAGACCGTCGGCCAGGCCGTCGACGTGGTGCTGGGCAAGCTGGCCGCCCGGGCGTGACGGACGCCGTCGACCATCTGGGGAGGCCGCGCGTCGCCATCACCGGCATGGGCGTGAAGACGCCCGCCGGTCTGGACCTCGACACGTTCTGGACGACGCTGTGCGCGGCCACGTCCAAGGCCGCGCCCATCCGCCGGTGGGACGCGTCGAACCACCCCGTGGGCTTCGCCTGCGAGGTCGGTGAGGACTTCGACCCGGTGGCCTACCTCGGGCCCAAGGAGGTGCGGCGCGCCGATCGCGTCGCCCACCTCGGGTTCGCGGCGGCCGTCGACGCCTTGGCGTCGGCCGGTTCGTTGGGCGCCGACCCCCACCGCTGCGGCGTCATCGCAGGCACGGGCGTCGGTGGCCTGGCCACCCAAGAGGCCGAAGAGCTGGTGATGCTGGAGAAGGGGCCCACGCGCGTGAGCCCGTTCCTGGTGCCCATGATGATGGCCAACGCCACCGCCGCCCTGGTGGCCATGCACCACGGGTGGACGGGGCCGAACCTCTGCGTGGCCACCGCCTGCGCGGCCGGTGGGCACTCGGTGGGCGAGGGCGCTCGCCTCATCCGGGACTCGTCGTGCGACGTGGTTCTGGCCGGCGGCACCGAGGCGTCCATCACCCCTGTCGCCCTGGCCGCCTTCGCCCGCATGGGTGCGCTCAGCACCCGCAGGGACGACCCCGCAGCTGCGTCCCGGCCCTTCGATGCCGATCGTGACGGCTTCGTCATGGGCGAGGGTGCTGCCTTCCTCGTGCTGGAGCGGTGGGACCGGGCTGTCGCCCGGGGCGCCACCATCCTGGGCGAGGTGCTGGGCTACGGCCGCAACTCGGACGCCTACCACATCACCGCTCCCGCCGAGGACGGTGCCGGCGCGGTGGCGTGCATGGAGCTGGCCCTGGAGGACGCCGGGCTGCAACCGTCCGCCATCGGTCACGTCAACGCCCACGGCACGTCCACGCCGTTGAACGACTCCGCCGAGGGCAAGGCCCTGGCCAAGGTGTTCGGGGGCACGCCGCCGCCGGTCACGTCGGTCAAGGGCGTCACCGGTCACCTCGTGGGCGCCGCCGGTGCCGTCGAGGCGGTGGCGTCGGTGCTGGCCGCCGACTCCGGCCTGGTGCCGCCCACGGCCAACCACCAGCACACCGATCCCGAGATCCCCGTCGACGTCGTGGCCGGTTCGCCCCGCCAGGTGGGGCGCAAGCCGGTGCTGTCCAACTCGTTCGGGTTCGGCGGCCACAACGCCGCCTTGGTCCTGGGGCCAGGGCCCGAGGCGTGACGCTGCTGGCCATCGCCGCCGAGCGGGGCGGTGCGGCCGAGGCAGCCATACGGGAGCTGGACGGTCGGGAGGTCGGTTGGTTCCGGCTGGCCGGCGGGCCTCACCGGGGCGCCATCGGTCCC
>DASRGI010000230.1:0-4056 GCA_035651095.1 Acidimicrobiales bacterium | reverse complement strand
GGTCGAGGACGTGTTCGTCGATCCGGCCTTCCTGGCGTCGCTCGGTCGCCTGCCCAACCTCGGGGGCGCCGAGCTGCTCGACCAGCGGGTCGACGGCCACCTCGTCCACCAGCAGGTGCGGTACGCCTTCACCGGCGAGCTGTCCTCGGCCGTGACCCGGGTGGTCGACCCCCGCAAGCTCACGTGGATCGAGTCCTCCACCCTCGACCGGCGCACCCACGCCACCGACTTCGAGATCCTCCCCGACCACTACGCCAACCGCCTGTCGGCCCGCGGCCGCTTCACCCTCACCGGCGCCACCCGGCGCACGGCCGACGCCGACCTCACCGTCCACATCCCCCTCGTGGGCCGCCGGGCCGAGCAAGCCATCGTCTCCGGCCTCACCGAGCACGCCCGCCTGGAAGCCGACGCCGTCAACGACTGGTTGCGGGACCAACAGACCTTTCCGGCCGAACAGGGTTGACGGGAGGCGCTCCCGGCGCGAGAACCAAAATATGACGTCGTTCTTATGGCCCGCCGAGGATGGATGGCCCTACCCCGACAGCGGGGTCGAGATGGTCGACCTGGCCGCCGAGACAGACGACGACCTGCTGTCGCTGCGGGTCCCCCCGCCGCACCTGTTCGACGAGCTGGACCCCGTCGAGCGCCGCATCATCACCTCGCACTACGGCCTCGACGGGCAGCCGGCCCGCACCATGAAGCAGCTCCACTCGGACCTGGGGATGACACGCGCCGACCTGCGGGACGCCCTCGGTTCGGGGTTGGCCAAGCTCCGGGCCCATCTCGCCTGAGGCCATTTCGCCCGAGATCATCTCGCCCGAGATCGTTTGGCCCGGCTGCGCCCGGTACCGTCGGGGGCGTGCCCATCACGCTCACGGTGGACGGTGAGGTCGACCGCCCCGCCACGCTCCCCCGTCCCCCGGGCACGGCCGACCTGGCCGCCCTCCTGGACGCGGCCCGCCCCGCCCCAGGCGCCGACCACGCCACCGTGCACGCGGCCGACGGCGAGTACACCGCGTCCATCCCCCTCGCCGAGTTGCGCCGGGCCACCCTCAGCGGCGGGCGGCTCATGATCCCGGACAGCCGGACGAAGTGTTGGAACGTGAAGGACGTGACCCGCATCGAGGTGACCACCGGGCCCCGGCCCGATTCCGTCCCCGAGAACCCGCCGCACTGACATGACCACCTTCGACCGGCGGGCCTTCCTCAAGGGCTTCGGGCTGGCGACGGCGACGGCTACGGCGACGGCTACGGCGACGGCATGGACGCTCCCCGAGTTCCTCGGCCCGGTCGAGCGGGCGTGGGCCGCCACCCTGGGTGCCACCGTCAACCCGGCGGGCACCACGCTGGCGTCGGTCGTCGTCCCCACGGGATCGGGCGCCTACAAGCGCCTGACCGAGGTGACGCCGGGTTGGCCCATCGTCGTCCAGCACATCGGCGCCGAGCCCAAGGCCGGCCGGGAGCGCCGGCGCACGGCCCTGGCGGCCATCGTCCACCTCACCGACGTCCACATCATCGACACCCAGAGCCCGGCTCGGGTCGAGTTCCTCGACCGCTACAGCGACCCGCCGGCGTCGTCCATCCCGTTCAACGCCGCTCACCGGGCCCAGGAGACGATGACGGCCCACGTGGCCGAGTCGATGTTGCGGCGGATCGCCGGCCTGCGGGGCGGGCCGGTGACGGGACGGCCCTTCGACTGCGCCGTGTCCACGGGCGACAACGGCGACAACCAGCAGGCCAACGAGTTGGCCTGGTTCATCGGCCTGCTCGACGGCGGGCGCACCATCGTCCCCAACAGCGGCGACCCCACCCGCTACGAGGGCGTGCAGGACCAGGAACCCGCGAGCTACGACATCCACTACTGGCACCCCGAGGCCCCGAGCCCCACCAGCGACAACTACAAGCAGTTCTGGGGCTTCCCTGCCTACCCGGGCCTGCTGGCCGCGGTGATCAAGGGGTTCGCGGCCACCGGCCTGGGCATGCCGTGGTACACGTGCTTCGGCAACCACGACGGGCTCATGCAGGGCAACGCGCCGGGCAACGGCGGGCTCCAGGCCATCGCCACCGGGTCGGTCAAGGTCACGGGCCTGCCCGCGGGCGTGTCACCGGGCGACTTCCAGAACGCCCGGGCCGGCGGCGACCCCACCATCGTGGCCAAGATGCTCACCGCCCCGGCCCGCACGGTGACGCCCGACGGGACCCGGGCCATCGTGAGCCCCCAGCAGTGGATCGACGCCCACCTCAGCTCGCCCGCCCGCCCCGGGCCCCCGGGACACGGCCTCACCGACACCAACAAGACCACGGGCACGCTGTACTACACGTTCACCATCGCCCCGGGCGTGCTGGGCATCTCCCTCGACACCGTGAACCGGGGCGGTTACGCCGACGGCTCCATCGGGTCGAACCAGATGGCCTGGCTGCAGATCCAACTGCATGCGGCCAAGGACCAGCTGGTCGTGCTGTTCAGCCACCACAACCTGCAGACGCTCTCCAACCCCGTGCCCGACCCCGTGGGCGGGACGGGCAACGACCCCCAGCGTGTTCTCGGGCCCCAGATCGAAGCACTGCTGCACACGTTCCCGAACGTGGTGCTGTGGGTGAACGGCCACAGCCACGTGAACCGCATCGTCCCCCACCCCGACCCGGCCGGCGGCAACGGCGGGTTCTGGGAGATCGCCACCGCCGCCCACGTGGACTGGCCGCAGCACGCCCGGCTGGTCGAGCTGGTCGACAACCACGACGGCACCATCTCCATCTTCGGGACGCTCGTCGACCATGCCGCTCCGGCCACCACCCACGTGGGCGCCACCGACGTGCTCGGGCTGGCCGCCATCAGCCGGGAGCTGTCGGCCAACGACTTCCAGCTCGACCTGGTGACAGCCCTGGGCCGAGACGTGGATCGCAATGTCGAGCTGGTGCTGAAGGCACCGCCCGTCAGCATCCTGGGCGGGAACGGGACGGTCCGGGCCACGCCGGTCGACCTCACCCAGGACGTGGCCGCGGGCCGGGACCTGCCCGCCACCGGGTGGGCGTCGTCCAAGGCCTTCCTGGCGGGAGCGACGGCGTTGGGCGCGGCCGTCGCCCTCCGGGAGCGGGGCCGGCGCCTCGCTGCGACCGACGAGGAGCAGCGCTAGCCGGACGGCCGCTGGTCGTAGAGCTCGGCGATCTTGTCGAAGTCGACGCTGATGAACAGGGCCTCGGCTTCGCACAACAGTTCGTCGTCCCGGTAGCACTCGCCCTTGGTGAAGATCTTGCGGCCCTCGACCTTCTCCACCCGGCCCTCGAAGCGCACGTCGGTGTGCAGGGGCGTGGGGCGCCGGTAGGTGATGGACAGGCGGCCCGTCATCCCCGGGCGGCCGGTGAGGGACTGGGCCATGCCCAGCACCTCGTCGAAAGCGGCGGCCACGTACCCGCCGTGCACGCAGCCGGGCGGGCCCTCGTAGGCCGACCCGAACCGGGCCCGGCCGACCACCAGCTCGTTCTGGACGCTGATCTGCACGGGCGGGGCCAGCGGGTTGGCCGCGCCGATGATGGGGCTGTTGTCGAAGAAGGCGTGCGGGTCGCCGGCGTTGGCCGACTCCCGGAACCCCTCGTACAGCCACCCCTGGGGGTACCGGCTCAGCTTCTCGACGGCCGCCTCCACGTCCTTGGCCGCTTCCACCAACGCCTCCTCGGGCGCCCGGGTGGCGACGATGCGGTCGATGAGGGCCCGGGTGGCCTCGCCTGCCCGGCGCAAGGCCGCCCGACGGGGCGTGACCTCCCGGGACATGGCCGCCTTGAGGTGCTCGGCCCAGTCACCCTTCGGCATCTGGTCGCTCATCTGCTCACGTCCACCAGCAGGGGCGCGTGGTCCGACGGCAGCTTGCCCTTGCGGGCGAAGCGGTCGACCAGTACGAAGTCCACGGCGTCGGCGAGAGGCTTGGACAGCAGGATGAGGTCGATGCGCATGCCCCGGTGCTGGTGGAAGTCGCCGGCCCGGTAGTCCCAGTAGGTGTACAGCCGGTCCTCCTGGTGGCGCAGGCGGAGGGCGTCCTCCAGGCCCCAGTCCTTGAGGTG
>DASRGI010000229.1:0-7157 GCA_035651095.1 Acidimicrobiales bacterium | reverse complement strand
CCCGGTGCCGGGGCCGGGGGTCGGCGTCGGAATAGCGCAGGGCCACGGCGGGGCGGGCACCCCGGGCGACGGCGGCGTCGACGATGGCAGCCACCTCCAGACCGCTGAAGCCCCGGGGCGTGCCCGTGCCCACCACACCCGGGCCGGTGGCCACCACCACGGCGTCCGCCCCCCCGGCGGCCACGGCCACGTCGAGGGCAGAGGTGAGGTTCACGGCCTCGTGGTCACCGCCGAAGGCGTGGCCGGCGGTGACGGTGGTATCGAGTACCCCGGCGGTACGCAGGTCGTACACCAGGTCGGACAGGGCGAGGGGCAGGGCCCCGCCGTCGGTCATGACGTAGGCCAGGCGCTTGGCCGGTTGCCCGGCCTTGAAGGCGGTGGCGACGGCGGCCACCTGCGAGTGCAGGAAGCAGGCGACGACGGGTAGGCCGTCGAGCGAGTCGGGCGGGTCGTAGCCGTCCCGCTCCTCGGACACGCCCGTGTCGGCCTGGAGGCTGGTGTAGCGCAGCTTCATGACGTGGCCCCCGCCCGGCGCTGTCCAGCCGTCGTCCCGCTCCAGGTTCCAGTGCACGACGTGCCAGCCGCCCGTCCCCAGGCCCAGTTCAACGGCGGTCGTGTTGACCACCACCCGGTCGCCGGCGGCTACCGGGCCGATCAGCTGGGTGAGGGCGTAGGCGAGGTGGCCGTCGACCTCGACCCGTTGCAGGCCGGGGCGCTCCGAGATGATGCGGGTGACCGTGCCCGTCCGGTACGACGGCACGAGGTCAGAGGGAGGCGATCAGCTTCTCGACCCGCTCGTCGCGCGCCTTGAAGGGGTCCTTGCACAGGACCGTGCGCTGCGCCTGGTCGTTGAGCTTGAGGTGGACCCAGTCGACGGTGAAGTCCCGCCGCCGCTCCTTGGCCTTGCGGATGAACTCGCCCCGCAGGCGGGCCCGGGTGGTCTGGGGCGGCTCCTCGACGGCCGTCTCGATGGCGTCGTCCGTGCACACCCGATCGACCAGGCCCTTCTCCTGCATGCGGTAGAAGAGGCCGCGGTCGCGGGACACGTCGTGGTACTGCAGGTCCATCAGGGCGACCTTGGGGTGGGACAGGGGAACGCTGTGGCGGTCGCGGTAGGCCTCGATGAGGCGATGCTTGATCACCCAGTCGCACTCGCGATCGAGCGTCATCGGGTCCTTCTCGATGGCGGTGAGGCAGTGCTCCCACATCTGGAGGGCCTGCTCCTCCAGGGGGCTGAAGCCCTTCTGCTCGTGGTAGCGCTGGGCCCGGGCCAGGTACTCGGCCTGGATGTCGAGGGCGCTGGCCTCCCGGCCGTTGGCCAGGCGCACCCGGCGCCGGCAGCTGGTGTCGTGACTGATCTCCCGGATGGCCCGGATGGGGTTCTCCAGGGTCATGTCCCGGAGGACGACGCTCGGGTCCTCGAGCATGCGCAGGAGGATGGACGTGGCGCCCACCTTGAGGAAGGTGGCGTACTCGCTCATGTTCGAGTCGCCCACGATCACGTGGAGCCGGCGGAAGCGCTCCGCGTCGGCGTGGGGTTCGTCACGGGTGTTGATGATCGGGCGGCTGCGGGTGGTCGCGCTGCTGACGCCTTCCCAGATGTGTTCGGCCCGCTGGCTGATGCAGTACGTGGCGCCCCTGGCCGTCTGCAGCACCTTGCCCGCGCCCGCGTAGATCTGCCGGGAGACGAAGAAGGGGATGAGGACGTCGGCGTAGTGGCCGATGTCGTCCCGCCTGCTGGTGAGGTAGTTCTCGTGGCAGCCGTAGGAGTTGCCGGCCGAGTCGGTGTTGTTCTTGAAGAGGTAGATGACGCCGCGGATGCCCTCTTCCCGCAGGCGCTGCTCGGCACTGAGGAGGAGGTGTTCGAGGATGCGCTCCCCCGCCTTGTCGTGGACCACCAGGTCGTAGATGGAGTCGCACTCGGGGGTGGCGTACTCGGGGTGGCTGCCCACGTCGAGGTACAGGCGGGCGCCGTTCTCGAGGAAGACGTTGCTGCTGCGGCCCCAGCTCACCACCCGCCGGAACAGGTACCGGGCCACCTCGTCGGGCGACAGCCGGCGCTGGCCGCGCAGGGTGCATGTCACCCCGTACTCGTTCTCCAGGCCGAAGATCCGTCGCTCCATCGAGCCCCACGGTACCGTTCAGGGCGTGGAAGCACGCCGCATGGTCCATTTGACCATGGCAGCCGGGTCCTTCCACGCCCGTGTGCTGGCCGCCCGGCTGGGGGCGGACGGCATCCTCACCGAGCTGCGAGGGTCGGTCGACGGGCCCTACCCGGTGGTGAGCGAGGTGGAGGTGCTGGTGCCCGTCGACGACCTCGACGTGGCCCGCGAGCTGCTCCTGACCGACGAGGTGGAGGCCGCCTTCACCGACGAGGAACGCTCCGCCGACTGGCACCGCCGCCGGGCCCGGCGCCAGTGGCTGCTGGTCGCCCTGCTGCTCCTGACCGCGTTCTGCATGATCACCGTCAAGGGCCTCTAACCCCCACCCCGCCCCACCCCACCCCACCCCACCCGTTCTCGTAACGCTGGCGCCGCATATGTGGGCGCCAGCGTTACGAGAATGCTGCCGGGCTGGGTGCTGGTGGGGTGGCGGTCAGGCCAGGTAGGTGGAGAGCTCGGGGTCCTCGATGCGGCGGAAGGCCCGGCGCTCGGCCGTGCGGTCGAGCAGAGCGACCTCGAGGTCCTTGGGTTCCAGCGTGCGGTCGGGGCCGGCCAGGGCCCCCACGGCCGCCTTCACCGCGTCACCCAGGGCCATGTCCTCCCGGTACGACGCCTCCATGCGCTGGGCGATGACCTCGGCCTCGCCCCCGAGCACCGTGAAGCGGTCCTCGTCGAACACCGTTCCGTCGTAGAGGATGTGGTACAGCTGATCGCGGCTGCCGTCGGTGGGATCGCTGTTGGGGCCGGCCACCTCGGCCACCAGGATCTCCACCTCCATGGGCTTCATGTCGTGGGTGAAGACCTGGCCGATGAGTTGCGCGTAGGCGTTGGCCAGCGACCGGGCGTCGACGTCCTCGCGGCTGTAGGCGTACCCCTTGGTGTCGGCGTGGCGCACGCCGGCCACTCGCAGGGAGTCGAACTCGTTGAACTTGCCCACGCCCGCGAAGGCGATGCGGTCGTAGATCTCGCTGATCTTGTGCAGCGTGCGGGAAGGGTTCTCGGCGGCCAGCAGGATGCCGCCCGAGAACACGATCCCCACCAGGGACCGGCCCCGGGCGATGCCCTTGCGGGCATAGTCCGCCTTGTCCTTCATCAACTGCTCGGGCGCGACGTAGAAGGGCATCGTCATGCTGTTTGCTCCTGGCTCCTCCGTCGCCGGGCCCCTCCGGACCCGCTCACCTTCGCCTCGCTCACGGCCTGAGTCCCTGCTGCTTCTTGCGCTCGATGAGGTCGGAGAAGCGCTCCGCCACCTCCGACTCCAGCACCGGGTCGTACCCCTCGACCGTGATGGTGGCGACCGTCGGGTAGATGCCGCGCACGGAGTCCGGGCCGCCGGTGGCCGAGTCCTCGTCGGCCGCTTCGTACAGGGCCTCGACCGCCAACTCGATGGCCGTGGCCCGGTCCATGTCGGCCCGCCACTGCAGCTTGATGGCGGTACGGGCGTCCCGGCCACCGGAACCGTCGGCGTGGAAGTCGGTCTCCTCGTAGCGGCCGCCGGTGGCGTCGTACGTGAAGATCCGGCCGGACCGCCGGCGCAGGTCGAACCCGGCGAACAGGGGGATGACCACCAACCCCTGCATGGCCATGGGGAGGTTCTGGCGGACCATGATGGCCAGCTGGTTCGCCTTCCCCTCGAGGGACAGCACGGCGCCTTCGACCTTCTCGTAGTGCTCCAGCTGGAGCTGGAACAGCTTCACCATCTCCAGGGCGAAGCCGGCTGCCCCGGCGATGGCCACGCCCGACCAGCGGTCGGCCGGATGCACCTTGTCCATGGCCCGGTGGGCGATGGACGACCCGGCGGTGGCCCGCCGGTCGCCCGCCATCACCACGCCGTCGGCGTAGCGCAGGGCGACGATCGTCGTGCCGTGGGTGATGGTCATGTCCGAGTCGACGGACACCGGCGGCGGCGATCCCTGGACGCGCCGCAGCAGGTCCACGAAACTGGGCCCCGGATCGTCCGTAGGCGGGAAGAAGGGCAGGGTCATGGTGGGGCGGACGTTAGCCGCCGTGCCGGCGGTCCTGGGCGGAGCTACTCGCCGCCCTTCTGGACGTACGAGCGGACGAACTCCTCGGCGTTCTCCTCCAAGACCTCGTCGATCTCGTCGAGAAGATCGTCGAGTTCGGCCTTGATCTTCTCGCCCTGCTTCGACTCGGCAGGCGCGGCCTCGACGACCTCATCGGCCTCCCGGGTCTGCGCCGGCTTCTTCTTGAGCTCTCGTTCTGCCATGACGGTTTGTGTGCCTCCTACGAACCCAGGCGTTCCAACAGCTCAGCCGGGCTCGAACATCCTTCGAACAACGTATCGACCAGGGATGCCGTACCTCTGAGGGGTTCCATCATCGATACCCGCCGGAGGGGATCGGTGCCCAGGTCGAACACAAGTGAATCCCAATTCGCGGCGGCCACCGAGGATGCCCACTTCTGCAGGCACTTGCCACGGAAATATGCCCGCGTGTCGTGGGGTGGCTCGGTCATCGCCTGCTGGACTTCCTCCTCACTCACCAGCCGCTCCGTGTTCAGCCGGGCGAAGAGGGACTTGGCCGGCCGCACGTCGTGGTACTGCAGGTCCATGGCGGCCAGCTTGTGATCGTTCCATGAGAGCCCGTGGCGCTCCCGGTACCCGTCGATCAGGCGGTACTTGGCCACCCAGTCGAGCTGGTCGGCGAGGGACATGGGGTCGGTCTCCAGCGCGCTGAGCACGGACTCCCAGCGCCGCAGCACCTCGTCGCCCTGCGAGCCCACGCACTCCAAGCCGCGGTCCTCGCCGTACTTGCGGGCCAGGTCGAAGTACTCCCACTGCATCTCCAGCGCCGTGATCGTGGACCCGTTGGCCAACGTGAGCGGGAGGGACAGGTCGAGGTCGTAGGAGACCTTGCGCATGGCGGCGACGGGCGTCTCCAGGGCGAAGTCCCGCTCGCCGAACCAGTCGTCCTCGATCATGGCCAGGACCACGGCCGTGACCCCCACCTTCAGGAACGTGGCGACCTCGGCCAGGTTGGCGTCGCCCACGATCACGTGCAGGCGCCGGTACCTCTGGGCGTCGGCGTGGGGTTCGTCACGGGTGTTGACGATGGGACGCTTCAGGGTGGTTTCGAGGCCGACCTCCTCCTCGAAGAAGTCGGCCCGCTGGGTGAGCTGGTAGGTGACTTCGAGCCCGCCCGTGGAGGACGCCTCCGTGCCCACCTTGCCCGCGCCCGTGTAGATCTGGCGGCTCACGAAGTGGGGCATGACGTGCTGGACGATGCGGGCGAACGGGACCTGGCGGTCCATGAGGTAGTTCTCGTGGCAACCGTACGAGTTGCCCTTGCGGTCCGAGTTGTTCTTGTAGACCACGATGCCCTGGCCGTTGGGCAGGGCCCGGGCGGCGGCGTCCATGGACCGGGCCAGGATGCGCTCGCCCGCCTTGTCGAACAGCACGCATTCGAGGGGGTCGGCGCATTCCGGCGTGGAGAACTCGGGGTGGGCGTGGTCGACGTAGTAACGGGCCCCGTTGGTGAGCACGGTGTTGACCAGATGGGTCTCGACCTCGGGGGGCATGCTGCCCTCCCGGGCGAAGCCCCGTGCGTCGTTGCCGGGCGACTCGTCCTCGAAGTCCCATCCGACCTTGCGCTGCAACTCGTTGACGTACGCGTTGATGAGGACCGACGACGCCGCGATGGGGTTCTTCTCCCCCATGCCGCGCGGGTCGATGCCGTACTCCGTCTCGATGCCGCAGACCTTGCGGATGGCCACGGTTCGACCCTACCCCGCGGCCAACCAGAACCGAGCCGACAGGGGCACGGTGAGGGAGGCGTCGCCGAGCCCGGCGACCACTCGTTGCTGGAGCTCGGCCTGGTCGGCGGGACGCAGCCGTTCGATCAGCGGGCGCACGCCGGTGGAGAGCACGAACTCGACCAGCTTGGCCCCGAAGTGGTCGAAGTACCCGATGACGGTGCCGTAGGCGGGGGCGAGGCGGTTGAACACCTCGGCCACCCGCCGTTTGGCTTCGTCGTCAGAGGTACTGCCCGGTCCCGACGCGCTCGATTGCCCGGCCACCGGTGGTCTCCTTACCCTCACTCATGAGCACCCGCAGGAAGACAATGCGCTCGCCCTTCTTGCCGGAGATCTTTGCCCAGTCGTCCGGGTTGGTGGAGTTGGGCAGGTCCTCGTGCTCCTTGTACTCCTGCTTGATCGCCGTCAGCAGGTCGTCGAGCCGGATGCCCTTGCCGTCCCCCGCGATGGTGCGCTTGATGGCGGACTTCTTGGCCCGGCGCACGATGTTCTCGATCATGGCCCCCGACGCGAAGTCCTTGAAGTACATGACTTCCTTGTCGCCGTTCTGGTACGTGACCTCGATGAACCGGTTGTCGTCGTCCTCCCGGTACATCTCCTCGACCGTCCGCTCGATCATGACCCGGACGGCCTTGTCCCTGTCGCCGCCGCCCGACGTCTTGACCTCGCCCTCGTCGAGGGGCAGGTCCGACGTGAGGTAGCGGGAGTAGATCTGCTTGGCCGACTCCCGGTCCGGGCGCTCGATCTTGATCTTCACGTCGAGGCGGCCCGGCCGGAGGATGGCCGGGTCGATGAGGTCCTCGCGGTTGGAGGCGCAGATCACGATGACGTTCTTCAGCGTCTCCACGCCGTCGATCTCGGCCAGCAGCTGCGGGACGATGGTGGACTCCATGTCCGAGCTGATGCCCGTGCCCCGGGTGCGGAAGAGCGAGTCCATCTCGTCGAAGAAGACGATGACGGGCATGCCCTCCTCGGACTTCTCCCGGGCCCGCTGGAACACCAGGCGGATCTGGCGCTCGGTCTCGCCCACGTACTTGTTCAGGAGCTCGGGCCCCTTGATGTTGAGGAAGTAGCTCTTGGCGTTGGTGTCGCCCGTGACCTCGGCGACCTTCTTGGCCAGCGAGTTGGCCACGGCCTTGGCGATGAGCGTCTTGCCGCAGCCGGGGGGCCGTAGAGGAGGATGCCCTTGGGCGGGGGCAGCTCGTGCTCGGTGAAGTGCTCGGC
>DASRGI010000228.1:0-2026 GCA_035651095.1 Acidimicrobiales bacterium | reverse complement strand
GAGGCGTACTCGCCCGACTCCCGCAAGCCGGACGTGGCCTTCGCCGGTGCGGTGGAGGCCGACCTGTCGCGGCGGGACTTCACGGTCAACGCCATGGCCCTGCGGCTGCCCGAGCCCGAGCTCATCGACCCCTTCGGCGGGCTGGACGACCTGGTGGCCAAGCGGCTGCGCACGCCGCTGTCGCCCGAGGAGTCCTTCACCGACGACCCGCTGCGCATGCTGCGGGCGGCCCGTTTCATCGCCGGCTACGAGCTGGTACCCGACGACGACCTGGTGGCCGCCGTCGAGAAGCTGCACCCGCGGCTGTCGATCGTTTCGGCCGAGCGAGTGCGAGACGAGCTGGACAAGCTCATGGTGGTCGAGCGGCCCGGCCCCGGCCTGTGGTTCCTGGTGCGCACCGGCCTGGCCGACGAGTTCCTGCCCGAGCTGCCGGCCCTGGGGCTGGAGCAGGACCCCATCCACCGCCACAAGGACGTCCTGGCCCACACCGTCGCCGTGGTCGAGCGCACCCGGCCCGATCGGGTGCTGCGGCTGGCCGCCCTGTTCCACGACGTGGGCAAGCCCCGCACCCGCCGCATCGGGCCCGAGGGAGTGTCGTTCCACCACCACGAGGTCGTCGGGGCGCGCATGACGCGCGAGCGCATGCAGGCCCTGCGTTACTCGACCGACGACGTCGAGGCCGTCACCCGGCTGGTGGAGTTGCACCTGCGATTCCACGGCTACAACGAGGGCGACGGTGGCTGGACGGACAGCGCCGTGCGCCGGTACGCGCGGGATGCGGGGCCGTTGCTGGAGCGGCTCAACCAGCTGACCCGGGCCGACTGCACGACCCGGAACCAGCGCAAGGCGGAGATGCTGGCCCGGCGCATGGACGCGCTGGAGCGGCGCATCGACGAGCTGCGCGAGCGGGAGGAGCTGGCCTCGCTGCGGCCCGACCTCGACGGGCGCCAGGTGATGGAACACCTGGGTGTGGGCCCGGGGCCGGTGGTGGGGCAGGCGTTGGCGTTCCTGCTCGAGCTGCGGCTGGAGGAGGGCCCGCTGGGCGAGGACGAGGCCTACCGCCGGCTGGACGACTGGTGGGCCACCCGCCCCTCTCGCTTCTCGTAACGCTGGCGCCGCCTATGTCCGCCTGAGCGTTACGAGAACGCCCAGGGGGTCAGGCCAGTTGGGCGCGCCAGCGGTTGGGGGCGATCTCCACGAACGGGAAGTCGAGGATGCGGCCCGTGGCCCGGTCCCAGAACTTGTGCGGGTGCTCGGCCGGTGACTTGCACAGCACGTGGACGCTCACGCCGTTGCCCGGCGCCGTGCACCGGACCCGGTGCCAGCCCTCGCCCTCGTCGGGCAGCAGGTAGGCGATCTCGCCCGGCTGCCAGTGGTGGCGCGACACCTCGTTGCGCTCGGTGTCGTACCGGGTCTCCTCGTCGCCCCCTTCGAGGTACCCGATCACGCCCCAGCACCCGTGCAGGTGCACGCCGCTGGACGTCCCCTCGGGGAAGACCACGGTGAGGATGTGGAAGCGCCCGTCGGGATCGGCGTACAACAGGTTGCCGATGGCCTCACCCTCGTAGGGCTCACGCGCCCAGTCGGGGACGGCGGCCGGGTCGGTCAGGAGGGCGGCCATGGCCGGCCGGATGGCGTCGCACATGGCTCGCTCGGTGTCCTCGCCGGCGCGCAGGGCGGCGTCGGTTGCTGCCACCAGATCGTCGAGTGCGGTCGTTGGCATACGGCCCCCATCGTGCCCGACCGGCGCCGCCGGTCGTCGGGTCGTTGGTCAGGACGCCAGAAGGGCGATCACCTCGTCCACGCCGGACAGGTCGGGAAGGGCGGCGTCGGCCCCGATGCCGGTGAGGGCGGCCAGGGGGATGCGGCCGGTGCCCACCAACACGCAGCGGGCGCCGGCGGCTCGGGCGCAGGCCAGGTCGAACGGGGTGTCGCCCACCACCCACACATCGGCCGGATCGAAGGCCCGGCCCCGCAGGCGGGCCACCCGCTCGAGGGCGACGGGCACCAGGGCGCCGCGGGTGGG
>DASRGI010000227.1:0-3071 GCA_035651095.1 Acidimicrobiales bacterium | reverse complement strand
GTGCGCGATCTGGTCGCCGACGGGGGGACGGTCCTGCTGATTGGGACCAAGAAGCAGACGCAGGACCCGATCGCCCGCTATGCCCAGGCGTGTGGCATGCCGTACGTCAACGAGCGCTGGCTGGGCGGGATGCTCACCAACTTCACCACCATCAGCGGCCGGGTGAAGAAGATGCAGGAGTACGAGCGCATGATGGCCGCCGGCGACTTCGAGGCCATGCCCAAGAAGGAAGCGCTCATCCTCAGCCGGGAGCTGGAGAAGCTGCAGCGCAACCTGGGCGGCATCCGCAACATGAACCGCATGCCCGACGCCGTGTTCATCATCGACACGAAGAAGGAGCACATCGCGGTCACCGAGGCCAACAAGCTGGGCCTGCCCATCGTGGCCGTGGTCGACACCAACTGCGACCCCGACGTCATTCAGTACGTCATCCCCGGCAACGACGACGCCATCCGGGCCGGCACCCTGCTGTGCCGGGTGATCGCCGACGCTGTCGAGGAAGGCCGGCACATGGCCGCCCGCAAGTCCGGCAGCGGCAACGGCGGCGGCCCCGCCGGGCCCGCCCAGGACGATCCCGAGGCCGAGGCCCGGCGAGCCGCCCAGCAGGCCGAGGCCCGGCGCCAGGCCGCCCTCCAGGCCCAGGAGCGCCAGGCTCGCATGGCCGCCCAGGCCCAAGAGGCGGTCCAGACCGCCGAGGAGGCCGCCCCCGCCGAGCCGGCAGCAGCCGAGACCGCTCCGGCCGAGCCGGCCCCGGCAGCCGAGGCCGCGCCCGCAGCCGCCGAGACCGCGCCCGCAGCACCAGACACCGCCCCCGCTGGCGAGGCCCCTGTCGACGCCACCAGCGAGAGCTAGAGGAGACAGATGGCAGAGTTCACGGCCCAGGACGTCAAGCGGCTTCGGGACAACACCGGCGCCGGGATGATGGACGCCAAGCGGGCCCTGCAGGAGAACGACGGGGACTTCGAGGCGGCGGCCAAATGGTTGCGCGAGCGCGGCCTGGGCAAGGCCGACGAGCGGGCCGGGCGGGAGAACGCCGAGGGCGTGATCGCCTCCGCCCGCAACGGGAACGTGGTGGCCCTGGTCCAGCTCAAGTGCGAGACCGACTTCGTGGCCAAGAACCCCGACTTCGTGGCCCTGGCCGACGAGCTGGCCCGACTGGTGGCCACCGAGGGCGAGGCCGCGGCCGCGGCCCAGGCCGACGCCGTGGACGACCTCAAGATCACCCTCAAGGAGAACATCCAGGTCGGCCGCGTCGTGCGGGTGGAGGCGGGCGCCGGCAACGCCCTGGCCGTCTACAACCACAAGCAGCAGGGCCGGGGCGTCAACGGCGTCATCGTCGAGCTCAGCGGCCCGGGGGCGGACGAGTCCCTGGCCTACGACGTCGCCCAGACGGCCGCCTTCACCAAGCCCACCTACGTCAAGCGGGCCGACGTGCCGGAGGCCGAGGTCGAGGCCGAGCGGGAGGCCCTCCTCAAGGAGGTCCAGAACGAGGGCAAGCCCGAGGCGGCCTGGCCCAAGATCCTCGAGGGCAAGCTCAACGGTTGGTTCAAGCGCTACCCGGGCGGTGTGCTCCTGGAGCAGCCCTTCTTCGTGCGGGACGAGAAGCAGAGCGTCGAGAAGGGCCTGGGCGACGCCACCATCGTCACCTTCGCCCAGGTGATGATCGGCTGAGTTCGCGGATGCCGGCTCCCTGGAAGCGGGTCGTCCTCAAGCTCAGCGGCGAGGCCTTTGCCAGCTCGGCGTCGGACGAGACCATCGACGGTGGCGTGGTCGAGCGCATCGCCACCGAGGTGGCCGAGGCCCGCGGCCGGCTGGACGTGGAGATGGCCGTCGTCATCGGCGGCGGCAACATCTGGCGGGGGACGACGGGCGCGGGCGCGGGCATGGACCGGGCCACGGCCGACTACATGGGCATGCTCGCCACCGTCATCAACGGCCTCGCCCTCCAGGACGCCCTGGAGCGGCTGGGCCAGCCCACCCGCGTGCAGACGGCCATCCAGATGGCCGAGATCGCCGAGCCCTACATCCGGCGGCGGGCCATCCGCCACCTGGAGAAGGGCCGGGTGGTGGTGTTCGTGGCCGGCACTGGCAACCCGTTCTTCACCACCGACACCACGGCCAGCCTCCGGGGCGCGGAGATCGAGGCCGAGGCCATCCTCAAGGGCACCCACGTCGACGGGGTGTACGACGACGACCCCCGCACGAATCCCGACGCCAACCGCTTCGAGGAGATCACCTTCAAAGAGGTCCTCGACCGGGACCTGAAGGTCATGGATCTCACTGCCATCACCCTCTGCAAGGACAACAACCTGCCCATCGTGGTGTTCAACGTGATGACCCCCGGCAACATCGGTCGCGCCCTGGCCGGGGAACCCGTAGGTACGCTGGTCCGGTGATGGACGACTCACTCGTCGGCGCCGCCCTCGAGGACTGCCGCGAGAAGATGCACAAGGCGGTCGGGCACACCCAGTCGGAGTTCTCGGCGGTCCGCACGGGCCGGGCCACCCCCGCGCTCGTGGAAAAGCTGCGGGTCGACTACTACGGCACCGAGGTCCCCCTCCAGCAGCTGGCCGGCTTCAGCGTCCCCGAGGCCCGCACGCTGGTCATCTCCCCGTACGACAAGAGTTCGATGCCGGCTATCGAAAAGGCCATCCAGAACTCGGACCTGGGCATGAACCCGTCCAACGACGGCAACGTCATCCGCCTTAACGTGCCCCAGCTCACGGAAGAGCGGCGCAAGGACATGGTGAAGCGGGCCCACCACATGGCCGAAGACGGCCGGGTGGCTGTCCGCAACGTCCGCCGGGCCGTCCGCAAGGATCTCGAGGCCCTGGAGAAGGACGGCGACATCACGTCGGACGAGCTCGAGCGGGCCGAGAAGGAGCTGGAGAAGGTCACCCACGAGTTCGTGGCCGAGATCGACCGGATGCTCCATACCAAGGAGCAGGAACTGCTCGAGGTGTAGGCCATGAGCGACCAGCACGACGACAACCGACCGCCCCGGCCCCCGGCCGAGGGTGTGCGCATCATCGGCGCCGAGGAGGCGGCTCGCGCCCTGGAAGAGGGGCAGG
>DASRGI010000226.1:0-3186 GCA_035651095.1 Acidimicrobiales bacterium | reverse complement strand
AGTTGCCCAGCAGTGACGGACCGGTGGCTGCGTTCGGTCCGATCAACGCGACACGCGTGGTGTCGCGTCCGAGCGGCAACATGTCGCCGGCGTTCTTCAGCAGGACGATCGACCGTTCGGCCACGCGTCGGGACAACGCGCGCGCGGCCGGCGGGTCGAGATCGAGGTCGTCGGGCACGTCGACGTACGCGTTGTCGAGCAGCCCGAGGTCCTGCTTCATGCGCAGCACGCGCAACACGGCGAGGTCGAGCGCGTCGCTCTGCGTCAGCGACGGGTAGCAGTCGGGGTTGGGCAACTCGACGTCGATGCCCGCGTCGAGGGCCTGTTGGGCTGCGTCGGCCTTGTCCTCGGCCACCCCGTGCAGAGCATGGAGGAAGTTCACCGCGAAGTAGTCGGACACGACGATGCCGGTGAAGCCCCATCGCTCCCGCAACACGCGCGTCAGCAATGCATGCGACGCCGCCGCGGGCAGGCCGTCGTTGTCCTGGTACGCGTTCATCACACTGCGGGCCCCGCCCTCGCGCACGCCCATCTCGAACGGCACCAGGAAGACGTCCTCCATTTGGCGGGGCCCGATGTGGGCCGGCGCCAGGTTGCGTCCGCCCTCGGACGCCGAGTAGCCGGCGAAGTGCTTGAGGGTGGCGATGACTCCGGCGCTCTCCAGCCCGCGCACGTAGGCACTGGCGATGGTGCCCACGAGGTACGGGTCCTCGCCGACGCACTCCTCGACGCGGCCCCACCGCGCGTCACGCACCACGTCGAGCACGGGCGCCAGCCCCTGGTACACGCCGACGCTGCGCATCTGGGCGCCGATGGCGCGGCCCATCTCCTCGATGAGGTCGGGGTCCCACGTGCTGCCCCAGTTGAGCGGGCACGGGAAGGCGGTGGCACCCAGAGCCATGAACCCGGTGAGGCACTCCTCGTGCACGATCGCCGGGATGCCGAGGCGGGTGTCCTCGACGAGGCGGCGCTGCAATCCGTTGACGATGCGCGCTCCTTCGGCGGCGGCGACCGGCGCGCTGCCGAACGGGCGGGTGACCTGCCCGAGCCCGTGCTCGATGCGCTCGCCGATGCTGCGCTGGTCGGCCTCGGCGACGAAGTTCCCCTGGTACGGCGCCACCTCGCCGGTCGAGGGGTCGAGCATCACCCACTCCCCCACCAGCTGCGCCACCTTCTCCTCGCGGGTCATGGCGGCCAGCAACTGTTCAGGTGGCGTTTGCGGGGGGCTCACACCCCCACTATCGCCACTTGGACGGAGGTTGTGCCTAGGGCGAGCCGACCTCGTAGGCGCGCGGGTTCACGGCGGAGCCGTTGATGCGGACCTCGAAGTGCACGTGGGGGCCGGTCGAGTAGCCGGTGGAGCCCTCGTACCCGATGACCTGACCCTGGCTGACGCTCTGGCCCTGGCTCACCGCCATGCTCGACTGGTGGGCGTAGCCGGTGACGAGGCCGCCGCCGTGGTCGATGAGCACGAAGTTGCCGTACCCGCCGTAGTACTGCGCCAGGATCACCACGCCCGACTTGGCCGCGTGGATGGGCGCACCGTAGGGCGCGGCGATGTCGATGCCGGGGTGGAAGCCGCCCCACCGCGGTCCGAACTCCGACGTCACCGTGCCGTGCAGGGGCCAGATCAGGCCGACGTTCGACGGCGTGCCCGAGAACCGCCCGCCCAGCTGCGCGTCCTGGGTGCGGATCAGGGCCTGCAGCTCGTTCTCCTGGGCGGCCAGCACGCGCGTCTCCTCGAGCAGGCCGTTGATGCGCTGCTGCAGCGCGTCGTGCGCCGTGGACTGCGACTGGCGGGCCTTGTTCAGGGCGAGCGTCTGGGCCAGCTCGAGGGCGGCCCGGTGGGTGGCGGCCGACTCGGCGGCGCGGAAGCGCACCTTGGCCGCGGCCAGGTCCTCCTGGTCTTTGCGGTACTGGTCGAGGTCGTCGGTCAGGTTGCCCTGAGCGCTGTCGAACAGCTCCTGGCGGCGGGCGCTCTCGTTGATGTCCTGGCCCGCGAGCGGGAAGCCGCCGTTGTCCTGGCTCTGCGGCTCCATGTAGGTGGACACGGCCCGGTTCACCAGCGCCTTGCGGGCGTTGGTCAGCTTGTTGTTGAGGTCGGTGAACTGGCGCTCGGCCTGGGTGCGGCGGGCCAGCGCCGCCTGCGCCGCCTGCTGGGCCGACGCCGCCCGGGCCGTCTGGACCCGCAGCTGGTCGGTGAGCCGGTTGACCTCGGCCTGGATGCGGGTGTCGGTGGAGCGGGCCAGGTTGATCTGGATCTCGAGCTGCTGGCGCTGCTTGGCGGCCGCGTCGCGCCGGGCGCGCGCCGACGAGGTGGACGCATCAGCCGGGCGGCCGGCCGCGGTCAGCAGCAACAGCCCCAATAGGAGGGCGGTCGCCGTGCGGGTGATCCGGGGTGATCGCAAAGTCGTCGTTACCGGCCGCTGGCTCTCACAACAGTCACACAGGCCCCACCAGCAACACCAACGGCGGCCACATAGGCTGCCACACCGACCAGTTCGAGGGGAATTCGCGAGGTGAGAGAAGGCCGATGAGCATCTTGGGTAACCGGGTGATGCGGACCGAGGATCCGAAGTTCCTCACCGTCGGTGGCCGCTACCTCGACGACTTGGATATCCCCGGGGCGGCATACGTGACGTATGTCCGGTCCACCATGGCCCATGCCCGCCTGGCGGCGGTGGATGCCAGCGAGGCGGCCGGCGCCCCGGGCGTGGTGGCGGTGTTCACCGGGGCCGACGTCGACCTCGAGCCCCTGGCCCCGGCCATCGTCATGCTCAACCAGGCCGTGCGCACCCCGTTCCTGGCCCGGGACACGGTCCGATACGTGGGCGAGCCGATCGTCGCCATCGTCAGCGAGACCCGGGCCCAGGGCATGGACGCGGCCGAGCTCGTCTTCGTCGACTACGAGCCCCTGCCGGCGGTGGTGGACATGGAAGCGGCCCTCACCGACGAGACCGTCCTGCACGCCGAGGCCGGCACCAACCTGATCCTCGACATGCAGTTCGGGCGGTCCGACGACCTCTTCGAGGGCTGCGACGTGGTGGTGACCCAGCGCATCCTCAACCAGCGCGTGGCGCCCTGCCCCATGGAGGTGCGGGCGGCCGCGGCCACGTGGGAGGACGGTCGGCTGGTGCACTACGCGTGCACCCAGATGCCGCACGGCGTGAAGGAGACGCTGGGCCA
>DASRGI010000225.1:0-21748 GCA_035651095.1 Acidimicrobiales bacterium | reverse complement strand
GAGCTGCAGACCATCGGCGCCACCACGCTCGACGAGTACCGCAAGCACCTGGAGAAGGACGCCGCCCTCGAGCGGCGGTTCCAACCCATCAAGGTGGAGGAGCCCACGCTGGCTCACACCATCGAGATCCTGAAGGGCCTGCGGGACCGCTACGAGGCGCACCACAACGTCACGATCACCGACCAGGCCCTCGTGGCCGCGGCCAACCTGGCCGACCGTTACATCTCCGATCGGTACCTGCCCGACAAGGCGATCGACCTCATCGACGAGGCCGGTTCCCGCCTGCGCATCCGGCGCATGTCGACTCCGTCTGACTACAAGCAGATCGAGGACGAGATGGCCAAGGTCCGCAAGCAGAAGGAGCAGGCCATCGAGCGGCAGGACTTTGACGCCGCCAAGAAGCTCTCCGAGCGGGAGAAGGACCTCCAGGGCCAGAAGACGGCCAAGGAGGCCGAGTGGCGGGCCGAGGGCGTCGACCTGTTCGACGTCGTCGACGAGGAGACCGTCGCCGAGGTGCTGGCCAACTGGACCGGCATTCCCGTCACCCAGCTCACCGAGGAGGAGACGGCCAAGCTCCTCCGTATGGAGGAGGAGCTGCACCGGAGGATCATCGGCCAGCAGGACGCCGTCCGGGCCCTGTCCAAGGCCATCCGGCGTACCCGGGCCGGCCTCAAGGACCCCAAGCGGCCGTCCGGCTCGTTCATCTTCCTCGGTCCCACCGGCGTGGGGAAGACCGAGTTGGCCAAGGCACTGGCCGAGTTCCTCTTCGGTGACGAGAACTCGCTCATCCAGCTCGACATGTCGGAGTACATGGAGAAGCACACCGTGTCCCGGCTGGTCGGCTCGCCCCCCGGCTACGTGGGGTACGAGGAGGGTGGCCAGCTCACCGAGGCCGTGCGGCGCAAGCCCTTCTCGGTGGTGCTGTTCGACGAGATCGAAAAGGCCCACCCCGACGTGTTCAACACGCTGCTGCAGATCCTCGAGGACGGGCGCCTCACCGACTCGCAGGGCCGCACGGTTGACTTCAAGAACACCGTGCTGATCATGACTTCGAACCTGGGCACGGCCGACCTGCGCAAGGCAGCCATCGGCTTCGCCAAGACCACCGAGGCCGTGACCTACGAGAAGATGAAGGAGAAGGTCCACGACGCCCTGAAGCAGCACTTCCGGCCCGAGTTCCTCAACCGGATCGACGACGTGATCGTGTTCCACGAGCTGTCCAAGCCCGAGGTCACCCAGATCGTCGACCTGATGATGAAGCGGGTCGTGGAGCAGCTCGAAGGGCAGGGGATCGGGCTCGAGCTCACCCCCAACGCCAAGCTGCTGCTGGCCGACAAGGGGTACGACCCCACCCTCGGCGCCCGCCCGCTGCGCCGGGCCATCCAGCAGCTCGTCGAGGACCCGCTGTCCGAGCAGATCCTGCTGAAGGAGTTCCGGCCCGGCGAGACCATCGTGGTCGACGTCGACAACGCCGGCACCCCCGAGGCCGAGGTCACGTTCAAGGCCATCGGCGGTCTGGAACCGCCACCGGTCGAACTGGCCGGCGCCGGCCCGGCCGAGTAGCCGCCCTTTGGAAGTGGCCCCCTCCGGGGGGCCACTTTCGCGTCTAACGTCCAGCGCCGTGTATCGCGAGATCCTGGTCGGCACCGACGGATCGCCCACCGCGTCGCTCGCCGTCGATCGGGCGGTCGAGGTGGCCAAGGCGCTGGGCTCCCGGCTCACCATCTTCTCGGTCGACCGCCCGGAGCGGGCCCAGAAGGTCGTGCAGGACGAAGCCACTCGCCTGTCGGGCAGCGGGGTCGAGATCCGGACCCTGACGGCCCAGGGCGACCCGGCATCCACGCTGGTGGCCGAAGCCGAGCAGGGCGATTACGACCTGCTCGTCGTGGGCAACAAGGGCATGACCGGCGCCTCCCGCTTCTTCTTGGGCTCGGTGCCCAACAAGGTGAGTCACCACATCCCTTGCGCCCTGCTGATCGTCCGCACCACGTAGTGCCGGTACGCCTTCCCCGCACGGTCCGGCTGCTCCTGGGCGCGGCCGCTCTAGTGCTCCTCAGCGCCTGCCAGGTGACGACCGCTGTCGGCGTCGATGCCAAGGCGGACGGCAGCGGCCGGGTGCTGGCCACGATCACGCTCGACAAGGACGCCTTCACCCAGGTCCCCGACTTCGCCTCCCGCCTCCGGGTCGACGACCTGCGCAAGGCCGGTTGGATCGTCAACGGCCCACTGCCCACCAAGGACGGCGGCGTGAGGGTCGTGGCTTCGCACCCGTTCGCCACCCCGGTCGAGTTGGGCGCGGTGATGGACGAACTGTCGGGGGCCAACGGCCCGTTCCGCGATTTTCGTGTGACCCGCCAGCGCTCGCTGTTCAAGACCCGTGTGACCTTCCGGGGCCGGGTCGACCTGGCCCGGGGCCTGGCCTCGTTCTCCGACCCGACGCTCCGCCAGCGCCTGGGCGGCTCCGACCTCGGCTTCGACCCGGCCGACCTCGAGCGCCGCATCGGGCGGGCCCTCAACCAGATCTTCCGCTTCCAGGTGCAGGCCCGCCTGCCCGGCTCCGTGCAGTCCAACGCCCCCGTGCGGGCGGGCAACGGGGCCCAGTGGACGCCAGCGCTGGGCGAGCAGGTCACCCTCCAGGCCACGTCCGAGAGCTGGAATCGCGGCAACGTGGCTGCCGCCGCCGTGGCCCTGGCCGCCGGCCTGGCCCTGGTCGCCGTGCTCGCCGTGCGCCTGACCCGCCGCCGCCCGCCGGCTCCCTAGCCGCCGTCGCCCTGCTCTGCCGGCGCCCGCCGCCGCCCTGCTCTGCCGGCGCCCAACCCTCCTTGTGAACGCATTCTCGTGGCGCTGAAGCCGTCATAGCGCTCGCCAGCGCTACGAGAACCGCCAGGGGGCGCTGGTCCGCGTCACTGTTACACCCCCTCTGTATGGTCGCCGTCGTGGCCAAACTGCGGACCATCCACCGGTGTACGGACTGCGGGAACGCCTCGCCCAAGTGGGCGGGCCGGTGCGGCGCGTGCGGGGCGTGGAACACCATGGTCGAGGAGGTGGAGGAGGCGCTGCGCCCGGCCGTGGCCGCCGCCGCCCTCCTCGCCCCCGCCGATCGACCCGTGCCGCTTGCCGAGGTCGACCTGGCGGAGTGGTCGCCCCGGCCTACGGGCCTCACCGAGCTCGATCGGGTGTTGGGCGGCGGCCTGGTGCCGGGATCGGCCACCGTGCTCGGGGGCGAACCGGGCATCGGCAAGTCCACCTTGTTGCTGCAGGCGCTCTCCTCTCTGGCCGCCCGTGGTGCCCGGTGCCTGCTCGTCACGGCCGAGGAGTCGAAGCAACAGGTGAAGTTGCGGGCCGAGCGGTTGGGGGCGCGAGAGCCCACCCTGTGGCTCGTGTCAGAGACGTCGCTGCCCAACATCCTCGCCGCCGTCGCCGAGGTGGCGCCGGATGTCGTCGTGCTCGACTCCATCCAGACCGTGTTCGACCCCGAGCTGGGCTCCGCACCCGGGTCCGTGGTGCAGGTTCGGGAGTGCGCCCACCAGCTCGTGCGGATGGCCAAGGAGCGGGCCATCACCACCGTCTTGGTGGGCCACGTCACCAAAGAGGGCACGCTGGCCGGGCCGCGCGTGCTCGAGCACCTGGTCGACACGGTGCTTTCCTTCGAGGGCGAGCGCCACCACGCCCTCCGGCTGTTGCGGGCGGTCAAGCACCGGTTCGGGCCCACCGGTGAGCTGGGCCTGTTCGAGATGGCCGACGAAGGGCTGCGGGCCGTGCCCGATCCCAGCGGACTGTTTCTGGGCGACCGGCGGGCGGGCGTGCCCGGGTCGGTGGTGGTGCCGGCCATGGAGGGGCACCGGCCGTTGCTGGTCGAGTTGCAAGCCCTGGTGGCGCCGTCGGCCTTGGCCATGCCCCGGCGCTCGGCCCAGGGGCTGGACTCGGGGCGGCTCTCGTTGCTGGTGGCCGTGCTCGACCGTCGGGTCGGTCTCTCGCTGGCCGGGGCCGACGTGTACGCGTCCGCAGTCGGGGGCGTGCGGGTGGCGGAGCCGGCGGCCGACCTGGCGCTTGCCCTCGCCCTGGTCTCAGCCCTCACTGGGGCCGTGCTCCCGCCGGACCTGGTGGCGTGCGGCGAGGTGGGCCTCGGTGGGGAGGTGCGCCAGGTCAGCCAGTGTGAGCGGCGGCTGACCGAGGCCGCCCGGTTGGGGTTCGGCACAGCAGTGGTGCCGGCCTCGGCACCCGGTGTGCCCGCGGGCATGGAGGCCATCCGCGTGCGCAGCTTGGCCGAGGCCGTGGCCGCCCTCGATCTCCAGCCCGCGCCCGGAGGCGCCATGGCGCCCTAGAATTCGAACCGATGCTCGCCCGCAGAAGCGCGGCCATGATCGAGGCGCTGGCCGCGGTGGCGCCTGGGCGCCCGCTGCGCGAGGGCTTGGACCGGATCCTCCAGGCCAGCATGGGTGCGCTCATCGTCGTAGGTGACGGGCCTGACGTACTCGCCATCTGCTCGGGCGGCTTCCTGCTGGACGCCGAGTTCACGCCCCAGCGCTTGTCGGAGCTGGCCAAGATGGACGGCGCCATCATCCTGGCGCCCGACGCCAGCCGCATCGCTCGGGCCAACGTGCACCTGGTGCCCAACCCGAACGTGGGGACGACGGAAACGGGCACGCGCCACCGCACAGCGGAGCGGGTGGCGCGCTCCATCGACGTGCCCGTCATCTCCGTGTCCGAGGACATGTCGGTGATCGCCGTCTACCGCAACGACCTCAAGCATCCGCTGGAGCCCATCCCCCGGCTGGTGAACCGGGCCAACCAGGCCCTGCAGACGTTGGAGCGATACAAGACCCGGCTCGACACGGTGGCCGGTGCTCTCTCCGCGCTCGAGGTCGAGGACCTGGTCACCTTGCGCGACGTGGTCACCGTGCTGCAGCGCACCGAGATGGTGCGCCGCATCGCCGAGGAGATCGACGGCTACATCGTGGAGCTGGGGACGGACGGCCGCCTCGTGCTGCTTCAGTTGGAGGAGCTGATGGGCGGTGTCGAGGACGACCGCCGGCTGGTGATCAAGGACTACTTCCTCGACCAGCCGGGCTGGCGGCTCGACCAGGCCCTCGAAGCCCTGTCCGACCTGTCGACCGAGAACCTGCTCGACCTCAAGGCGGTGGCCGGTGTGCTGAACCTGCCGCCGGACAGCGAGGAGCTCGACTCCACGATGAACCCGCGCGGTTTCCGGTTGCTCTCCAAGATCCCTCGCCTGCCCGACTCGGTGATCGACCACCTCGTGGCCCGCTTCGGCAGCCTGCAGAAGGTGATGCGCGCCGGCATCGACGACCTCGAAGAGGTGGAAGGCGTGGGCGAGGCCCGGGCCCGGGCCATCAAGGAAGGCCTGTCCCGGCTGGCAGAGACCAGCATTCTCGACCGCTACAGCTGATACACCGCCTCTGCGGCGATCGGAAACCCGTGGCAGTTCCCGAAGGCGGGCGCCGCCTACCGTTCCTCGGGACTGGTGCGGCCGACTACTCCGCTGGTCGCCGCCGCGGCAGCACAGCTGTGCATCCCGACACCGGGACTGCGTGTCTGGCAAGACGCCCGGCCCTCCCGCCGAGTGAGTGCGCACGCGGTCGTCCGGGGTCGCCCGACAGCGAACTCGTATGCCCGCGAGCACTGCAGCGACGTTGCCCACTCACCTCACGGCCCGGAGCAAACCGCAGCGGCAGCGCCGCCGCTCGCAACGCGCCTCATCAAGCCTTTGACGGCATGGATGGTTGCTAGCCTCCGCGCCTCGTGCGCATCGGCCTCCCCACCGGAACCCCCACAGAGCTCGCCCTCCCCCAGGGCACGCCCGCGCTGGGCCTCGTCATCCACCCCGACATCAACGGCCTGCGGCCACTGTTCGACGACATGTGCGAGCGCCTGGCCGGCGAGCAGGGGTGGGCGGTGGCGGCCGTCGAGCCCTTCCCGGGCCGGGAGTCCATGACCCTCGAGGAGCGCCTGGCCGCTGCACCCGGCTTGGACGACGGCGAGCACCTGGCCGACCTCCTGGCCGCCGCCGACTTGCTCACCGACCGGGGCGCTCCCCGCGTCGCCATGCTCGGGTTCTGCATGGGTGGCATGTACGCGTTCAAGGCCGCGGGCACCGGGCGGTTCGACCGGTCCGTGGCGTTCTACGGCATGATCCGCGTCCCCGCGAGCTGGCAGGGGAGCGGCCAGGGCGAGCCCTTGCAGGCCCTGCTCCAGCCCGGCGCCTGCCCCACGTTCGCGGTCATCGGGTCCAAGGACGCGTGGACCCCGCCCGAGGACGTGGCCGCCCTCCGGGCCGTGCCCAACGTGACGGTGGCCGAGTACCCCGAGGCCGAGCACGGCTTCGCCCACGACCCCAGCCGCCCGGCCCACCGGGCCGACGACGCAGCCGACGCCTGGCGCCGGGCCCTCGCCTTCCTCGCCACCGCCGGCTAGCCCCACCGCGGCCCAGGCCCGCCCGCCCCGCGCACCGGCCCGCGGTCAGCCACCGCCGGCCCCGCGGCCGGCCCACCGCGGCCCGCCCAGCGGCGCCGATCCCCACGTCTTGTGCACAAGAACGCCGTTAGGTGGCGCGGCGGGAGAGTTGCACCCGGTCCGTTATCCGGTACCGGCGGTCGTTCTGCTCCAACCAGCCTAGGCGGATGAAGGCGGCGATGGCCTTGTTCACCCGCTCCCGGGAGGCTCCGACCATCCCGGCCAGCTCTTCCTGCGTCACCGGCAGGGTGAACTCGTCGGCGCCCTCGCCCGCCATCTCCAGCAGGCGCTTGGCCGTGCGGCCGGTGACGTCGAGGAACATGGTGTCGGCCAGCGCCGCGTCGGTGACCCGCAACCGGCCGGCCAGCAGCCGCACCACCGTCCACAGGGCCTCGGGCCGCTCCTCGAGCACGGCCCGGAGGGCGGCGAAGGGCACGGCCACGAGTTCGGCCGGTTCCAGGGCCCGGGCATCGGCCGAGCGACCACCGCCGTCGAAGAAGCTCATCTCCCCGAACAGGTCGCCCTCTTCCATCAGGGCCACCACTGATTGGCGCCCGTCCGGCGAGCGCATGGCGATGGCGATGCGGCCCGACTTCACGACGTACAGCTCGTCGGCCTGGTCGCCCTCGCTGAACACCTCGTCGTTGCGCTGGAGGGCCAGCGATCGGGCCGCAGCGGCGATGCGGTCCACCGCGTCGCGATCGAAGGTGGAGAACAGCTCCGATCGGGCCAGCAGTTCCCCGTGGTCCATAGGCCGCGGGAGCGTACCGGGGAAAGGGCGACGGAGCATAGTGGACCGTGCCGCGGTGTGGTGCGCCCAAGTTGTCCTATCCGCCGGATAGCCGTACCCTGGGCTTTGCCCCTTCGAGATGGAAGCCTGGGAGAAGTATGTCGTTCGACGTCGGTGACAAGGTCGTCTACCCCCATCACGGTGCTGCCGTGATCGAGAAGCGGGAAAAGAAGGAAGTCTTCGGCGAGACCCGTGAATATCTCGTCCTGAAGCTGGCCTACGGCGATCTCACCCTCATGGTGCCGGCGGACAACACCGACGAGGTCGGCCTGCGGGAGGTCATCAACGACGAGGAGGTGGAAGAAGTCTTCGCCGTCCTTCGCAAGAAGGAGGCGCGGATGCCCACCAACTGGTCCCGCCGGTACAAGAACCACGTGGAGAAGCTGAAGTCCGGCGACATCTACCAGGTCGCCGAGGTGGTGCGGAACCTCTCGATCCGGGACAAGGACAAGGGCCTGTCCGCGGGCGAGAAGCGCATGCTCACCCGGGCCCGCCAGATCCTCGTCTCCGAACTCACCTTCGCCATCGGCGTGAGCGAAGAAGAGGCCGAGAAGAAGCTGAACGACGCCCTTCCGTAAAGGGCGCGAAACCGGACATTCTCGTATATTTGGGAGCGCCTGTTACAGGGACTCCCGAACAACGCCGATGCTTCAGGCGGAGTTCAGCATGTTCGTCGAGATCGTCCGCCTCATCATCGTCATCCTGGCCACCGCCGCCGGCTTCGCCCTGGGCAAGGGCGCCGGCGGGGGCCCGGAGGCGACCAGCCACGGCGCCATCATCGGCGCGACCCTCGGGGCCTGCGTGGGCTACGTCGTCGGCGGCGTGTTCGGCCGCCTCCTGCGCCAGGCCATGGGCACCGTCGAGCGCAAGATCGACGACCAACCCCCCCATCGCCTGCTGGCCGGCGCCCTGGGTGGCACCGTGGCCGGCGGTCTCTTCGCCGTCATCGGCGTGCCCGCCGTGCTCATCCTCCCCGGCCGCGTCGGCGGCCCCATCATGGCCCTCACCGTCTGGGCCGGTGCTTACCACGGCTACCAGTGGGGCGCTCGCAAGAGCGAGGGCCTGCTGGCCATGGCCGGCCTGTCCACACGGCCTCTCGTGCGGGCCACGCCCTACAGCGCCCACACCGAGAGCGACGCCCTTCTGGTCGACACCAGCGCGCTGCTCGACGGTCGGCTCATCCCGCTGGCCCGTTCAGGGTTCCTCCAGGGCGCCCTGCTCGTCCCCCCGTTCGTGCTCGACGAGTTGCAGGGCATCGCCGACGCCCAGGACCCCACCCGCCGCCGCCGCGGCCGCCGGGCCCTCGAATTGCTCGACGCCCTGCGCCAGATGACCGGGGTCGAGGTGCACGTGCTCGATGACGAGGTGCCCGAACACGTCGAGGTCGACGCCAAGCTCGTCGCCCTGGCCAAGCGCCTGCGGGTGGGCCTCATCACCCTGGACGAGCCCCTGCAGCGGGTGGCCGAACTCCAGGGCATCCGGTGCCTGTCGCCCCAACGCCTGTCCGACGGCCTGCGCCCGGCCCACGTGTCCGGGGACGTGCTGCAGATCGGCATCGCCCGGGACGGCAAGGAGCCGGGCCAGGGCGTGGGCTTCCTGGACGACGGGACGATGGTGGTCGTCAGCGACGCCGCCTCGTACGTGGGCAAGGAGGTCGAGGTGCGCGTGAACAGCAGCGTGCAGACCTCCGTGGGCCCCATGCTGTTCGCCACGCTGGCCTCGCCATCCTGAGGGGCCGGTAGCCTCCCCCAGGTGACCGCCTGGGCCATCGTCGTCGCCGCTGGTGCTGGCTCGCGGTTTGGCCGCCCCAAGCAGTACGCCCGGCTGGCGGGCAAGCGGGTGCTCGACTGGTCGGTCGTGGCCGCTCGCCAGGCCTGCGACGGCATCGTGCTCGTGGTCCCTCCCGACCGGGCCGGGGACCCCGAGGATGCCGTCGACGCCGTGGTCGCCGGCGGGGCCACTCGCTCCGACTCGGTGCGGGCCGGGCTGGCCGCCGTGCCCGACGACGCCGACATCGTGGTCGTCCACGACGCCGCCCGCCCCCTCGCCCAGGCCACGTTGTTCTGGGCCGCCATCGAGGCCGTGCGGGACGGCGCCGACGCCGCGGTGTGCGCGGTCAGTGTGAGCGACACGGTCAAGCGCGTGGCCGACGGCGCCATCGTCGAGACGCTCGATCGGCGGCACCTGGTCGCCGTGCAGACGCCCCAGGCGTTCAAGGCCGACGTCCTCCGGGCCGCCCACCGCAGCGGGCGGGACGCCACCGACGACGCCGCCCTGGTCGAGGCGGCCGGCGGCAAGGTGCTGGTGGTGGCCGGCGATCCCCACAACCTCAAGGTCACCAATCCCGGCGACCTGACGGTGGCCGAGGCTCTCATCGGGTCATGAGGGTGGGCTCGGGATTCGACGTGCATCCGTTCAGTGACGACCCGGGCCGGGCCCTCGTGCTCGGCGGCGTGGTGTTCGAAGGCGAGCGCGGCCTGGCCGGCCACAGCGACGCCGACGCCGTGGCCCACGCCGTGGCCGACGCCCTGCTGGGCGCGGCGGGGCTGGGCGACATCGGCACCCACTTTCCCGACACCGACCCGGCGTGGGCCGGGGCCGACAGCGTGGCCCTGGTGCACCAGGTCGCCGGGCTGGTGCGCGACGCCGGGTGGCAGGCGGCCAACGTGGACTGCACGGTGGTGCTCGAAGCACCCAAGCTGGCCCCTCGGCGGGCGGAGATGGAGCGTACGTTGTCCGAGGCAGTCGGGGCGCCGGTGACGGTGAAGGGCAAGCGGGCCGAGGGCCTGGGCGCGTTGGGCCGGGGCGAGGGCGTGGCCTGCTTCGCCGTGGCCCTGCTGGTGGCACCGTGAGGCCCAAGCCCCGCCGGGGGAACCGGGGCCAGGTCCGGCGAGACGACGTGGCTCGCCGCAAGGACGCCCAGCGAGCCGCTCGCGGCGACGGAACCGGTGACCCGGGCCGCGCCGGGCGCGGCGCGCCCGGGGGCGCGACCGGCCGATCGGGCGCTGGCGGGCGGGGCGGTGCCGCCGGCGCGGGAGGCCGAGCAGCCGGTGCCGGCGGCCGTGGCGCGGGCGCGACCGGGCGGTCGGGTACGGGCCGTGGCGCGGCGGGCGAGTGGGCAGCGCCGGCGGGCCGGGCGGGCGGGCCGCGGTCTGGGGCAGATGCAGGTGGCCGGGCGACTGGCGCCGGCGACAGGACGGGTGCGGCACGGCGGTCCGGTGCCGGCGGCACGGGCCGCGGCCGCACCGGCGGCCGGGCCGGGGCGGCGGCGGGCAGCGGTGCGGGGCGGACCAACAGCGGCGCCGGAGCGGCCCGGCGGGCCCTGGGTGGGGATCAGGTCGAGGGGCGCCGGGCCGTGCGCGAGCTGCTGGCTGCCCAGCGCCGGCGGGTGCGGGACCTGTGGGTGGCCGACGGCGTGGAGGAGTCCGACCTGATGGCCGAGATCCTCGGCCTGGCCGCCGAGCATCGCGTGCCCATCCGCCAGGTCCCCCGGGCCCGGCTGGACGCCGAGGCCCGCACCGAGGCCCCCCAGGGCGTCCTGGCCCACGCCGAGCCCTTGGCCGAGGTCGACATCGAGCGCCTCACCCGCCGCCGGGGGGCGAACGGCGCCAGCCCCTTCCTCCTGGCCGTGGACGGCGTCACCGACCCGCACAACCTGGGCGCCATCCTGCGCACGGCGGAGACGGCGGGCGTGACCGGCATCGTGCTGCCCCGGCACCGGTCGGCCCACGTCACCCCCACGGTGGCCAAGGCCGCGGCCGGAGCCATCGAGTACCTGCCCATGGCCGTCGTGCCCGGGCTCCCCGCGGCCTTGGCCCAACTCAGCCGCGACGGTATCTGGACCGTCGGCCTGGACGCCGACGCCGACCGCTCGCTGTTCGACCTGGACCTGGCCTCCGAACCCGTCTGCCTGGTGCTCGGGGCCGAGGGAACGGGGCTCTCCCGCCTGGTGCGAGCCCGCTGTGACGTCGTGGTGGCCATCCCCCAGCAGGGGTCGATCGCCTCCCTGAACGTCTCGGCCGCCGGTGCGCTGGCCTGCTTCGAGGTGGCCCGCCGCCGCCTCGCCGCCACCCCCGCCGCCCAGTAATACCCAGGATTCCCCAGGCCGTCGAGGTGGTTCGTCCCAATTCCTGCTTTGGCGCTGAAAAAAGTTGGCCCGCGGCCCAGGTGACCATTGACACTCTGGTTACCGGCTGGTTACAACTGACTAGTCAGTCCCACGGCACTCGAGCCGACCCACCAATCGGCACCGTCCGTCACACCACACGTAGGAGCACAGATGGCGGTACTGGACCAAATGACTCCGCTCGTCGAGTTGTCTGACCCCGACCTCGTGGCACGCTTCCACGCCGGTGACCGCGATGCCCTCGGGGTCCTCCTGGAGCGCTACCGGCGCTTCGCCCGGGCCAAGGCCCGTGGCTACTTCCTGGTCGGCGCCGACTCGGACGACATCGAGCAGGAGGGCATGATCGGCCTGTTCAAGGCGGCCCGAGATTTCCGGCCCGAGCGCCAGGCCAGCTTCCGGGCATTTGCCGAACTGTGCATCACCCGCCAGGTCATCACGGCCATCAAGACCGCCACCCGGCAGAAGCATCAGCCCCTCAACCAGTACGTGTCCATTTCGGGTGTTCGGGGCGGCGACGATCCCAGCGAACGTTCGGTCGAGGACCTGCTCGATGACCACTATGTCGCCGATCCGGCCGAAACGGTTATCTCAAACGAGCGCATGGACTCCATGCGCCGCTCCATGGCCGACATGCTGTCCGGCCTCGAGGTCGACGTCCTGCGCCTCTACGTCGAGGGCAAGTCGTACCAGGAGATCGGTGAGCACCTGGGCCGCCACGTGAAGTCGATCGACAACGCCCTGCAGCGCATCAAGCGGAAGCTCGACGCCCACCTGCAGGAGCAGGCCGCCGTGGAGGCCGAGAGCCTCGTCTAGCGGTGCGAGGGCCGGCCTCCTCTGGCTCCGGCTCGGAGGCCAGGTCGGGCCGCCGCAGGATCACCTGCCCGGCGGCCAGCAGCACCAGGGCCCAGGCCCACCCCAGGGCCCACCCGCCCAGCACGTCGGTCAGCCAGTGCACGCCCAGGTAGACGCGGCTGAGCCCGACGAGGAGGGTGACGACGAACGTGGCCGCCACCGCCATCACCCGCTGGGGCCAACGGCCGAGCGACCGGGCCAGCACGATCCCCAGGATCCCGTAGACGGCCGCCGCCTGGGTGGCGTGCCCGGACGGGAAGCCGTACCCGCTGACGTGGGTGAGGTGGAACACGGCCGGCGGGCGGGGCTTGTGGACCAGGGCCTTCAGGGACTCGGACGCCAACCAGGCGCCGGCCAGGGCTGAGGCGAGCAGCACCGGGGCCTCCCACCGGCCCCGGTCCCGGCGGCGCACCACGTACACGGCGCTGACGATCAGCACCAGGGGGATGAGAATGGTCTTGGAGCCGGCGGCCGTGACGATCTTGTCGGCTGTATCGAGCCAGCCGGTCCGGTGGCGGACGACCAGGTCGAGCACGGGCCGGTCCAGCCGCCGGTGCTCGGCGTCGGCGAGGACGTCCTGGACCACGACGGCCATGCCCCACGCCAGTGCGACCAGCGTGGCCAGCTCGACGGTGAGGGCCAGGCCGAACACGCCCTGGGGCCGCACCCGGCGGGCGAGGAAGCCCAGCTGGCGTTCGTACCGGCGGCGAACGAACACGAAGGACGGGCGCTCCAGCTGGGACCGGGCCCACGCCTCCACCCGGTCGCGGTGGCGGGCGACCCAGCGGGCGGCGAAGGCGATGGCCAGCAACAGGGCGGCCAGCACGCCCATCAGCAGGCCGGCCCGCCGCACCTCGTGCTCGACGTGGCGCCAGCTGTCCCCGGCCGCGTACCCCAGCAGCGTGAACCCGGTGCCCCACACCGTCGCCCCGGCCACGTTGAACAGGGCAAAGGTCCGGTACTCCATGCCCGCCATGCCGGCCAGCCCGGGCACGAGCACGCGCAGGGCAGCCGTGAAGCGGCCGAAGAAGACCGCCCGCCCGCCTTTGGTGGCGAGGTAGCGCTCGGCCCGGCGCAGGTGGTCGGGTCGCACCAGCCGGCCCACGGTGCCGTACAGCAGGCGGCGCCCGAAGCGCTTGCCCACCGCGTAGCCGATGGTGTCGCCCACTGCCGCGCCCAGGATGGCGGCGGCCATGGCCGCCCCCAGCGGCACCCGGTGGTTGAAGGCCAACACGCCGCCCAGCAGCACAGCCACCTCGCCGGGGAACACGAAGCCGAGGAAGGCGGACGACTCCAGCGCCGGGAGCACGAAGATCACCGCCAGGGCAGGCCACCCGTGGAGAGCGAGGATCCAGTCGGCGACGTGTTGGACCATGGCAATGAGGCCTCGAGCGATCAGGTCTGGCGACCGTACCCGGTCGCGGAGATCACGTCTCCTCGAGGAGGCGGGTGAGGATGTCGGCCACCGACCCCGTGTTCCAGCTGGATGTCGGTCGGGCGTGCCCGGCCAAGCGGTCGAGCACGGCGGTGAGGCTCTCGGGATGCGCCTTGTCGACGACGGCCACGGCTCGGGCGAGCTCGCCCGACTGCCGGGCTTGGTCGTCCGACGTGTAGACGATGACCGAGGTGCGGGGAGCCGCCTCCAGCAGGTGGGGCAGCAGCTCCCGGCCGGACATGCCGAGGAGGCGAAGGTCGAGGATGACCACGCTGGGCTTGTGGGCGCCAGCTAGCTGCACGGCCTCGCTGGCGAGCGCGGTCTCCGCCACCACGTCGTAGCCGGCGTTGGCGAGCAGGACGGCGAGGGTGCCACGTGTGGTGGCGTCGTCCTCGCACACGAGCGCCGTGGGGCGTGTCATCCCCCACTGATAGCAGCCGGAGCGCCCGGTCGTAGGACCACCCCCGCAGGTTTTCAAGAGGACCGCCCCCCAGCCTGGCCGCAAAACCTCCCACCACGAGGAGCACCCGAATGAGCACGACCCGCGCGAGACAAACGACCAAGGCAGGAAGGACGGCCCTGGCGGCCGCCACTGCGGCGATGCTCACCTCGGGCATCGGCATGGCCATGGCGGCCCGGCCTGGCGGGGTGCCCGTGCCGCCTGCGCCCGGCGTCGGCCACCAGGTCTTCGCCCTCCCCATGCAGGACGCCATCACCGGCGTGAGCGACCCCAACACCGCCATCACCGTCAATGTCGTCCGGGCCGGCGTGGTCGTGGGTTCGGCCAACGTCACCACGGACGCAGCCGGCGCCTACAACGTCAACCATCCCGGCGGCGTGTGCTTCATCGGCTCGACGCCGCTGATCCAACCCCAGGACGTGATCCAGGTCGTCAACCCGGGCGGTGTGGGCGAGTCCACGACGGTCCAGAACGTGACCGCGACCAAGCCCGTCGTCACCGGCAACGTCGTCGAGATCCACGGCACTGGCGCCGATGCCCTCGGCAACCAGCTCCCGTTGGGCACGCTCGACGTGCGCATCGTCAACGGCGCCATCTTCGACGCCAACGGCCGTCGTGACATCCGGGCCGGCGGTCCCGCCGCCCCCATGGGCACCTTGACCTACGACACGCCCACGGGCACCGCCTTCACCGCCCGGTGGACCACGCTCGATGCCCACGACATCGGGCTGGTGGCGACCAGCAGCGTGCGGGCCGACTGGCTCGGCGTCAACCCGGCCCTGGGCAACGAGGGCACGGTCTACGACGTGGGCTTCTTCCCCGGCCCCATGCCCCAGTGCTCGTTCACGGCGCCACTGTCCAACTTCAGCGTCACGAGCGTGGACCGCACCACCCTCAACGCGGCCAACGCGGCCACGCCACTCGTGGTCTCGGGCACGGCCGCCAGCGCCGGTGCTCCCACGGTCACGCTGGACGACGCCAACCCGGCCACGGCGCCGGTCGTCGTGAGCCCCATCATCGTCGGCAACCCGTTCGCAGCCACGTGGACGGCGACGTTCACGCCCGCCGCCATCGCCACCCTGACCGACGGGCCCCTCACCGTCACCGGCGCCTACACGCCACCCGGGGCGCTCACGTCACTACCCGGCGGGACGCTGACGCTGACGAAGGACACCACCCCGCCGCCGGCGACGACGGCGACCCCGGCGCCCGGCATCTTCCTCGGGGCCCAGACCGTGCGCCTGGCCGACGCCGATGCCACCGCCACCATCCACTACACCGCCGATGGGGTGACGGTCCCCGACGCCACGTCGCCCCTGTTCCCGGCCGCCGGCATCCCGGTGCCGTCGGGCACGATGACGGTGCAGGCGCTGGCCATCGACCCCGCCGGCAACGCCAGCCCGGTCACGTCCTTCACCTACACCATCGCCCAGGCAGTCATCACCGCCGCCGACCGGGCGTCCGTCAACGTGGGCAACGCGTCCACCGCCCTGGTCCTGTCGGGCACGGCCGTGAACGCCCCGGCGCTGACCGTCAGCCTGGACGACGCCTCGGCCGCCACGCCGGCGGTGACGGCACCGGCCGTGCTCAGCGGCCCACTCTCGGCCCAGACGTGGAAGGCGACGTTCACCCCGGCTCAGGTCGGCACGCTGGCCGATGGCACGCTCAAGGCCTCGGCCCTCCTCGGCACCTTGGTGGGTGGCACCTTCACCCTGCCCAAGGACACGGTGGCGCCGCCTTCGCCCACGCCGTCGCTGGCCTCGGGCACCTACCAGGGCGTGCAGTCCACGACCCTGAACGACGGTGATCCCGCGGCCACGATCTTCTACACGACCGACGGCTCCGTGCCCTCGCCCTTCAACGGCACGCAGTACGTCAAGGGCTCGTCGATCGCCATTCCCGGTGGCGTGACGCACATCAGCGCCGTGGCCGTGGACGGCGTGGGCAACACCGGGCCGGTGTCGTCCGTCGCCTACACGGTGATCTTCGGGACCACGTCGTCGGCAACCAGCCTGCCCATGGGCACCGCCGTCGTCGGCCAGTCCTCGGCCACGAAGTTCGTGACCCTGACCAACGCGAGCCCGGACCCGGTGACCTTCACCTCGGCCACGGTGGCCGGCCCCAACGCCGCCGAGTTCGTGGTGGGCGGCGGGACATGCGCCGCGGCCACACCGATGGCGCCCGGGGCCAGCTGCACCGTGGGCGTCACCCTGGCGCCCTTGGCCGTCGGGGCCCGGTCGGCCACGCTGACCATCCTCGACTCCAGCGCCACCGGCAACCACGTCGTGGCCCTGAGCGGGACGGCGGCGGTCGCCACCCGCACGGTGTCGGTCTCGCCCAGCACCCTCCAGTTCAACAAGGTGGTGAACGGGACGACGGCCAGCCAGGTCATCACCGTGACCTCGACGGGCAACACCGCCACCTCGGTGACGGTCACGCTCGGCGGGGCCAACGCCGACCAGTACGCGTTGAACAGCGCCTGCCCGGCCCTGCTGGCCCCTCAGGCCAGCTGCCAGCTCACCCTGGTGTTCCACCCCACGGTGCGGGCCAATGCCAACGCCACCGTCACCGTGGCCGGCGGGACGAACACGGTGGCGATCACCGTGAAGGGCTCCGTGAAGTAACGGGCTCGGGGAAGGGAGAGACGGTGCCCCCGCTCCGGCGGGGGCACGGGTCTGTCCACCGTTTCGTCCACCTTTTCCGGAACACCCCTAGTGGAACCTGCACGTCTGGGTGGTACGGTTGCGCCCAGTCCCCCGTGATCCACGCCGCCGGGGTTCCGTTGCCGGTCTCCTTTCCTGGTTGCCCGCAAGTTTTCGATCGTGCGTGGAAGCAGAGGAAAAGAAGACATGGCAGTCGGTACGGTCAAGTGGTTCAACGCCACCAAGGGCTTCGGGTTCATCACCCCGGACGAAGGTGGCGAGGACCTGTTCGTGCATCACAGCGCGATCGAAATGCAGGGTTACCGCGAGCTGAGCGAGGGCCAGCGCGTGGAGTTCCAGCGGACGACGGGCCCCAAGGGTGCCCAGGCGAGCTCTGTTCGCCCCGTCTGAGCGACACCGCAGTTTGGGGGGAAGGGCGGGCAATGGCCCGCCCTTCTTCGCGTCCGGGGGTCAGCGCAGTCCGGGAGTCAGCGCAGCAGTGCGTCCCTCAGGGACTCGACCAGCGTGATGTCCCCGCCGGCGTCGAGCACGTAGCCGACCATCGAGCCGTGATCCCGGCGCACGGCGCCCAGCACGGCGCGCATGGTCTCGGGACGCATGCGGGCGGTCTCGGACGGGTGGGCGTCGCCCGTGGCCAGCGCGTAGTCCCGAGCGATGTCGTCGTCGACCACGCCCAGGGCGCCGAGCAGCACGGCCGCGACCAGGCCGGTGCGGCCCCGGCCGTTGTGGCACTGGAACACCACGGGACCGTCGGCGTCGGCGATGATCTCGAGGATCTCGACGATGCGGGGCCCGGCCTCACGGGTGGTGGGGAGGTCGGGCAGCGGTACCCGGACCCGTCGCCACGTGCGGGGGCGGTGGTCGGCGGCGGCCGCCCGCAGGTCGACCACCACGGTGATGCCCAGCTGCTCGCGCAGCACGGCCGTGTCGGTCGCGGTGAGCCGGTCCAGGCTGTCGGAGCGGAAGACGTGGCGCCAGCGGACGATCTCGCCCGACTGGGTGAGGTAGCCGCCGACGTCACGGAAGTTGCGAGCGCCGTCCAGGGGGATGCGGCGCTGCGGGACGATCAGGGACGTGTCACGCACGCTGCCGATTGTCCGCCCCCCACCCGACCCCCCGGTTGCCGTTGGGTGAACGGTCGGAAGCAGTTGTGGGAACTTCCGCCGGCGGTCAATCGTCGCCGGCCGTACCCCTGGAGCGTTCTCGCGATGTTCACACGGTTGTCGCCCAGCCGTCGGGCTCGGATGGTTTCCTGCACAGGGCGGCGAGAGATCGCAAGAGATCGGAGGCGGATGATGCCGGAAACACAGGTCGTCGGCGCCGCAGTCGTCGGCATGCCGGTCGAGGTGTGGAACAGCTACCTGGGGAAGTGGAGCCGGGGCTTCGAGATCGGGGAGGTCAACCGCGACGGCGTGCGCCTGCGCCGCCGGTCGGACGGGTCGCTGCTCCCCACCGTCTTCGACGCCGAGTTGGTGCGGGCCACGCCCGGCTGGTGAAAGTCGTCACACGACGCCTGCAATACGTGGTGGCCGGCGGCCTCATCCGGTAAGGATCAGGAAGACCGCCTCCGGAGGTACGCACGTGGACAACGCTCGCCTGGCAACCATCGCCGGCACCGGCCGCGTCGGGCGCAGCTTCGCCTTCATCGACCTGTGCGGGTTCACGGACTTCAGCGATGACTTCGGCGACGAGGAGGCGGTGGCCGAGCTCCAGCGCTTGCGCCTGGCCGTGCGCAACATGGCCCCCCTGTTCGGGGTGCGGGTGGACAAGTGGCTGGGCGACGGCGTGATGCTCGTGGGTGTGGAGAGCGAGTCGCTGGTGGCCGCCGTGGTCGCCGTGGCCCAGCGCCATGAGCATCAAGGCCACCTGGCCTTGCGAGCAGGCCTGGCCGTGGGGGACGTGCTCTCCCTGGAGGGCGACGACTACGTGGGCCGGGTCGTGAACCTGGCCTCCCGCCTGTGCGACGCGGCCGAGGCCGGCACCGTGCTGGCGGCCACGGAAGGGCTGGCCGTACCCGAGTGGGTGCGAGTGACCGACGAACGGCTGGTTCCCTTGCGGGGCATGGGCGCGCCGGTGCCCGCCGCCCTGCTCACCACCGACCTGGTGCTGTTCGAGCACGCCCGTCCCAGCCTGGGCGCGTTGGTCTCCGGCCTCACCCGGCCGGTGCGGGCCGCGCTCCGTGAGTCAGGGCTGGGGGAGTCAGGACGGGGCGCCTGACAACACCGCCGTGTCGTCGGTGAAGGTGAAGCCGAACATGGGTCGCTCGGCGTGCATGGTCTCGTGCCACTCGACCCACAGGCCGCGGGCGGGGTCGACCCAGTAGCGCCGGCTGCGGGTGACCGACTCGCCGGAGCCGGGCCTGCTCTGGCGGTTGGCCAATGGGCACCTCACGGCCATCGCGGGGGTGCCGCCTCTGGGCCGATGAGAGCCGATGAGAGTTGACGGCCGACCCTGGCCACCCGTATCTTGACTTTTTCAATAAGCTTTATCGAGTTTATAAGGAAAGATGAGATGCGAAAGCTGGTCCTCACGGCGTCCGCTGCCCTGCTCGCCATCACCCTGGCCGCGTGCGGCGGCGGGTCGTCCAAGACGGCGGCGGCCACCGATGGCACGGCCCTGCCCGCGGCCCAGCTCTCGCTGGTGGCGTACTCCACGCCCCAGGAGGCGTACGGCAAGCTCATCAAGGCCTTCCAGGCCACCGGTCCGGGCAAGAACGTGACGTTCACCGAGTCCTACGGCGCCTCGGGCGACCAGAGCCGGGCGGTGGAGAACGGCTTGGCCGCCGACCTGGTGGCCTTCTCCCTGGAGCCGGACATGACCCGCCTGGTGAAGGACAACTTGGTGGCCGCCGACTGGAACGCCCGGCCGGACAAGGGCATGGTCACCGACTCGGTGGTGGTGCTCGTGGTGCGCAAGGGCAACCCCAAGCACATCACCCAGTGGAGCGACCTCACCAAGCCAGGCGTGCAGGTCATCACCGCCAACCCGTTCACGTCCGGCGGCGCCCGGTGGAACGTGATGGCGGCCTACGGCGCGGTCAGCGCCAAGGGCGCGCAGGACAAGGCCGGCGTGGACTACCTCAACGCCTTGTTCAAGAACGTGCCCGTGCAGGACGACAGCGCCCGCCAGTCGCTCCAGACCTTCGCCGGGGGCAAGGGCGACGTGCTCCTCGCCTACGAGAACGAGGCCATCTTCGCCCAGCAGCACGGCCAGTCATTCGACTACGTCATCCCCGACCAGACCATCCTCATCGAGAACCCGGTGGCGGTGACGTCGAAGTCCAAGAACCCCGTGCAGGCCAAGGCCTTCCTCGACTTCCTGTTCACGCCCACGGCCCAGAGGATCTTCGCCGACGCCGGCTACCGGCCCACCACCGCGGGGGTGAAAGGCAGCAGCACGTTCAAGACGCCGGCCCAGCTCTTCACCATCGCTGACTTGGGCGGCTGGACCACGGTGAACAAGCGCTTCTTCGATCCCCAGACCGGCGTCCTGGTCGACGTCGAGCGCCAACTGGGTGTGTCCACGGTCAAGAAGTGACGGCCACCGCGGCGCGGCCGGCCACCAGGCGCCGCCGGCCGACTTCGGGGCTGGGCATGGGGCTGGCCACGCTGTACCTCAGCCTCATCGTCCTCCTGCCCCTGGCCCTCATCGTGGGCCGGGCCAACGCCAGGGGAGCGAGCGGGCTCTGGGACGCCATCAGCACGCCTGAGGCGGCCGCCGCCCTGCGCCTCACGCTCATGGCGGGCGCAGTGGTGACGGTGGTGAACATGGTGTTCGGCACCCTCATCGCCTGGGTGCTGGTGCGCGACGAGTTCCCGGGCAAGCGAGTGATCGAGGTGCTGGTCGACCTCCCGTTCGCCCTGCCCACCATCGTGGCCGGGCTGGTGCTGCTGTCGCTGTACGGGCCCAGCAGCCCGCTGCACGTGGACCTGGCCTACAAGGTTGCCGGCGTGTTGGCGGCGCTGCTGTTCGTCACCCTGCCGTTCGTGGTGCGGGCCGTGCAGCCCGTGCTGTTGGAGTTCGACACGGAGATGGAGGAGGCGGCCGCTTGTCTGGGGGCCAGCCGCATCACCGTGTTCCGGCGGGTGGTGCTGCCCAACCTGCTGCCCGCCATCCTGGCCGGGGCGTCGCTGTCGTTCGCCCGGGCCATCAGCGAGTTCGGGGCCACCGTGCTCATCTCCGGCAACCTGCCGTTCAAGACGCAGGTCGCGTCGGTGCACATCTTCGGTCAGATCCAGAGCGACAACCTCACGGGTGCGGCGGCGGTGTCGACCGTGCTGCTGCTCGTGGCCCTGGGCGTGCTCGTGGTGCTCGACCTCGTGCAGCGCTGGGCGGTGCGCCGTGGGTAAGCACGCCCTGCGTTGGGTGGCCATCGCCTACCTGTTCATGCTGTTGCTGCTGCCCGTGGCGCTGGTGGGGGTGCGCACGTTCGACCACGGGGTGGCGCCCGTGTGGCAGGCGCTGTCGTCACCGGGCGCCGTGCACGCCTTCAAGGTGACTGCCATCGTGGCCTCCTTCTCGGTGGTGGCCAACACCGTGTTCGGCGTGGGCACGGCCCTGCTGTTGACGCGCGGGCGGTTCCCCGGCAAGCGCGTGCTCAACGCCGTGATCGACCTGCCCGTCGCCGTGTCACCGGTCGTGGTGGGCTTGGCATTGATCCTGGTCTACGGCCGCAACGCGCCCTTCGGGGGCTGGCTGGCGGACCACGGCGTGCAGGTCATCTTCGCCCTGCCCGGCATGGTGTTGGCCACGGTGTTCGTGTCGCTGCCCCTCGTCGTGCGCGAGGTGGTACCGGTGTTGGAGGAGATCGGCATCGAGCAGGAGCAGGCGGCGTGGACGCTGGGCGCGTCGGGCCGCCAGACCTTCTTGCGCGTCACCCTCCCGTCCATCCGCTGGGCGCTGGCCTACGGCGTGGTGCTCAGCATCGCGCGTTCGATCGGCGAGTTCG
>DASRGI010000224.1:0-3247 GCA_035651095.1 Acidimicrobiales bacterium | reverse complement strand
GGCGCCCGCATCTTGAACTTCTGGAGCTTGCCGGTGGCCGTGCGTTCCAGCGAGGGCGGGAAGTCCACCGACCGGGGGCACTTGAAGTGGGCCATGTTGGCCCGGCAGAAGTCGATCAGCTCCTGCTCGGTGACGGACTGGCCCTCGCGCAGCACGACCAGGGCCTTGATGGTCTCGCCCCACTTCTCGTCGGGCACGCCGATGACGCAGGCCTCGGCCACGGCCGGGTGCTGGTAGAGCACGTCTTCCACCTCGATGGACGACACGTTCTCCCCGCCGGTGATGATCACGTCCTTCTTGCGGTCCTGGATCACCACGTAGGGCCCGTCCAGGTACCCGCCATCGCCGGTGTGGAACCACCCGCCCGCCAGGGCCTTGGCCGACTCGTCGGGCTGCTCCCAGTACCCCTCGAACACGTGGTTGGAGCGGGCCAGCACCTCGCCCTCGCCGTCGACGTCCATGCGCACGCCGATGGCGGGCACGCCGGCGCGCGACAGCAACCGGGCCCGATCCGACGGCGTGAGGTCGTCCCACTCGGCCGGGGCCCGGTTCATGGTGAGCAGCGGCGACGTCTCGGTGAGGCCGTAGATCTGGATGAACTCCCAGCCGAGCTCGGTCTCGACCCGCTCGATGGTCTTCGTCGGGGGCGGGGCGCCGGCCACCACGATGCGCACGTCGGGCTTCACCGGGGCGCCGGCGGCGGCGGCGTCGAGGATGGCGGCCACCACCGCGGGCGCCCCGCACAAGACGGTGACGCCCTCGTCGTCGATGCGGCGCAGGATCTCGGCCCCGTCGACCTTGCGCAACACCACCTGCTTGCAGCCCATGCCGGTCAGCGCATAGGGCATGCCCCAGCCGTTGCAGTGGAACATGGGCAGGGTGTGCAGGTAGGTGTCGCGTTCGCTCACGCCCGCGTGCCACCCGAACGTCACCGCGTTGAGCCAGCAGTTGCGATGGGTCAGCTGCACGCCCTTGGGCCGCGCCGTGGTGCCCGACGTGTAGTTGATGCTGGCGGTGGCGTCCTCGTCGGGCTCCCACCGCCGGGGCTCGGCGCCCGAGCCCGACGCCGGCGCGAACAACTCGGCGTCCTGCATTCCGTCGAGGAGGACGCGGTGCTTGACCTGCACGCCCGAGAGGGCGTCGTCCAGCTCGGGGTCGACCAGCAGCACGCTGGCGCCGGAGTGGCCGACGATGTAGTCGACCTCGGCCGCCGTCAGCCGGAAGTTGATGGGCACCAGCACCCGCCCGAAGCCGCTCACGCCGAAGAAGGACGTGAGGAACTTGGCGGCGTTGGGGCTGACGATGCCCACCCGCTCCCCCTGGCCCACGCCCATGGCGTCGAGGGCGGCGGCCATGCCCCGGGCCCGGTCGTGGAGGGCGCCGTAGGTGACGCGGCCCAGCGACCCGGGCGTGCCCGGCTCGTCCACCACTGCCACCCGGTCGCTGAACACGTTCCCCGCTCGTTCGAGGAAGTCGCCGATTGTGAGTGCCACTCGCACGCCCCACCCCCTGGTTTCGATGTTGACACGGCTGCGCGTTCCGGAGGTACATTATAGTTCCTTACAAACCACACGGCGAGAGGTACATGTCCCCCCTTCCTGGCCTCACTCCGCGGCAGGTGGCCAACCAGCTGCTGCGTTTCTTCCGAGTCGAAGCGGATCTGCTGCGCGTCCTCGGGGGATGGACGGCGCGGGTCACCGAGAACGACGAGCGCCTTGCGCTCGCTCGCGACGTGGGCCGCCGCGCCGAGCGCGGCGACGCCATCCGCACTCGCCTGGGTCGTCTGCGCACCACCGAGCGCATGGTCCACGTGCCCTCGCCCGAGTGGCGGGCGCTCGTGGAACTGGTGGACGAGGCCCCGTCCACCGCCGACCTCGTGGCCGCCGTCTACGGCGTGATCGGGAAGGCGCTCGTGGACGCCTACGAACTGCTGTGGTCCGAGTGCGACCCGCTGGCCGACGAGCCCACCATCCGCCTGGTCACCCGCCACCTGCTGCCCGACCACGAGGAGGGCAACGCGTGGGCTGCCGCATTCCTCGACGGCAAGGCGCTCGACGCGAACTACCAGCGCGCCGTGACAGCCGCGCTCGACGGTGCCGGCGGTCTCGTGGTCCGCTCCGACGAGGTGCCCGGAGACCGCACCGACGACGGCGCAACCAACGGCACCGGCTTCTGGCCCCTCCCCCGCACGAGCCCGGAGGGCATCGAGCTGGGGAGCGAGTACCGCATCGCCCAGGACGGTGAACGGGTGTCGTATTGCCCGGGCTTCGAAGCGTTCGGACCCCGCGATGTCGAGGTCCTCGTGGTCCACCACGGGCTCATGCCCGAGATCGCGTCGCTGTGCATCGTCGGCTGCGTCGTCCACGAGGTGAGCGACCGGCCCTGGTCCTTCTACCGCGACTTCGCCACGCAGTGCGCCGACGAGGTGCGCCACATCGGCCTTCTGCTGCGCCGGTTGGAGCAGTTGGGCGAAGGCGCCGGCGCCCACCCGTTCCCCACGTGGACGTTCTACGACGCGGTGGCGTGGCTGCCCGCGCCCGAGCGCACCTTGGTGTTCAACGCCATCGTCGAGGGCAACGTGGTGGAGACGCTGCACGACCGGGTGCGTGCCCTGCAGGCCGCCGGCAATCCCGAGACTGCGTATCTCATGGACTGGATCTCGGCCGACGAGTCGCTCCACCTGCGCAACGGCATGGACTGGCTGCGGGACACGGCCGCCGCCCCCGCCGACGTCGACCGCCTGCTGGACCGGGGCCAGGCGCTCCTGGGCACGGTGATGAAGCGCAAGGACGCCACCAACCGGGTGTTCGACTCGGCGTCCGAGGACCTGGCCGACGGCCGGTTCTACGCACCCCGGAAGAACCCGGTGGCTCCCATCGCCCGGGAGCTCGGCGGCTTCCGTCCCGACCAGATCGACCGGCTCATCGAGTCGGCCGACGGTCGCACCGTCCGCCTCTGACCCCCACGCACGAGACGGTTGGCCACCCGCAGGCCGCGATCGCGGTGTCAGCGCGGCCAAACCGTGCTCGTTAGACTACTTAACGAACACGGGAGGAGATGGCTGATGCCGATCGTACGCACGGCCGAAGGATGGGGACTGGTCGGGGCCGACGGGCGCGCGGGCCGTCGCCTGAAGCACCCGCTGGCCGAAGTGCTGGCGGGCGCGCCCCTGGAAGGCGGTGAGGCCCTCGACCCCGACGCTCCCCTGCTCGCCCCTGTCGACGAGCAGGAGGTGTGGGCCGCGGGC
>DASRGI010000223.1:0-9021 GCA_035651095.1 Acidimicrobiales bacterium | reverse complement strand
GGGACTGGCGCCGGGCCAAGCGCCTGGGTTTCTCCGACGCCCAGCTGGCGTGGCTGTGGCGGGTGCCCGAGGACGACGTGCGGGCCGCCCGCCTGGCCGCCGGCGTGCGGGCCACGTTCAAGACGGTGGACACCTGCGGCGCCGAGTTCGCGGCCGACACGCCCTACCACTACTCGACGTACGAGGACGAGGACGAGGTGCGGCCGAGCAACGGTCGCAAGGTGCTGATCTTCGGGTCGGGGCCCAACCGGATCGGGCAGGGCATCGAGTTCGACTACTGCTGCGTGCACGCCAGCTTCGCCCTGCGGGACGCCGGCTTCGAGACGGTGATGCTCAACTGCAACCCCGAGACCGTCTCCACCGACTACGACACCAGCGACCGCCTCTACTTCGAGCCCCTCACCCACGAGGACGTGCTCAACGTCATCGAAGCCGAGCGGGCATCGGCGGCGGCGGGCGGGGGCGAGCTGGTCGGCGTCATCGTCGGCCTGGGCGGGCAGACGCCGCTCAAGCTGGCCGGCCGCCTGTCCCGCGAGCTGGTGTTGGGCACGTCCCCCGAGTCCATCGACCTGGCCGAGGACCGCGAGCGCTGGAACGCCCTGTGCGCCCGGCTGGAGATCCCTCAGCCCGCGGGGGGCACGGCCGTCGACGTCGACGAGGCCCTGGCCATCATCGAGCGCATCGGGTATCCCGCGCTGGTGCGCCCCAGCTACGTGCTCGGTGGGCGGGCCATGGAGATCGTGTACGACGAGGAGAGCCTGCGCCGGGCCATGGCCCAGCTGGCCGGCTTCGGGTCGCTCGGCAAGGAGGGCGGGCTGTCGGCCGAGCGCCCGGTGCTCATCGACCGCTTCCTCGAGGACGCCATCGAGGTGGACGTGGATGCCCTGCGCGACGCCACCGGCGCCGTCGTCATCGGCGGGGTGATGGAGCACGTGGAGGAAGCGGGCGTGCACTCGGGTGACTCGGCCTGCGTGATCCCGCCGCCCACCCTGCGCCATGGCGTCATCGAAGTCATCGAGGGCTACACCCGGGCCATCGCCGAGGCGCTCGACGTGCGCGGCCTCATCAACGTGCAGTACGCGGTGAAGCAGGGCCAGGTGTTCGTCATCGAGGCCAACCCCCGGGCCAGCCGGACCGTCCCCTTCGTGGCCAAGGCCACGGGCGTGCCCCTGGCCAAGATCGCCGCACGCATCATGGTGGGCGCCACGCTGGCCGAACTGCGGGAAGAGGGGTTGTTGCGGGACCCGGTGGACGGCGGCCACGTCAGCGTGAAGGAAGCGGTGTTGCCCTTCAACCGGTTCCCCGACGTCGACACCCTCCTCGGTCCCGAGATGCGCTCCACCGGTGAGGTCATGGGCGTGGACGCCACCTTCGGCCTGGCCTTCGCCAAGAGCCAGATCGCCGCCGGCAACCGCCTGCCCGAGTCGGGCTCGGTGTTCTTCTCCCTGGCCGACCGGGACAAGGAGACGGGACTGGCCGCGGCCGTGCGCTTCGTCGAGCTGGGCTTCTCATTGGTGGCCACGCGGGGCACGGCCGAGTTCTTCGAAGCCAATGGCGTGCCCGTGGAGGCGGTGGTCTCGAAGCTGAGCGAGGGGAGTGGGGAGTCGGCCGTCGACCTCATCTCGTCGGGCAAGGTGCAGCTGGTGGTCAACACGCCCCGGGGCCGGGGCCCGCGCGCCGACGGCGGCTACATCCGCACAGCCGCCACCGTGCACAAGGTGCCCACCATCACCACGGTGGCCGCGGCCCGGGCCGCGGCGGCGGGCATCGCCGACTGGGGTCGCCACCGCCTGTCGGTGCGCAGCCTGCAGGAGTTCCACGAGGGGGGCGATCAACTACGCCTGCCCCTGTGAACCCGCCCCCCCTTTCCATTCTCGTAACGCTCAGTCCGGCTATGTGCTCGTGAGCGTTACGAGAACGCGGATGGGGGTGGCGGTCGGGTCCGTCGGCCTGCCCAACCCGGTCATGACGGCCAGCGGCACGGCCGGTCACGGGGCCGAGCTGGGTCGCTCGTTTCCCCTGGGCGACCTGGGCGCGGTGGTGGTCAAGTCCCTCTCGGCCGGGCCGTGGGCGGGCAACCCGGCGCCGCGCGTGCACGACACGCCGGCGGGCATGTTGAACAGCGTGGGCCTGCAGGGTCCGGGCGTGGAGGCGTGGCTGGAAGACGACCTGCCCGCCCTGCTCGCCACCGGCGCTCGCGTGGTGGCGTCGATCTGGGGCTTCACCGTGGAGGACTACGAGAAGGCGGCGGCCATGCTCGCCGACGCGCCTCCCCGAGTGGTGGCCGTGGAGGTCAACCTCAGCTGCCCCAACGTGGAGGAGCGGCGCAAGATGTTCGCCCACTCGCCCGCCGCCGCGGCCGACGCCATCGCCGCCACCGCCGGCGCCGGCCGCCCGCGGTGGGCCAAGCTCAGCCCCAACGTCACCGACGTCACCGAGATCGCCGGGGCCGTCCTCGACGCCGGCGCCGAAGCCGTCACCCTGGTCAACACGGTGATGGGCATGGCCATTGACACCACCACCCGCCGGCCCGCGCTGGGCAGCGGTGAGCGGGGCGGCGGCCTCTCCGGTGCGGCCATCCACCCCGTCGCCGTGCGGGCCGTCTTCGACGTGCGGGCGGCATTCCCCTCGGCCCCCATCGTGGGCGTGGGGGGTGTGACCACGGGGGAGGACGCCGTGGAATTGCTCCTCGCCGGGGCCAACGCCGTGCAGGTCGGCACCGCCACCTTTGCCGATCCGCGTGCGCCCGCCCGCGTGCTGGAAGAGTTGCGCCGGTGGTGCCGGCGTCACCACGTCGCCGATGTGAACGAGCTGATCGGAGCCGCCCATGACCACAACAGCCGTCGCTCCTGACATCCGCGGCCGGCTGGCCCTGGCCCTGGACGTGGACGACCTCGTCGAGGCCACCCGCCTCGCCCGGGAGCTGCAGCCCTGGTTCGGCGTGGCCAAGGTCGGGCTGGAGCTGTTCAGCGCGGCGGGCACCGACGCGGTGGTGACCATGACCGAGCTGGGCTACAAGGTCTTCCTCGACGTGAAGCTCCACGACATCCCCACCACCGTCCGCAAGGCGGCCCGCGTGCTGGGCGCGGTGGGCGCGTCCTACCTCACCCTGCACGCCTTCGGCGGCGCCAGCATGCTGCGAGCCGGGGTGGAAGGCCTGCGGGACGGGGCCAGCGCGGCCGGGCTGGAGCCGCCCGCGGCCCTGGCCGTCACCATCCTCACCAGCGACGCCGACGCCCCCGCCCACATCCTCGGCAGCCGGGTGCGCACCGCCGTCGAGGCCGGATGCGGCGGCGTGGTGTGCGCTGCCGGGGACGTGCGCGAGGCCAAGCAGCTCGCCCCCCGGCTGCTGGCCGTCGTGCCCGGGATCCGCCCGGCAGGCGCCTCGGCCGACGACCAGGCCCGCACCTCGACGCCCCAGGCGGCCCTCGAAGCGGGCGCCGATCTGCTCGTCATCGGGCGGGCGGTGACGGCCGCGCCGGACCGGGCCAAGGCCGCCGCTCGACTGGTCGAGGGCATCACCCTCTGACCCCGCGCGTAGCGATTCGACACAAGTGCGTCACCCCCTGAAGGACTTGTGTCGAATGGTTGCCAAACCTCGGGTTGACGCTTTCTAGCAGCGCGCTAGGGTGCCTCTTCATGCCCCTGCCTCCGTCGCTTTCCCCTGAGCAACGCCAGGCCGCGCTCGACAAAGCTGCGGCCGCTCGGCGCCAGCGAGCCGAGCTGAAGGAGAAGCTCAAGATGGGCTCGATCACCTTCCCCGAGCTGCTCGATCAGGGCACTCGGGACGATGTGGTCGGCAAGATGAAAGTCCTCGCCGTGCTCGAGTCGCTCCCCGGTCTGGGCAAGGTCAAGGCCCGGCGGCTCATGGAGACGGTGGGGATCAGTCAGACCCGGCGGGTCCAGGGCCTCGGCAAGCAGCAGCGCGACAGGCTGCTGGAGGAGCTCGGGACACACTGATCGTCGTCATCTTCGGGCCGGGCGGCGTCGGGAAGGGCACGCTCGTCACCCGGCTCCTGGAGCTGGACCCCAACTTGTGGCTCTCCCGGTCGTGGACCACGCGCGCCAGGCGTCCGGGCGAGGCCGAGGACGCCTACACCTGGGTCACCAAGGACGAGTTCGAAGCCCGCATCGCGCAGAGCGGCTTCCTGGAGTGGGCCGAGTTCCTGGGCGAGCTGTACGGCACGCCCGTTCCCCACGCCCCGGCGGGCATGGACGTCGTCCTGGAGATCGACCTCCAGGGCGCCGAGCAGATCCGGGCCCGCTACCCGGATGCCGAGATCGTTCTCGTCATCCCACCCTCCCGGGCCGAGCAGGAGGCCCGCCTGCGGCACCGGGGGGACACCGAGGACCGCATCCGCCAGCGCCTGGAGCTGGCCGAGGTGGAAGAGGCCCGCGGGAGGGCTCTGGCCGACCACACGGTGGTCAACGACGATCTGTCCCGGGCCGTGGCCGAGGTGGCCGGTATAATCGAGGGTCGCCGCACCGCCCCACCCGGCGATCAACAGAGAGAGACCCGCTGATGGCCACGCGCCGCCCCACCATGATGGACCCGCCCATCGAGAGCCTGCTCGACAAGGTGGACTCCAAGTTCACCCTCGTCACCCTGGCCGCCAAGCGCGGGCGCCAGATCAACTCGTACTTCAACCAGCTCGGTGAGGGGCTGGGCGCCATCGTGCCGCCCCAGGTCACGTCCGTCTCCCGCAAGCCGCTCTCCATCGCCCTGGAGGAGATCTCGGCGGGCAAGATCGTGTTCGTGCGGCCCGTGGACGATGCCGAGCTGGACGAGGCCGAGCCCACCGAGAAGTAGTTGACCGGCTGGCTGACCGGGCGCCGGGTGGTGCTCGGAGTCTCCGGGGGAATCGCCGCCTACAAGGCCATCGAGGTCTGCCGCCGCCTCGTCGACGCCGGCGCCTACGTGGCCCCGATCCTCACCGAGGACGCCCAGCGCTTCGTGGGCCCCACGACCTTCTCGGCCCTGGCGTCGGAGCCGGTCCACACCTCGCTGTGGGACGACGCCCTCGGCGATCCCATCCCCCACACCCGCCTGGGTCAGACGGCCGACGTGATCGTGGTGGCGCCGGCCACCGCCCGGGTGCTGGGGAGCTACGCCCACGGGATCTCGGGCGACCTCCTGGTCGCCACCCTCCTCGCCACCCGGGCCCCGGTGGTCGTGTGCCCGGCCATGCACACCGAGATGTGGGAGCACCCCGCCGTGCAGGACAACCTGGCCCTGCTGCGCAGCCGGGGCGTGCACGTGGTGGACCCCGGGGTGGGCCGCCTGGCGGGGGGCGACAGCGGCGCCGGCCGGCTGGCCGAGCCCGACGACATCGTGTTCGCCATCGAGCGGGCCCTCGCCCCGCAGGACCTGGCCGGCCGCCGGGTGGTCGTCACCGCCGGCGGCACCCGTGAGCCGCTCGATCCCGTGCGCTACCTGGGCAACCGCTCGTCCGGTCGCCAGGGGTACGCGCTGGCCCACGAGGCCGCCCTCCGGGGCGCCGGCGTCACCCTCGTGTCCACCGTCGACCGGTGGGTGCCCTCGACCGTCACCGTGGTGCCCGTGCAGACGGCCGCGGAGATGGAGGAGGCCACCCTGGCCGCAGCCGCCGGGGCCGACGCCGTGATCATGGCTGCGGCCGTGGCCGACTTCCGGCCCAAGGCCGTCGCGCCCTCGAAGATCAAGAAGGCCGAGGGCGTACCCGAGCTGGTGCTCGAACCCACGCCCGACATCCTGGCCGCCCTGGGCGAGCGCAAGCCCGACGGGCAGGTGCTGGTCGGGTTCGCGGCGGAGACGTCGGCCGTACGCGAGGAGGCGCTGGCCAAGCTGCGGCGCAAGCGCCTCGACGTCATCGTGGCCAACGACGTCACTGCTCCCGGGGCCGGCTTCGAGCACGACACCAACCAGGTGAACGTGCTCGCGGCGGACGGGAGCGAGCAGAATGTCCCCCTCACCGGCAAGCGGGAAGTGGCACGCATTGTCCTCGACGCCGTGGTCCAACGCTTAGGAGCAAGAGCATGAGCCGCTACACGTTCACGTCGGAGTCGGTCACCGAGGGCCACCCGGACAAGATGGCCGACCAGGTGTCGGACGCCGTCCTTGACGCCATCCTGGCCGCAGATCCGCGCGGCCGGGTGGCGTGCGAGACGCTGCTCACGACCGGCTTGGTGGTGGTGGCCGGTGAGATCACCACCGACGCCTACGTCGACATCCCCAAGATCGTCCGCCAGGTCGTGTGCGACATCGGGTACGACCGGGAGTCCTTCGGCTTCGACGGCAACACCTGCGGCGTCGTCACCGCCATCGACGAACAGTCGCCCGACATCGGCCAGGGCGTGACGTCGGCCCTCGAGTTGCGCACCGGCTCCGGCGGCGAGGACCAGCTCAACGCCCAGGGCGCGGGCGACCAGGGAATGATGTTCGGCTTCGCCTGCGACGAGACCGACGACCTCATGCCCCTGCCCATCTGGCTGGCCCACCGGTTGGCCCAGCGCCTGTCCGAGGTGCGCAAAGCCGGTGTGTTGCCGTACCTGCGGCCCGACGGCAAGACCCAGGTGACGTTCGACTACGAGGACGGCAAGCCCGTCGCCCTCAAGACCGTGCTCATCTCCACCCAGCACGCGCCCAACCTCGACATCGAGACGCTGCTCAAGCCCGACCTCAACGAGCACGTGATCCATCCCATGCTCCCGGCCCAGTTCGCCGGCGACGACTACCGGGTGCTGGCCAACCCCACGGGCAAGTTCGAGCTGGGCGGGCCGCACGCCGACACCGGCCTCACCGGCCGCAAGATCATCGTCGACACCTACGGCGGCGCCGCGCGCCACGGCGGTGGGGCCTTCTCGGGCAAGGACCCGTCCAAGGTCGACCGCTCGGCCGCGTACGCGGCCCGCTGGGTGGCCAAGCACGTGGTGGCCGCCGGCGCCGCCCGCCGCTGCGAGATCCAGGTGGCCTACGCCATCGGCGTGGCCCGGCCCGTGTCGCTCCTCGTGGAGACGTTCGGCACCGAGCAGGTCGACCCCCGGGCCATCGAGGCCGCCGTCGACGAGGTGTTCGACCTGCGTCCCGCGGCCATCGTGCGGGACCTCGACCTGCGCCGTCCCATCTACCGTCGCACCGCCGCCTACGGTCACTTCGGCCGGTCGGACAAGGAGTTCACGTGGGAGGCGCTGTCCCGGCTCGAGGACTTCAAGCGGGCGCTCAGCATCTGAGCGGCACGCAGCCTGCGGAGCTGCCGCCCAAGCTGATCAGCGTCCGGGTGGTGCCGGATGTGGCCGGCATCGACAAGACGTTCGACTACCTGGCTCCCGCGGGCACCCCGTTGGGCGCCCTCGTGCGGGTCACCCTCAACGGGCGGCGCATCGGCGCCTGGGTGGTGGCCGTGGACGTGGCCCCGCCCGAGGGCGTGGCCCTCCGGCCCGTGAACAAGGTCACCGGCCTGGGCCCGGCCCGTGACGTCATCGAGTTGGCGGAATGGGCGGCCCGGCGGTGGGCGGGGCGGCTGTCCGTCCTGTTGAAGACGGCGTCGCCGCCCGTGGCCGTGCGGGGCCTGCCCCCCGCGGCCCCGGCCCGCCCGCCCATGCACGCGGACGTCACGCTGCCTGGCGGGTTGCGTTCGGTGGTGCGGGTGCCGCCGGGCGCCGACACCTTCCCGCTGGTGGCCGCGGCCGCGGCCCGGGGGTCGGCCCTGGTGCTGGCCCCGTCGGTGGCGGCGGCGGCCATGGTGGGCGCCCGGTTGCGGCGGGCGGGTGTGCCCGTGGCCGTGGTGCCGCGGGACTGGGCGCGGGCGGCGGCGGGGGGTTCGGTGGTGGTGGGGGCGCGAGCGGGGGCCTGGGCGCCCGTGCCCGACGTGGCGGCCGTCGTCGTCCTCGACGCCCACGACGAGGCCTACCAGGAGGAGCGGGTGCCCACGTGGGACGCGTGGGTGGTGGCGGCCGAGCGAGCCCGGCGGGCGGGCGTGCCGTGCGTGCTGGTGTCGCCCACCCCCCTGCTGGAGCAACTGGCGTGGGGCGAGTTGGTGGTGCCGGGGCGGTCCGAGGAGCGGGCCGGGTGGGCCATGCTCGAGGTGGTCGACCGGCGCGAGGAGGACCCCAGGGCCGGGTTGTTCTCGACCCGGCTGGTCGACGCCCTGCGAGGTGGGGGGCGGGTGGTGTGCGTCCTCAACCGCAAGGGGCGGGCGCGGCTGTTGGCCTGCGCCTCGTGCGGGGAGCTGGCCCGGTGCGAGCGCTGCGGGTCGGCCCTGGAGCAGGCGACGGGCGGCGAGGGGCTGCACTGCCGGGCCTGCGGGTTGGACCGGCCCGTGGTGTGCGCGGCGTGCGGGTCGCTGCGGTTCAAGAACCTGCGAGCCGGCGTGAGCCGGGTGCGGGAGGAGCTGGCCGCCCTGGCCGGCGAGGCGGTGGGTGAGGTGACGGCCGAGTCCGACGACGGCGACGTACCGGCCACGAGGGTGGTGGTGGGCACCGAGGCGGCCCTGCACCGGGTGGACCGGGCCGATCTGGTGGCCTTCCTCGACATGGACCAGGAGCTCCTCGCTCCCCGGTTCCGGGCCGCCGAGCAGGCGCTCGGCCTGCTGGCCCGGGCGTCCCGCCTGGTGGGGGGACGGGCCGGCCGAGTGCTGGTACAGACCCGCGTGCCCCACCACGAGGTGCTCGACGCCGCCCTCCACGCCGACCCGGGCCGGTTGGTGGCGGTGGAGCAGGAGCGACGAGCGGCCCTGTCCCTGCCCCCCTTCACCGCTTTGGCCGCGCTCTCAGGCGAGGGATCCGGAGATTTCGCGGCCAAACTGCCGTCGCATGTCCAGGTGATCGACGAGGGCGACGGGCGCTGGCTGGTGCGGGCCCCGTCCCCCGATGTGCTGTCCGGGGCCTTGGCCGCCACCCCCCGGCCCGCGGGCCGGCTGCGGATCGAGGTCGATCCCCGCCGGGTGTAATCGGGTCGTTAGCCGGCCTCATCGGCGACCAGCACCAGGCGCTCGACGTCCAGAGCGAGGTCCAGATCTCGCCGGACGAGTCGAGCGGAGGCAC
>DASRGI010000222.1:0-9643 GCA_035651095.1 Acidimicrobiales bacterium | reverse complement strand
GACGGCGCCGCCCCCGCCGCCGGCTCCTGCACCCGCAACGGGACCGTCGGCTCCGGCAGTGATCTCGCCCACCGGCGGGGCCGCCGTGGTGCAGCCCTTCAACCTTCTGTGGGGCACGAGCACGGGCACCACGCGCATCGTCGCCTACAACTGGCAGGTCAGCAACAACGCCACCTTCACCGGCCTCGTGCTGCAGGGGAGCACCGCCAGCTCGACGTTGGCGGGCCTGCCGCCGACCCAGGCCAAGGTCAGCGGCCTCTCGAACGGCGCGTACTTCTGGCGGGTGGACGCCGTCCAGGACGCGTCGGACCCGATCGTCGGGCTGGTCACGGGCCCGTGGAGCGCGACGGCGTCGTTCACCGTCACCGGGTCGGCACCGGGCACGCCGGCCGCGCCGGTGATGATCAACCCGCCGAACCTGTTCCAGTACCACCCGTTCGAGTTCGTGCGCAACGAGTGGCTGCCCGTCCCGGGCGCCGATCACTACCTGCTCGAGTACGACAACGAGCCCACCTTCACGCTGCCGCTGTTCAACGCCGACTTCTCGCCCATCCCCGCCTCCCAGACCACGGCGCCGATCATGTTCGGCGAACCCGTGGGCAACCTGTGGTTCCGGGTGCGGGCGGTGTCGGCCGACGGGACGCGCAGCCTGCCGTCCAACGTGCGCCAGGTGACCATCACCTTCACCGCGCCCCTCCCGCCGCCGCCGCTGCTGGTCGGGCCGCCCGACGGCGCGTCGGGCCAGACGGTGACCTTCGACTGGGCCGACGACGCCAACCCGCAGAGCTACGAGCTCCAGATCGGCTCCGACCGCACTTTTGCGGCTGCCAACGCGGCCGAGTGCACCGGCCTCGACTGGTGCGTGCGGGGCATCCCCGAGTCGCAGTGGACGCTGCCCCGGGACAACCCGGGTCTGAAGTTCTGGCGAGTGCGTTCGGAGCACGGCGACAGCTCGCCCACGACCCCGGCCCTATCCGGGTGGTCGGCCGTGCGCTCGTTCAACCTGCTGCCCACGCCCCCCGCCATCGCCGGCGTGCGAATCGATGCCTTCACCGACAGGGGACTGACCCTGCGTAGCCACACCAACGCCTTCAGTGGCACCACGCCGGACAACACCGTGGTCGGTCGCATCGACGTGACCAACACGGTGGTGCCGCCCGGCGGGGTCGTGGCCACGCTGCAGAGCAGCGACACGTCGGTCGCCACCGTCCCGCCCACCGTGCTCATCCCGCCCACGGTGGCCCTCGATGCCGACATCACCACGGCGTCGTTCCCCATCGACCCGCAACAGGTGACCACCTCGAAGACCGTGACCATCACGGCCACGCTGCCCACCGGGGCGAAGTCCGCCATCCTCACCGTCGACCCGCCGTCCGTCAGGCGCATCGAGGTCGAGGGCTCGGCCGTGGCGCCCGTGCTCGCCGGGGGCGACAACCCACCGGCGGCGGTGGTGCTGAACGGCGCCGCGCCCAGCGCGGGAGCCGTCGTCACCTTCGCCAGCAACAGCGCGGCCATCCCTCCGCCCGCGCCGGTGCACGTGGCCGCGGGTGCGTCCAGCGCGCCGTTCACGCTGGCGACCAACCCGGTGGCGGCGACCACGACGGTGACGCTCACGGCGTCGTGGGGGACCAGTTCGGTGCCCCTGTCCGTAACGTTGCACCCGGCGCCCACCCTCCTCACGCCGGCCAACGGCGCGACCTTCACCGTGGGCCAGCCCGTCTCCTTCTCGTGGACCGAGGAGCTGGTCGACGACGAGATCCAGGTGGCCACCTCGCCGTCCTTCGCCGCGCCGGTTGTCGACCAGATCATGTTCGCCACCCCCTCGTTCACCGCCAATGGCCTGCCGGGCGGAACCCTGTTCTGGCGGGCCCGCGCCTACGACTCGGCCTTCAGGCCGGGGCCGTGGTCGGCGGCGCGCACGCTCACGGTCAACGCCCCGCCTGGGCCACTCGCCGCACCCGTGCTCTCCCTGCCTGCTGCCGGCGCGCGAGTGGCCCCGGGCCAGGCGGTGACGTTGAGCTGGCAGGCGGTGTCGGGCGCCGCCTCCTACCTCCTGCAGGTCGACGACTCGTCGGCCTTCACCGTGCCGTTGGTCCTCGGCCAGCCGGTGACGGGCACCCAGTTCACGACGTCGTTCAACAAGGCCAACCTGTCGTGGCGAGTGCGGGCGGTGGACGGGACCGGCAACCCGGGCACGTGGTCGGCCGTGCGCAGCCTCACCGTCAAGTGACGAGCGCCGGCCGGTAGCGTGGTCGGGCCATGGCCCGCGCTCGTCCACCGGACCTCTCGGCCACCGACTGGGCCGTGCTCGGCGTCGTGGCCGAGGGCACGACGCACGGGTTCGCGGTCGCACGCCAGCTGGCACCCGACGGCGAGCTGGGACGGATCTGGACCGTTCGCCGCCCGCTCGTGTACCGGTCACTGGCCACGCTCGAGCGGGCCGGCCTGGTCGAAGAGGCGGGCGCCGCCGCAGGAACGGCGGGCCCGCAGCGGGTGCTGGTGCGAGCCACGGCCCGGGGCCGTCGCCAGGCGCGCAGGTGGCTGTCCGAGCCCGTCGAGCACGTGCGCGACATTCGCTCGCAGCTCTTGTTGAAGCTGGCCCTGCTGGAGCGCTCGGGGGCGGACCGGGCCGAGCTGGTGGCCCACCAGCGCGACATCGTGGGGCCCATGGTCGAGGGGCTGCAGGCGCGGATGGACCAGGCCACGGGCTTCGACGCCGTCGTGGCTCGCTGGCGCCTGGAGTCGGCGGTGGCGGTGGACCGCTTCCTCGCCGCCCTCTAGTCTCATTGCGACTATGTGGAAGATCGCGGTTTGGCTGGTAGCCCTGTCGGTGGTACTGGGAGGCTGCGGACCCAGCACCAAGACGGCGGCCACGACCTTGCCCCTGACGGGCAACCTCACCGTGTTCGCGGCGGCGTCGCTCACCGAGGCGTTCACCGCCGAGAAGGCGACGCTGGCCTCGAAGGCACCCCACCTGACGGTGACGTACAGCTTCGCCGGCTCCCAGGCGCTCGTCACCCAGATCCAGCAGGGCGCGCCGGCCGACGTGTTCGCGTCGGCCGACCAGAAGAGCATGCAGAAGCTCGTCGACGCCGGCCTGGTGGACGCGCCGCGCGTCTTTGCCCGCAACAAGCTGGAGATCGTGGTGGCGCCGGGTAATCCCAAGCACATCACCGGCCTGGCCGACCTGGCCCAGCCTGGGCTGGTGGTCGTGCTCGAGGACCCCTCCGTCCCCGCCGGGGCATACAGCCGGCAGGCGTTGCAGAAGGCGGGCGTGACGGTGAAGCCCAAGTCGCTGGAGCTGGATGTGAAATCGACGCTGGCCAAGGTGACCTCCGGCGAGGCCGACGCCGCCATCGTCTACGTCAGTGACGTGCAGTCGGCCGGCACCAGGGCCACTGGTGTGGCCATTCCCGACGCCCAGAACGTCGTGGCCACGTATCCCGTCGCCGTGGTGAAGGCCAGCAAGAACCATGCCGCGGCGACCGCTTTCGTCGACGAGGTGGTGTCGGGCTCGGGGCAGGCCGCGCTGCGTCACCAGGGGTTCCTCGCCCCGTGACGGCTCCGTGAGGGCGGGCACCACGCGGCCGCCCGCGCCCGTCGTGGCTGTGGCCGCGCTCGCCGTCGCCCTCTTCGCCATCCCCCTCGCCGGGCTGGTGTGGAAGGCGCCATGGGACTCGGCGTGGAGCCAGCTGTCGAGTGCCGATGCCCGGGCCGCCTTGCGGCTCTCGCTGGTGACGTCGCTGGCGGCCACGGCGTTGGCCGTCGTGCTCGGCATCCCGCTGGCCTGGGTGCAGGCCCGGTTCGACTACCCCGGCCGGCGGGTGGTGCGGGCCCTGACCACCTTGCCCATGGTGCTCCCGCCGGTGGTGGGTGGCATCGCTCTGCTGCTGGCGCTGGGGCGGCGCGGCCTGGTGGGCCAGTACCTCGACCGGGTGGGCGTGCAGCTGCCGTTCCATCTCCCCGGTGCCGTGCTGGCCGAGGCGTTCGTGGCCATGCCCTTCTTCGTGCTGACCGTAGAGGCGGCCCTGCGGACGGTCGACAGCCGGTTGGAGGACGCGGCCCGCACCCTGGGCGCCGGGCGGGCGAGCGTGTTCTGGCACGTCACCCTGCCGCTGGTCCGGCCCAGCCTGGTGGCCGGTGCCGTGCTGTGCTGGGCCCGGGCCCTGGGCGAGTTCGGTGCCACCATCACCTTCGCCGGGAACCTGAGCGGGCACACGCAGACGCTGCCGCTGTTCGTCTACGTCAAGCTCGAGGGGGCCAATCCGGACGCGGCCATCGTGCTCAGCCTGGTGCTGCTGGCCATGTCGCTGGTGGTGCTGGTGTCGCTGCGCGACCGGTGGCTTCGAGCGCTGTGAGATCGTGACCCTCGACGCCGCCGTCGACGTCACCGTCGGCACCTTCCACCTCGACGTGCGCGTGGCGGTGGGTGACGGCGAGCTGGTGGCCGTGCTCGGTCCCAACGGCGCCGGGAAGACCACGTTCCTGCGGGCGTTGGCGGGGCTGGTGGCCATCGACGGCGGTCGCATCGTGCTCGGTGACCAGGTGCTGGACGATCCCGCCGCGGGCGTGTTCGTGGCGCCCGAGCGAAGGCCGGTGGGCGTGGTGTTCCAGGACCACCTGCTGTTCCCCCACCTGAGCGCCCTGGACAACGTGGCCTTCGGGCTGCGCCGGCAGGGGAGGAGCCGGCGGGCGGCCCGGGCCGCGGCCGGGGAGTGGCTGGGCCGGGTGGGGCTGGCCGCCGAAGCCGACCGCCGGCCGGCGCAGCTGTCCGGCGGGCAGGCGCAGCGCGTCGCCCTGGCCCGGGCTCTGGCCACCGACCCCGCTGTGCTGTTGCTCGACGAGCCCCTGGCCGCGCTCGACGTCCACACCCGCACGGCGGTGCGGCGGGACCTGCGCCGCCACCTCGACGGGTTCGGCGGCATGCGCCTGCTCGTCACCCACGACCCCATCGACGCCCTCACGCTGGCCCACCGGCTGGTGATCGTGGAGGGCGGGCGGGTGGTGCAGGAGGGAACGCCCGAGGAGATCACCGAGCGCCCCCGCACCGAGTACGCGGCCGAGCTGGTGGGCACCAACCTGTACCGGGGTACGGCCGAGGGGGAGCTGGTGCGCACGGAGGGGGGAGCGGTCATCGTGGCGCCCGCGGCCATGACCGCGCCGGGGCCGGTGTACGCCGTCATCAGCCCGGCTGCCGTCGCCATCCACCGGCACGAGCCCGAGGGCAGCCCCCGTAACACGTGGCCCGGGCGGGTGGCCCACATCGAGCGGTTGACCACCAAGGCCCGGGTGCGGGTGGACGGTCCCATCGCCATCGTGGCCGACGTCACCGCCGCTGCCGTCAACGCACTCGACCTGCGGGAGGGCGCCGAGGTCTGGACGGCGGTGAAGGCGTCCGAGGTGGGCGTCTACCCGGTGTGACCCCGCGCCGCTCCCACCGCCGGTCTCGTCAACGTGCGGGTGCCGCCTCTCCGGGCGTGAGCGTTACGAGAATGCCGGCGGGGGGGGTCAGCCCAGGGCGGTGCGCAGCTCGGCCACCCGCTCGGGCACGACCCGCCACCACACCCACCGGCCCCGCTTCTCGCCCACGATGAGTCCGGCCTCGGCCAGGGCCTTGGTGTGGTGGCTGATGGTGGGCTGGGCCTTGCCCAGCGGCTCTTCCAAGTCGCACGAGCAGCACTCGCCGGCGCTGGCGATCAGCGACAGCAGCCGCAGGCGCACCGGATCGGCCAGGGCAGCGAAGGCGCGCGCCAGCGTGTCGGCCCCGTCCTCGTCCAGGGGGGCGGCGAGCACGGGGGAGCAGCAGATGACGGTGGCCCGCTCGGTCGGCACGGTTCGAACTCCTATTGACAAACGTCGATGTATTCGCGAGAGTCAATCCATCGACGCACGCCAATGTACCAGGAGGCCAGCATGTCCCGAGTCCAGCTTGCCCTGAACGTGTCCGACCTCGACACGGCCGTGGCGTTCTACAGCCGGCTCTTCGCCACCCCGCCGGCCAAGGTCCGCCCCGGTTACGCCAACTTCGCCATCGCCGAGCCGCCCCTGAAGCTGGTGCTCATCGAGGGCTCGGGGACGCCCGGCGAGCTCAACCACATCGGCGTGGAGGTGGGCTCGACCGGCGAGGTGGCTGCCGCCCAGGAGCGTCTGGCCGCCGACGGGTTGGCCACCACGACCGAGAGCCAGACCACCTGTTGCTACGCCCTCCAGGACAAGGTCTGGGTCGACGCCCCCGACGGCCTGGCGTGGGAGGTCTACACCGTGCTGGCCGACGCCGACGGTGAGGACGCCGCCTGCTCCGTCGCCCCCGGCGGGACGCCGGGACCCTGCTGCTGAGCGCCCGGCCCCGCGCCCTCGGTCCCCGGGCCGCGGCCGAGGGCGTGGGCACGGCGCTGCTGGTGGCGATCGTGGTCGGCTCCGGCATCGCCGCCCAGCGCCTGTCGCCCCACGACACGGGTCTCCAACTGCTGGAGAACGCCCTGGCCACGGGCGCGGGCCTGGCCGCCCTGATCGTGGCGCTGGGCCCGGTGTCGGGCGGTCACTTCAACCCCGTGGTCACCCTGGCCGACCGTTTCCTGGGCGGTATCCCCACCAGGGACGCGACCGCCTACGTGGCCGCCCAGATGGCGGGCGGGTGCGCGGGCGCGGTCGTGGCCAACCTCATGTTCGACCTGGCACCGGTGGCCATCTCCACCCACCAGCGATCCGGAGGCGGGATGTGGCTGGCCGAGGTGGTCGCCACCTTCGGGCTGCTGCTCGTGATCCTCGGCGCCGTGCGGTCGGGCCAGGTGGCCGCCGTGCCCTTCGCCGTGGGCGCCTACATCGCCGCCGGGTACTGGTTCACGCAGTCCACCTCGTTCGCCAACCCGGCCGTCACCGTGGCCCGCTCGCTCACCGACACGTTCGCCGGCATCCGGCCGTCGTCCGTCCCGCCCTTCGTCCTCGCCCAGCTGGCGGGCGGGTGCGCGGCGGTCGCGTTCGCGCGCTACGTCCATCCGGAGGCGCCATGACCGAACCCAAGGGCGTGCTGTTCCTCTGCGTCCACAACGCCGGCCGTTCCCAGATGGCGCTCGGTTGGTTCACCCACCTGGCCGGCGGGCGGGTGGTGGCCTGGTCGGCGGGCTCCGAACCGGCCGGCGAGGTGAACCCCGTGGCCGTGGCCGCCATGGCCGAGGTGGGGATCGACATCAGCGGGGAGCACCCCAAGCGGTGGACGCCCGGCATGCTCGAAGCGGTCGACGTGGTCGTGACCATGGGTTGCGGCGACGAGTGCCCGGTGGTGCCCGGCACCCGGTACGAGGACTGGGCGCTGGACGACCCCGCCGGCCAGGACCTGGCCGCCGTTCGGGTGATCCGGGACGAGATCGAGCGCCGGGTTCGGGCCCTCCTGAGCGGAATGCTCTAGAACGCCGAGCAAACTCCCAGCTCGGTCCCAGGTGACGAGCGCACGGTGGGCTCGATGACACCCAGGAAGAAGTCCACGATGGCTGCGCTCGTGGTGGGGTCGATGCTGGCAGGCGGCGCCCTCGGGGCCACCGTGTTCAGCCCGCTCTCGGCCGGGGCGCAGACGGGTCCGACCACCACGACCACGGCACCCGCCAACCCGAACACCGCTCCCAACGGCAACGGCAACGGCAACGGGCACTGCCACCACGACGCCCCGGCGTCGTCCCCGGCTCCGGCCACTTAGCGCCTGTCCGGCGGCCGAACGGCTCAGGCTCCGGGGTTCATGAGGGCTCTGGGGTTCAGAGGATGCGGCCGCCCCAGGCCAGCCCGGCGCCCACGCCGGCCAGCGCCAGCACGAGGGCCACGCCCACCCAGGTGACCGTCGCCTCCCGGTGCTGCTTGGTGTAGCCGATCGAGTTGGCGATGCCCCGGTACACCGACGACAGCTCGTTGCCGGACGACGCCTCGAAGGCCTTCCCCCCGGAGATCTCGGCCAACTGCTGCATGGAGGTGCGGTCCACGGGCACGGCCACCGTGCGGTTGCCGATGGTCACCGTCCCGTCGGGCGTCCCGAACGAGATCGTGGACACGGGGACGTTGGCGGCTCGGGCGGCGGCGGCGGCCGCGGGGATGGAGCGACCCGTCGTCGTGGCCCCATCGGACATCACGACGATGCGGGCCGAGTTGCCGCTGCCACCGCCACCACCACTGCCGCCACCACTGCCGGCGGCCGCCGTTGCCGGCACCACCGACTCCAGTGCCAGGAACACGGCGTCGCCCGCGGCCGTGGCCGTACCCACCGCCAGGCCGGCGATGCCGTCGGTGACGGCTTGGTGGTCGACCGTGGGCGGCACCACGACGCGAGCGCTGGCGTCGAAGGCGATGAGCCCGACCCGGAAGGTGGCCGGAAGCTTGGCCACGAACTCGGTGGCCGACTTCTGGGCGGCGACGAGGCGCGACGGGGCCACGTCGCCGGCGGCCATCGAGCCGGACGTGTCGACCGCGAGCATCACCGTGGCCCCCGACCGGGGGACGCGCACGGTGCGGGTGGGCCGGGAGAAGGCCACCGTCATGGCCGCCAGGGCAGCGATCAGGCAGCCGGCGGCCACGTGCCGGCGCCACCCCGGCCGCCGGGGCGCCAGCGAGGACAGCAGGTCCACGTTGGTGAAGCGCACGGCGTAGTGGCGGCGCCGCTGCTGCAGCACGGCGTAGAGGCCCACCAGGGCGACCACACCGAGCAGCAGCCACAGTCGCCCGGCGGCCAAGAACGTCATCGCCGTCACTGCCGGCGCCTCCAGGCCACGACCGCCCGGACGATGTCGAGGAGCCAGTCCCGGTCGGTGGACAGCACCAGGTGGCGGGCGCCGGCGCCGCGCAGGGCCTTGCCCGTGGCCGCCCGGCGGTCGGCCGCGGCCCGGGCGAACCGGGCCCGCAGCTTGGCGCTGTTGGTGTTGACCTCCAGGCGGCGCCCGGTCTCGGGGTCGACCAGGGTGAGCAGGCCCACGGGCGCCAGGTCGTCCTCGCGGGGGTCGCGCACCTCGACCCCGATCACGTGGTGGCGGCGAGCCAGCCGGTCGACGTCCCCGCGCCACTCGCCGGCATCGAGGAAGTCGGAGATCACCACGATCAGCCCCCGGCGCCGGGCCAGCCGGTCGGCGACCGTGAGGGCCGAGGCCAGGGACGGCGCCGGCTCATCGGGCGTGGCCCGCACCTCGTCGACGGAGAGGCCATGGACGACGGCCATGGCCGCGGCCCGGCCCGTGCGCGGGGGCACGATCCGTATCCCACCGGGCCGGGCCACCACCGCGCCCACCCGGTTGCCCGCTCGCCCGTTCATGAACGTGAAGGCGGCCGCCGCCGCATGGGCCAGGTCCCGTTTCTCCGAGCGAGCCGTGCCGAAGTCCATGCTCGCCGACCGGTCGACCACCAGCCACGCCTCCAACTCCCGCTCGGCCGTGGTGTCGCGCACGTGGGGGATGGTGGTGCGGGCGGTGAGGTTCCAGTCGATGTGGCGGACGTCGTCGCCGATGCGGTACGTGCGGGCGTCGCTGGGCTCGCTGCCCGCGGCCGGCAGCAGGCCCTGATGGTCGCCGTGCAGGAGCCCGTCCAGCCGGCGCGTCACCAGCAGCTCGATCTGGCGGAGTTGGGCCTCCCGGCTCTCGGGAGCGAGGACGCTCACGACGCCTGCTCCTCCTCG
>DASRGI010000221.1:0-5654 GCA_035651095.1 Acidimicrobiales bacterium | reverse complement strand
GCCGCCGCTGACCGTTCCCAGAAGCAGCCGACCGTTACTCGCCTGTCACTCGCCCTTGAACTCGGGCGGGCGCTTCTCCAGGAAGGCGGTCATGGCCTCGATCAGGTCGTTGGACTGGAGGAAGCCGGCGTTCCACACGGCCACGTAGTCGAGCCCCTCCTCGACGGTGCGGTCCTCACTGGCCCGCAGCACCTGCTTGGTGCCCTGGACGACGAGCGGCGAGTTGGCCGCCATCTCGGTGGCCATGGCCTGGGCCGCCTTCACCAGCGAGTCCTGGTCGGGGAGCACGTCGTTGACCAGGCCGATGGCGTGGGCCCGGTCGGCGCCGATGTCCTTGCCCGTGAACGCCAGCTCCGCCATGTGGCCCTTGCCGATGATGCGGGGCAGGCGCTGGAGCGTGCCGATGTCGGCCACGATGGCGATGCGCGTCTCCCGGATGGAGAACTGGGCGTCGGCCGAGCACAGGCGTACGTCGGCCGCGCTGATGAGGTCGACCCCGCCGCCGATGCACCAGCCGTGCACGGCCGCGATCACCGGCTTGGGGCAGTCGGCCACGGCCGAGATGGCTCGCTGCAGCCGCTTGACCTCGGGGTAGAAGCGGGCCGCCCGAGCGGCCTGCGACGGGGACGAACCGTCCGGACCGCCGGCGCCGGCCACTGCGCCGCCCATGGTCTTGAGGTCGAGGCCGACGGTGAAATGGGGGCCCTTGGCGGCGATGATCACCACCCACACGTCGGGGTCGGTGGACAGCTCGCCCATGACGGCCGGGAGATCGGCCCAGAAATCGGGGCCCATGGCGTTGCGTCGCTCTGGGTTGTCCAACCACAGCGTGGCAACGTGGTTATCTCGTTCGACCGTCAACACGTTGGAGTCCATGATGGGGAGCGTACGACTCGATTTCTCCTACCGCATCGTCGACGTCTTCTCTGACCGACCGCTGGCGGGCAATGCCCTCTGCGTGGTGCTCGACCCCGTGCCCGAGCCGGTGATGCAGGCGCTGGCCCGGGAGGTCAACCTCAGCGAGACGACCTTCCCGGTCATCACCGGGCCCGACGAGTACGAGATCCGCATCTTCACGCCGACCGTCGAGCTGCCCTTCGCCGGTCACCCAACGCTGGGTACGGCCTGGGTGCTCGGAGCCGGTCAGTGGACGCAGCGATCGTCGGGAGCGACCGTCAGTGTTGACGCCGACGAGCGCGGCGCGGTGATGACGCAACCGGACCCGTCCTTCACCGAGGCGGGCATGGCCGAGCCGGTGGCCGCCGCCCGGCTTCGGGGCGCCGACGGCGTCTGGGTGGCCGAGGCGGCAGGCAACCGGCACGTGGTCGTGCTGACCGACGCGCCCATCGACCGGCTGGACCCCGACCTGGGCGCCGTGCGCGACTACGTGGCCGCCGCCCGGGCCATCACCTTCGCCGTCGTCCGCCGGCTGGACGACCGCACCCTGCACGTGCGCGTGTTCGTACCCGGCGCCGGCATCGCCGAGGACCCGGGCACGGGCTCGGCCGCTGGTCCCATCGGTCTGCTGGCTCGGCGCCACTGGGGAACCGACCCCGACGTCACCATTCACCAGGGGTCGGAGGTGGGCCGCCCCTGCACCATCGAGGTGCACGCCGAGGTTGGCGCCTTGCGGGTCGGTGGAAGGGTGTCCCTGTGTGCCAAAGGACACTTTTCTTTGTAGTCAGGGTGCCGGGTAGCATCCTGTTGCTTTGACCACTTTCACCGCAGACGCAGCTGCCCAGCTGCCCGGGCCGGCGTGGCTGCGTGAGCAACGGATCGCAGCCGCCGAACGCTTCGCGGGCGCGTCGTTGCCCACCGAGACGGAAGAGGTGTGGCGCTACAGCCGCATCTCCGAGCTCGACCTCGACGCGTTTGCCCCACTCGTCGACGGGCCCACCACCGAGGACGGCATCCCCGATGCCCTCCAGCCCCTCATCGACGCCGTGGGTGAGCGGGCGGGGTTGCTCGTCCTGCGCAACGGCCGCATCGCCCACCGGGAGCTGGACCCCGACCTCGAAGCCAAGGGCGTGCAACTGCGGGTCCTGGACGAGGGATGCATGGGTTCGGTGGCCACCGCGGCCGATGTCTTCACCGACCTGGCGACCGCCTTCACGGCCGACGGCGCCCTGGTGCGAGTGCCGCGGGGCGTGGTGGTGCCCCGCCCCATCGTCGTCCTCCAGTGGATCGATGCCGACGGCAGCGCCGTGTTCCCCCGTCTGGTGGTCCAGGCCGGCGAGGCCAGCCAGGTGACCGTGCTCGACCACCTGTCCTCACCGGCTGGCGTGCACGCGCTCACGGCGCCCGTGGCCGAGCTGGACGTGGCCGACGCCGCCAACTTGTCGTACCTGAACGTCCAGGAGCTGGGCTCCTCGGTGTGGCAGGTGGGGTACCAGGCCAGCCGGGTGGGCCGGGACGCCACCCTCGACTCGTCCGTTGTCGCCCTGGGCGGCGACTACGCCCGGGTGCGCGCCGACTCCCGCCTGGCCGGGCAAGGGGGTTCGTCCAACCTGCTCGCCGTCTACTTCGGCGACGGCCGCCAGATGCACGACTTCCGCACCATGCAGGACCACGAGGCGCCCAAGACCACCAGTGACCTGTTGTTCAAGGGCGCGGTGGAGGACAACGCCCACTCCGTGTACTCCGGCCTGATCCGGGTGCGCAAGGGGGCCAAGGGCACGAACGCCTTCCAGACCAATCGCAACCTCGTGCTCACCGAGGGGGCCCACGCCGACTCGGTGCCCAACCTGGAGATCGAGGAGAACGACGTGTCGTGCAGCCATGCATCGGCCGTCGGCCCCATCGACGAGGAGCAGCGGTACTACCTCGAAGCCCGGGGCGTGCCCACCGACGTGGCCAACCGGCTCATCGTGCTCGGCTTCTTCAACGAGGTCATCGAGCGCACGCCCATCGCTGGCCTGCAGCCCCGGCTGCGCGGCCTGGTCGCCGCCAAGTTGGGCTCGTCCCTCGCCGGCGGGGTGACGTCGTGACGTCGCAGGTCATGGAGCGGCTGTGCGGCAAGGACGAGATCGCGCCGGGCACGGCCCGCCGGTTCGACGTGGGGCCCCACCGCATCGCCCTCGTGCGCGTCGGCGACGAGTTCTACGCCATCGGCGACCGGTGCAGCCACGCCGACTACTCGCTGTCCGAGGGCGAGGTCTACCCGGAGGACAAGGAGATCGAGTGCCCCAAGCACGGCTCGACCTTCTGCCTCGTCGACGGCGAGCCCCAGTCCCTGCCCGCCACCAAGCCGGTGCCCGTGTACGAGGTGAAGGTCGAAGGCGACGACGTGTACGTGGTGCTGCCATGAGCGTTCTGAAGATCACGGGTCTGCGGGCCAAGGTGGGCGAGCGGGAGATCCTCCGGGGCATCGACCTGGAGGTGCGCTCCGGCGAGGTCCACGCGGTGATGGGGCCAAACGGGTCGGGCAAGAGCACGTTGTCGCACGTCATCATGGGCCACCCGGAGTACGAGGTCACCGGGGGCAGCGTCACTGTGGACGGCCGCGAGGTGCTGGGCCTGCCCACGTGGGAGCGGGCCCAGGCCGGACTGTTCCTGGCCATGCAGTACCCCATCGAGGTACCGGGCGTGAGCCTCGAGGACGTGCTCGAGGAGTCGTTCGTGGCCGCGGGCCGGGACCGGGGCGAGGTGCGGGAGCGGGTGCTGGCCGAGGCCGGCCGCATCGGTTTCGACGAGCGCTTCCTCACCCGGCCCATGAACGTGGACCTGTCGGGCGGCGAGAAGAAGCGCAACGAGACGCTGCAGCTGGGCGTGCTGCGACCGCTGTTCGCCGTGCTCGACGAGATCGACTCCGGTCTCGACGTCGACGCCCTGCGGGATGTGGCCCGGCGGGTCGAGGCGGCCACGTCCGAGGACAACCTGGGCGTGCTCGCCATCACCCACTACAACCGGCTGCTGCACGAGCTCAAGCCCGACGTGGTGCACGTGCTGTCGAGTGGCCGCATCGTGGCCACCGGCGGCCCCGAGCTGGCCAGCGAGTTGGAGAGCACCGGCTACGCCGGCTACGGCGGGGCGGAGGCCACTGACACCAAAGTCCACTCGGCGGCCGACCCCTTCGCCGATCCCCTTGCCTGACGTCAGCGACGACGACCGCGAGCGGGTGGTCGCCATCCTGCGAGAGCAGGCGGCCGAGGGAAGGCTGGACATGGAGGAGTTCGGCGGCCGGCTGGACGAGGCGTACGCGGCCGTCACCATGACCGCCCTGGAGCACGCCCTGCGCGACCTGCCCGTGCCGCCGTTGCGCCAGCGCCAGGCGGCGCCGTCCGGCGCGACCACCAGCCGGCGCCCGGACCGGCCCTACCGGCAGACCTACCCACCCCGGCCCCGTCCGCCGGCGGCCCGGCACCAGCACCCCATGGCCCACCCCAAGGGGGCGGTGGTGCGCAAGGCCATGTGGCACGCCCACCTGTGGAGCTACGTCGCCGTCAACCTGATGCTCGTGGTCATCTGGGCGCTCACCACCCCCGGCGGCTATTTCTGGCCGGTGTGGCCGATGATGGGCTGGGGCCTGGGGCTGGCCATGCACGGCATCGGCGAGGTCACCGCCCGCCAGAAGCACCCCGACCAAACCCAGTAGCCCACCATTCTCGTAACGCTGAGGCCCACATAGGCGGCGCCAGCGTTACGAGAACAGTTAGGGGTGGAGCGTCGTGCTCGTTGTCGACGTGGTGCTGGTCGAGGTGGTTGACGTGGAGGTGGTGGTGGTGGGGGACGTCGTCGACGTGGTGGGGGGCGCTGTCGTGGGCGGGTTGGGCGGGGCCTGGCCCGGCGCGGGCTCGTCGAACGGGACGGGCGCGGCCTTGCCGCCCACCACGTACACCGGCGTGCCCCGCGGGACCGTGTTGTAGAACCACAGCGAGTCGGCCATGGGGATGCGCACGCACCCGTGCGAGGCTGGGTACCCGGGAACCGACGGCGCCCCATGGATGGCGATGCCGCCGTTGAAGAACAGCGGGTTGTACAGGTGGCCGAGCTTGCTCACGTGGTCGCCCAGGATCTTCACGCCCACCCGGAACGACCCGCCCGGCGTGACGGCCACGTCGCACTCGCCGTCCACGCAGTAGCGCTGGCCACTGCCCGTGGACACGGGCAGGATGCGGCTGAGGGCACCGCCCTGGAACAGGAACAGCACCTGGCGCTTGAGGTCGACCTCGACTCGCATGGAGCCTCCCGCCGGGACCATGGCGGGCGGGTCGGTGGCGGACTGGAGGGCGGCCACCACGTCGTCCGTGGCCCGGCCCGTGCGGGCCATGCCCGTGACCTTCTGGAACGCCATCACCGCGAAGGCGGTGGTCGAGTCGAACGTGCCGTCCACCTTGCCGGTGTCGTAGTGGAGGTCGGTGAGGCGTTGCTCAAGGGCCTGCACGGCCGGCCCCTTGGCCCCGACGCCCAGGCCGGGCAGGGGCTTGGCCGTCGTGGTGGAGGCGGCCGTGGTCGTGGTGGTGGGTGCCTCAGTGGTGGTCGTGGTGGAGGACGCCGTCGTCCCCGTCGAAGCGGCGCGCGAGGCGGCTGCGTGGTGGCACCCGGCCAGGCCACCGGCGAGGAGCGCGGCGACAGCCAGGTGCGACGTGAGGCGGGGAAGCGAACGCATGGGGAAGTCCGGGTCTCAAGTATGGGCGAATCGGACAGGCCCCGTC
>DASRGI010000220.1:0-6666 GCA_035651095.1 Acidimicrobiales bacterium | reverse complement strand
CCACGACGTCCCCCCCTTCGCCAACACGGCCATGGACGGCTTCGCCGTGCACGCGGCCGACACCCCCGGCACGTTGACGATCGTGGGCACGTTGCCGGCCGGCGCCGAGCCCACGCTGGCCGTGGGCGACGGCGAGGCCATCCGCATCATGACCGGTGCGCCCATCCCGGCCGGTGCCGACGCGGTGGTGATGGTGGAGCAGACGAGCACGGCCGACGACGGCACCACCGTCGTCATCGAGGCCACTGCCGAGCCCGGTGACCACGTGCGCCCGGCGGGCGAGGACGTGCCCGCTGGCGCCGAGGTGTTCCCTGCCGGCACCGTGCTCGGGCCCGGCCACCTGGGCGTGCTGGCCAGCGTGGGCGCCGTCGACGTGGCCGTGTACCGGCGGCCGCGCGTGGGCGTGCTGTCCACGGGCGACGAGCTGGTCGACGACGACCGGCCGTTGCGCCCCGGCCAGATCCGCGATGCCAACCGCCACACCCTGCTCGCCCTCCTGTCGCAGGCGGGCTACGACGCCGTCGACCTCGGCATCGCCCCCGACGACGAGAGCGCCATCACCGCCGCGTTCGAGCAGGGCCTGTCGTCGTGCGACGCACTGATCACGAGCGGGGGCGTGAGCGTGGGCGACTTCGACTACGTGAAGGTCGTGCTCGACAAGCTCAGCGGCGGCGGCGACGCCATGCGCTGGATGCAGATCGCCATCAAGCCGGCCAAGCCGCTGGCGTTCGGTGTGGTCGACGGCGTGCCCGTGTTCGGCCTGCCCGGCAACCCGGTGTCGTCCATGGTGAGCTTCGAGCTGTTCGCCCGGCCCGGTCTACGCCAGATGCAGGGCCATCCCCGACCGGTGCCGCCCACCGTGGCGGCCATCGCCGGCCAGGACCTGCGCCGCCGCCCCGACGGCAAGCTGCACTTCGTGCGGGTGGTGGCGAGCCCGCCGCCCGACGGGAGCGGTGGCCTGGAAGTGCGATCGTCCGGTGGGCAGGCGTCCAACCTCTTGCGATCCATGGCGCTGGCCAATGCGCTGGCCGTCCTGCCCGACGGCGACGGTGTCGCCGAAGGCGAGCGGGTCGACGTCCTCCTGCTGCCGTAGTCTGTTTGAGACATGTTGGTCGACCCGCATGGCCGTGTCGTCCGTGACCTCCGCATCTCGGTCACGGATCGGTGCAACTTCCGCTGCACGTACTGCATGCCGGAGGAAGGCATGCAATGGTTGCCGCGCGAGGAGGTCCTCACCTTCGAGGAGATCGAGCGGGTCGCCCGGGTGTGCGTCGAGCGCTTCGGGTTCGAGTCCATCCGGCTCACCGGCGGCGAGCCCACCGTGCGGGCCAACCTGTCCGTGCTGGTCGGGAAGCTCTCGAAGCTGGACGTCGACCTGTCGATGACAACGAACGGCGCCACCCTGCGCCTGCTGGCCCACGACCTGCGGGACGCGGGGCTGGGTCGAGTCAACATCTCGTGCGATTCCCTGCGGCCTGACCGGTTCCTGGCCATGACCCGTCGGGATGCCCTCGACAAGGTGCTCGACGGTATCGACGCCGCCATCGAGGCCGGCTTCGCACCGGTGAAGGTCAACTGTGTGCTAGTGCGGGGCGTGAACGACGACGAGGTCGTCGACTTCGCCACCTTTGGCCGGGAGAAGGGCGTGGGCGTCCGCTTCATCGAGTTCATGCCCCTGGACGCCGACGGGGCATGGGCGGCCGACCAGGTCGTACCTGCGTCCGAGATCATCGAGCGCATCGGTGCCGTCTACCCCTTGGAGCCGGCGGTGTCGGCCGGGCGGGGCGCCGAGCCGGCCGAGCGCTGGCGCTATCTCGACGGGCGGGGTGACGTGGGTGTGGTCGCGTCGGTCACCCGCAGCTTCTGTGGCTCGTGCGACCGCGTGCGGCTCACGGCCGAGGGCCAGTTCCGCAACTGCCTGTTCGCCGTGCGGGAGACCGACCTGCGCGCCGTGCTGCGAAACGGCGGCACCGACGACGAACTGGCCGCGGCCATGGAGGCCGAAGTCGGTCGCAAGTGGGCCGGGCACGCCATCGGCCAGGTCACGTTCATCCGGCCCGATCGGAGCATGAGCCAGATCGGCGGCTGACGCCCGCGGGCGTCGCGGCCCCTACACTCGGGCCATGGCCGACCGGGGTTTCACCCATCTGGACCCGCTGGGCAGGGCGCGCATGGTGGACGTGACGCCCAAAGAACCGACCCACCGCCGGGCCATCGCCCGGTGCAAGGTGTACATGAAGCCGGAGACGACGGCGATGGTGGCCAGCAACGCCGTCACCAAGGGTGACGTGCTGGCCGTCGCTCGGGTGGCCGGGATCCAGGCGGCCAAGCGCACGCCCGACCTCATCCCCCTGTGCCACCAGCTCACCATCGGCTCCGTGTACATCAACTTTCATCTGGACGACGACTTCATCGAGGTGGAGTCCCAGGTCGAGACGGTCGATCGCACCGGCGTCGAGATGGAGGCCATGACCGCCTGCGCCGTGTCCGCCCTGACCATCTACGACATGTGCAAGTCCACGGACAAGACCATGCGCGTGGGTGAGCTGTGCCTGTGGGAGAAGGTCGGCGGGCGCTCGGGTGTGTGGCGGCGTGCCGCCGACGCGGCCACGTCGCCCAGCACGTTCTGATTCCTGCCAAACCGGGCAGAACGGTTGACGCCAGCGCTAGCTGGAGTTAGCATACCTGGGTCGGAAAGTTGGCGGGCGGGCCGGCATTGGGCTAGGAACTAGGCACAAGCACGCCCGACGGACCACATCCACCAGCGGCCGATTGCGCCGCGGTACGGTCCCCAAGACGCAAAGGTAGGTCGAGGAGCTTGACCATCGTGGTGCTGCTGATCCTCGCCGGAATCTGGGCCGCTGTGCTCGTCCCACCGCTGGTGCGGGCGAAGGCGGAGGGTAGGCCAGCTGATTCCATCGGCGACTTCCGACGCCAACTCGGCGTCCTCCAGCGCACCGGTCCCATCACCGTCGCTCCGGCCAACCGCCTCCGGGTGGGTCCGTACGTCCCGTCCAGCGGTGCCGGCCTGGTGGGTCCGGTGAGCCGTCCTGCCCACGCCATGGGCATGGGCCCGGCTGTCCGCCCCGCCGCCGCCCGTTCGCCTGAGTCCCTCCGCCGGGCCCGCACCCTCAAGCGCCGCCGGGACGTGCTGTTCTCGCTGGTGGCCATGATGGGCGCCACGCTGCTGCTGGGCTCCCTGCCCGGGTTCCGGCTCCTGTGGGTCCTGCACGCCGTGCTCGACATGGCCTTCGCCGGGTACATCGCCCTCTTGGTTCGTATGCGCAACATGGCGGCTGAGCGGGACATGAAGCTGCACTTCCTGCCCGGCCACGCCCAGGTGGAGCCGGCGCCCGTGCGCCTGCGCTCCGCCAACTAGCCCGCACGCCGCCGGGCCATCGTGGGCGATGAGCGGCGCAGCGACGAGCTGAGCGCACTGCTGGAGCCCGTCCGGGCCTCGCTCGACGCCACCCACCAGGCCCGGGAGCAGGGCCTGGCCGCCTGCCGCCGCACCATCCGGGCGTGCGGCTCCGCCATCCGGGCCATCCACCGTGCATTGCCCGATGAGGTGGCCCGTCTCACGGCCGAGGCCCAGACGGCGTTGCGAGAGGCGCAGGAAGTGCTGCGCCCGTTCCCGGCGGTGGCCTTCGCCGGCTTCCTGCACGACGCCGAGAAGGAGTACGCCGAGGCTGTGCTGACGGCGGCGTTGGTCTCGGGCGGTCCGTTGCCCGACCCGCCGGCCATCGGGGTCGAAGGACCGTCGTGGCTCAAGGGGTTGGTCGAGGCCGCATCCGAGCTCCGGCGCCATCTCCTGGACCGGCTCCGGGCGGGCGAGCTGGACCGGGGCGAAGGCCTGTTGCGGTCGATGGAAGACGTGTACGACATGCTCGTCACCATCGACTACCCCGACGCGGTGACGCTGGGCCTGCGCCGGTCGGTCGATGCTCTGCGCGCCGTGCTGGAACGCAGCCGGGCCGACGTGACCACCACCGTCTTGCAGGTCCGCCTCCAGCGCGCCCTCGAGGGCCGGGCCAACCCGCCAACGCCGGACTGAGGCGCACGAGGGGCGACTATCCTCGAAGCGCACCTCGGGGGTGTAGCTCAGTTGGCAGAGCGCTACGTTCGCAACGTAGAAGTCGGCGGTTCGAATCCGCTCACCTCCACCATCTAACCCAGCACGGCTTGGCACAAGAACGCGGCAAGTGGCCAACTGAACGCGGGGCGCCGCCGGGGCTCGCGCCAACACTCGGACCGCGCCGGGGCCACCGCCACGGCTCGGGCGCGGCGCACACCACTTGTTGCGCACGGAACGCGCCGTCGGGCGATGCATACGGGCGAGTTCTTGTGCAAAGCCACCCAGCACGATGCGCCGTCAGGCCCAGGACTCGTTGAGTTCCGTGGCCTTTCATGTCCCGTCGTACGCCAGCCGTGGCCTCTTTATCGGAGCGACGAGTGCGTTTATCGGACGGTGACCAGGCGGTGCCCTAGGCGCCCAGGGCGCGCCGGCCGGCCTTCTCCATGGCGACGCGCGTTTCCGGACGGACTCGCCAAGGAGCGGTACTGGAACGCAGGCGCCGAGCGCGCGCCCGCTGGAGGTACCTACGGCAGTGGAACGCGACCGACGCTACGTGAGCCAGAACGAGGCGGCCGCCCTGTGCGGCTGCGACGACACGACCGTCAGGCGCCGCCGCGAGCGTGGGCAGTTGCCTGGGGCGCGCCGGCGCGACGACCCGCACGTCGTCCGCTGAGCGGCCCGGCCGGCCCGACTCGTCCGGTCCCGCCGGCGCACTAGGTTCTTGCGTGAGTACCGCAAGAAGGGGGTCGTCGCATGGCGACGTCGGTGCACACGCTGGAGCTACCCGAGGTCGACATCTTCGGCCTGGAGCGGGAGGAAGCCGTCGCCGCCTTCGAGCGGGCCCGGGACCAGCACTGGTTGTGCCGGATCCCGCTGGGCTACGCCATCACCCGCTACGAGGACGCCGTGGCGGTCCTGCGGGACCGGCGCTTCCACTCGGCCCTGTCCGTCCTGCCCCAGATGGCGGGGGTGGCGGACGAGGAGCTGAGCGGCCGGCAGCAGCGGTCGATCCTGGCCATGGAGGGACCGGAGCACGCCCGCCTGCGGCGGCTGGCGGCACCCGCCTTCACCCCCAAGGCAGCCGACCGCCTGCGCCCGTTCATGCGGGAGGTGGTCGCCGGCCTGGTGGACGAGGTGGTCGACCAGGGCCGGTGCGAGCTGGTGGCGGACATCTGCGAGCCGTACCCCATCCCCATCATCTGCGAGCTGCTGGGCGCGCCCAAGGAGGACTGGAAGCTCTTCTCGTCCTGGGCCACCGACATCTTCCGCATCTTCAACAACGACCTCCCGAACGATCTCCCCCGCATCAAGGCCGCCTTCGCCGAGCTGGATACCTACGTGCGGGCCATGATCGACGAGCGCCGCAGCCGGCCGGCTGACGACCTCCTCAGCGAGATGATCGCGGCGGAGGAGGCCGGGGACCGGCTGTCCACCGACGAGCTGGTGATGATGACCGAGGCCGTGCTCATGGCCGGCACCGACACCACCCGCAACCAGCTGGCGTGCTCGGTGGCCCTGCTGGCCGAGCACCCGGACCAGTGGCGGCTGCTGGGCGACGACCCGTCGCTGGCTGCGCCGGCCGTGGAGGAGACGATGCGGTACCTGGGAGCAGTGCGGGGCACGGCTCGGATCGCGGCCGAGGACGTGGACGTGCGCGACGTCGAGTTCCCGCAGGGCACGTTCGTGGTCATCAGCCTGGCCACGGCCAACCGGGACCCGGAGAAGTGGCCCGATCCGCACGGGTTCGACATCAGGCGCGAGCCGTCGCCCACCGCGTCCACCCAGCTCACGTTCGGCTCCGGCATCCACTTCTGCCTGGGCGCGGCGCTGGCCCGGGCCGAGCTGCAGGAGGCGTTGCCGCTGCTGGCTCGGCGCATGCAGGACCTGGCCCTCGACGGGCCGGTGGTGTGGAAGCCCCCGGACGTCGGCATCTGGGGCCCGGCGGTGCTGTCGCTGCGCTTCGCCCCGGCCGCCGGGTAGCCGGGCCTCGCCGCCGCCGGCCCTGAGCCCCACCAGCCGGCCGCCGTGCCCCGCATGACGCTCCCGGAGATGAGGGCCTTCTAACATTCGCCAGGTGTCCGGCACGGCACGCACCTTGTTCATCGGGCTCGACGCCTGCGACCCGGACCTGGTGCGCCGGTATGCCGCCGAGGGCGACATGCCCGCGCTGGCCCGCCTCCTGGCCACCGGTGCCCGGGCCCGGTACGACAACGAGCACGGCTACTTCGTGGGCTCGGTGTGGCCCACCCTCATGACCGGCGTGCCGGTGGACGAGCACCACTGGTTCACCGGCACCCGCTTCCGCCCCGAGCACTACGACTACGTGCCGCACCCGCTCACGGCCACGACGGTGTGGGAGCGGTTCCACGCCGCGGGAAGGCGGGTCGCCGTCTTCGACGCGCCCCACGTGCAGCCGGTCGGCGGGCTGCACGGGGTGCAGATCACCGAGTGGGGGTGCCACGACCGCCAGTACGGCACCGCCTGCTGGCCGCCGTCCCTGCTCGACGAGTTGGAGGCACGGCACGGCACCCATCCCGTCGGCACCCAGGCCCTGTTCCCCGACCCCCGCCACTCGCCCTGCGACCACGTCC
>DASRGI010000219.1:0-39910 GCA_035651095.1 Acidimicrobiales bacterium | reverse complement strand
TGAAGCTGCGGCTGAACGACGCGTCGTTCACCTACGAGCCCGAGACGTCGGGGGCGTTGGGCTTCGGGTTCCGGTGCGGGTTCCTCGGGCTGCTGCACATGGAGATCGTGCGCGAGCGGCTGGAGCGAGAGTTCGACCTGTCGCTCATCGCCACCGCCCCATCCGTCGAGTACCTGGCCCACCTCACCGACGGCAGCGTGGTCGAGGTCGACAACCCGAGCGCCATGCCCGAGCCCCAGAAGATCGACTACATCGAAGAGCCGTTCCTCACCTGCACCATCCTCCTGCCCACCGAGTACACGGGCACGGTGATGGACCTGGGCCAGACCCGCCGGGGCGAGATGGTGAAGATGGAGTACCTCTCGCCCGAGCGGTTGGAGCTGGTGTACCGCATCCCTCTGGCCGAGGTGGTCATGGACTTCTTCGACCAGCTCAAGTCGCGCACCAAGGGGTACGCCTCGCTCGACTACGAGACCGCGGGGTACGACCGCTCCGAGCTGGTGAAGATCGACATCCTGCTCAACAACGTTCCTGTCGACGCCTTCTCCAGCGTTACCCACCGGGCCAAGGCGGCCGAGTACGGCCGGCGCATGACCGAGAAGCTGCGCGAGCTCATCCCCCGGCAACTGTTCGACGTGCCCATCCAGGCGTCCATCGGCGGCCGCATCATCGCCCGGGAGACGGTGAAAGCCAAGCGCAAGGATGTGCTGGCCAAGTGCTACGGCGGCGACATCACCCGCAAGCGCAAGCTGCTGGAGAAGCAGAAGGAAGGCAAGAAGCGGATGAAGAACATCGGCCGGGTCGAGGTGCCCCAGGAGGCGTTCATCTCCGCCCTGCGCCTGGAGGAGTAGCCCCCATTTCCGTTCTCGACAGAACGCCTGGGGGTAGGGGTGGCAGACTGGGGGTGAGAAGCAGAAGAGAGGAGGTACGTGGATGCGCTACCTCGTCGTCGCCAACCGGACCCTGCTCGGTGAGCACCTCACCGAACGCCTGGTCCAGTGTGTGCGTGAAGGCCCGAGCACCTTCCACCTGCTGGTTCCTGCCTCGCACACGCCGGACGGCCTCGTCTACACGCGAGGCGCGGCCCACGCCGATGCCGAATCCCGCCTGACCCGGGCCGTCGCCGCCCTGCACCAGCGGGGCATGGAGGCCACCGGAGAGGTGGGCGACCCCGACCCGGTGAGCGCCGTCCGGGACGTGCTCAACCGGGGAGAGGAGTTCGACGAGATCATCCTCTCCACGTTCCCGCCGGGCCCGTCCCGCTGGCTGCACCAGGACGTGCTCCACCGCCTGTCCAAGATCGGCATGCCCGTCACCCACGTGACCGCGGATCGGGTGCCGGTGGGCTGATCGCGCCGCGGGCTGGTGCGCGACCGGCCCGACCGGGTACGACGTGGGTGTGACAATGGGACTGCTACTGCTCCGTCTTGTGCTCGGATCGACCCTTGCCGCCCATGGGGCCCAGAAGCTGTTCGGCTGGTTCGGCGGGGGCGGCCTGTCGAACACGGGTGCGCACTTCGAGAAGTACCTGGGGTTCCGCCCCGGCCGTGTCCATGCCTTCGCGGCCGGCGCCACCGAGTTCGCCGGCGGCTTGGGCATCGCCCTCGGGTTCCTCACCCCGTTCGCGGCCATGGCTGTCATCGGCGTGATGTTCGTGGCCGCCATGTCGGCCCACGTGGGCAAGGGCTTCTTCATCACCAAGGGTGGTTACGAGTACACGCTCGTGCTGGCCGCCAGCGCCGCCGCCCTCGCCTTCACCGGTCCCGGCCGCCTCTCTGTCGACCATGCCCTCGGGTGGAACCTGTCCGGCCCGGTGTGGGGCGTGGTGTCCGTCGCCTTCGGCTGCATCGCCGGCGCCTGCATGATGGCGGGCCGCCACCGTCTGCAGGAGGCAGAAGCGGGCGACACGTCGCCAGACCACGCGGCGGCGGGCCCCCAGGCCCGGCCCGCCGAGGTCGCCGGCGGCCGCGACGCCGGCTTGACCGCGAAGTCCGAGCACGCGCAACGGCCCGGGCGGTGAAGCCCGGGCCGTCGGAGTCGTGCTGGGGAGGACTGTTGCCGGCGAGGCGCCTGGGCTAGCTGCCCGACTTCCCACCGGTGCGGCCGGAGCCCCCGCCCCCGCCCCCGCTGCCGGCCTGGGCGGGCTTGTTGCTGATGTCGATGGTGCTCGAGGTGGTTGAGGTGGTCTGGTGCTCGACCTCCGGCACCTGGTGCTCCACTTCGGGCACCTGGTGCTCGACCTCGGGGGCCTGCGCATTGCGATCGCTGTTGGCCGAGCCCGGACCCTTGTTGGAGGAGGACCCGCTGCCGCTGCCGCTGTTGTGGTGCGACTCGGCTTCGGAAGACGCCGACGACGGCGAAGCCGGCGTGGCGGGCGTGGCGGGCGTGGCCGGGGTGGCCGCATGTTCGGGCACCGGATGCTCGTCCGCTTCGTGGGCGGCATCGTCGTCGTTCACTTCGTGCTCGGCCGCCTCCTCAGCCGCCTCCTTGGCCGCCTCGTCCTCGGGCGTGGCGTGCTCGGTGACGTCGTGGGCCGCGGTGTGGTGGCTGCTGCCCGGGATCTGGATGCCGATGTCGTCGGCCGCCTTGGATACCGCGTGCTGGAGCGGCGAGGGAAGCGCACCGGCGGTGCCGGCCGTTCCCAGGACGAGCAGGCCGGCCAGGCCGACGACGATTTTTCCGCTCAACTTCCTCCAGACGTGCTTGACGGTTGTCATGAGTGTCCTCCCGGACTTCGCTGAGGCGAGGTCCGCAACCGCGGTGGCTTCGTGGGACCCGTCGAGGAAGGCCGTCAGGCCCGCTCCAACCGTCGGAAGCGGTGCGGTGTCAACCGCGACCCGCAGGTCCCCCAAGAGCTCGGCCAAGTCGGACAGTCCCTCGGTCTCCGGGGTCAGCCCGGTGAGGAGGTCCTCCACGTCCTGGTTCGTCAGTGTCGGTAGCTCGCGCATGTCACTCACGTCAACGGTGGGTACCCCTCAGAGGGGTACGGCCTCGCTCAGGGAAATCTTGCGGCGGAGGGATTCGAGGCCACGCCGCTGCAACTGCTTCACCGCGCCCGGCGTCTTGCCCAGGGCCTCGGCCACCTGTTCGACGGTGAGGTCGCCCAGGACCCGGAGGAGCAGCACGTCGCGCTGATCGGGCGCCAGCCCGTCGAGGAGCTCGCGCACCTCGCCGTCGGCCAGCCGTTCCATGGCGTCGTCTTCGGCGTTGCCTCCCCGCTCCGACAGGACGATCTCGTCACCGCCGTCCTGTTCCTGGGGCCGGCGGGAAGCCCGCCGGAACTCGTCCACCAGCACGTGGTGGGCGATGGTGAAGACCCACGAGCGGAACTTCTCCTCGGAGCCTTCGAAGCGGCTGATACCTCGGAACACTCGCAGGAACACCTCGTTGGCCAGGCCGTCCGGATCGGGGGCGCGCTGGACGCGGAGGTAGCCCGCCACCGCGGGGCCGTAGGCCTGGAACAGCTGGGTGAACGCCCACCCGGCGCCGACCTGGGCAGCCTCGAGGACGGGGGAGAAGGCGGGGCCGAACTGGGCGGGGCGTGCCCGGTTGCTCTGCACCGAGCCAGCGTCCGTCCCCGACCTTTGAAGAACCTTTTGCCAGGGGCGGTGGCGACGCGCCCGTCAGTCGCTGCGGCGGCGGCGAAGGCGGATGGGCGGGTCGGGGAGGGGCGCGTCCCGGCGGTGCGACAGCTCGTCGAGCGTCGCGAGTGCCTCCGTGGGCAGTCCCCGCGCGATCGACCCGAGGGCTTCGCTGGCCTCGGCCGCGTGGAGCTCGATGAGCTGGAACAGCTCGTGCCGGCGAGACGAGCTGATGTGCTCCCACTCGGTGCGCAGGATCTCGGCGGCGCCCGAGATCACCGTCATGGTGTTGAGGAGGCCGTGGGCCACGACCCCCGCAACACCGTCGAAAGAGGCACTCTCGAACACCGCTCGGGTTGCATCCACGTCCTCGTCGCTCCCGCTCACCAGCTCGTCCTCGTGCCTGATTCCGCGATGTCCAGTATGCGAGAAATGACCCGGGGCCTGGTGCATCCGCATCATGGGATTGGAGCCATCCGAATCTGTGGAACGGCCTTGCGAAGGGCCGACACTTCGAGCATGGAGCGAACGGCGCGACCCCAACCTGGCCCGAGCCCGGCTCGCCCGTCGACTGCGACGGACGTTCCCAAGACCTGGCCGGCCGGGCCCCGCCGCCTCGCCGTGCTCGCAGTGGGGCTCGTCGCGTTGTACGTCCTGGTGCCCCCCGGCGGCGTATTCCAGGTCGGTCTGCACCTCACCGTGCACGCGGGAACGGTCGCGGCCGCAGCCATCGCCGTCCACCGCCATCCCCGGGGCCGGCGGATGGGGCCGGCCCTGCTCCTGTCCGGCCTGACGTTGTACCTCGGTGCCAACGTCGTCTTCTACACGACCATGCTGGGTCTGCCGGTCTTCTCGCACTACCCGCCCTTGGCCGACCTCGCCTTCCTCGCCGGCTACGCCTTGGTCGTGGCCGGCGTCGCCCTCGTCCATGCTCCCCGGCGGGCCGGGCGGGCGCACGCCAACTGGGGTTCCCTGGCCGACGCAATGATCATCACCGGCGGGGTGGCGGTGGCCGCGTGGGAGTTCCTCATCGACCCCAACGTCTCGTCCACCTCGGCCACGTCCTTCAGCCGCTTCGTGTGGGTCACCTACCCGATGATCGACCTGTTCCTCGTCGTGATCACGGTCCAGCTCGTGCTGCGCCGAAAGGCGTGGTCGGGCCCGCTCGTGCTGATCACGTCGTTCGTCGTCTTCCAGCTCGCGGGTGACGCCGACTACGGGTTGCGGCAGGCGAGTGGCAGCTACCACGTGGGCGGGATCAGCGAGGTGTTCTGGTTCGTCTCACTGCTCTGCATGCTGGTGGCCTGCCTTCATCGCGACGTGGGCGAGTTGAGCGAACCCGAGAGCGTCGACGACAAGGCCGGCCCCAGCTGGTTGCGCCAGCTGGTGATGACGGCGTCGGCATTGGTGGTGCCCTTGTCCTTCGTCGCCGTCCACCATCGCATCGAGGCGCGTGACCAGTACGTGGACGGGGCCATCGCCACCATCGTCATCACTCTCGCCATCGGCCGCATCGGCGGCTACGGGCGCCGCCTGGCCCGCCAGGCCCGGCACGACTCGCTCACCGACCTGCCGAACCGCGCCTTCCTGCTCGACTGGCTGGACGACGCCCTCAGCCGCACGGGCGAGCGCCACACGCAGGTCGCCGTGCTGTTCGTCGACCTCGACGGGTTCAAGGCCGTGAACGACAGCCTGGGCCACGACGTGGGCGACGCGCTGCTGGTGGCGGTGGCCGGGCGGTTGTCGACCGTTGTCCGGGATCGCGACATCGTGGCCCGGCTGGGTGGCGACGAGTTCGTCATCGCCTGTGAGGGGCCCGAAGGCGCCGTGGGCGTCGACGCCGTGGCCAACCGGTTGGTACGAGCACTGGCCGAACCCGTCGTGCTCGGCAACAGGGAGATCTTCGTACGGGCCAGCATCGGGGTGCGCATCTCCACGGGGCGGCAGGACAGCGCCTTCACCCTGCTGCGGGACGCCGACGCGGCCATGTACCAGGCCAAGAGCGAGGGCGGGGGAGTGGCCCTCTTCGACGATCGACTGCGCCGGGAGAACCAGGCGCAACTCGAGATCGAGAGTGACCTGCACCGGGCCCTGGAGCGCGACGAGTTCCGTGTCTTCTACCAACCCACGGTGACGTTGGAGGGTGGTGAGCTGGTGGGCGTGGAGGCCCTGTTGCGGTGGGAACGGCCGGGCCGGGGACTGGTTCTCCCGGGTGAGTTCATCGGCGTGGCCGAGCAGAGCGGCCTCATCGTCCCTATCGGCCTGTGGGTGTTCGAACAGGCGTGCCGGCAACTGGCGGTCTGGCGGGCCCAGGGAACCCAGCGCCTCACCATGGCGGTCAACCTCTCGCCCCGGCAGCTTCGCTCCCCCGATTTCGTGACGACCGTGAGCGCCATCCTGGAACGGACGGGCGCCGACCCGTCGCAGGTCTGTCTCGAGGTCACCGAGAGCGTGCTGGTGGACGACGCCAACGGCAACATCTCCACCCTCGCCGCCCTCCACGACCTGGGCCTGCGCATCGCCATCGACGACTTCGGCACCGGGTACTCGTCCCTCGCCTACCTGCGTGACCTACCCGTCGACGTGGTGAAGATCGACCGGACCTTCGTGTCCAAGCTCGGGAGCGAAGAGGAAGCGGCTGTCATCGTGACGAGCGTCGTGCGCCTGGCGGAGGCTCTCCATCTCGAGACGGTGGCGGAAGGGGTGGAGACGGTGGAACAGCGGTCCGCGCTGCAGGCGCTGGGCTGCCAGCTGGCCCAGGGCTTCTACTGGAGCAAGCCCGTGCCCGCCCGAGAGCTGGCGGGCTGGCTGGTGCCGGGGAGCCTGGCTGCCTCTCTTGCCCGCGTGAGCTAGACGAACCGGGCGAGCCCGGCAACGACGACCCGGGCGGCTTCTCCGCCTGGCAGGTGTTCCCGGTGCTGGATTTGGACGGCGCTGCCTTCGACGCCGGCTGGTTCCCGGCGTCGGTGGTGCCGGCGGGCGGCGTCCTCGATCTGGACATTGGGCGCGGCGCCGAACACGGCGTGGGTCACGGTGCCGCCACCGTCGGTCGACGGCACGGGCGACCTGAGCCGGTTCGGCTGCCGTGCCACGCTGGGCGGTGGTGCACCGTCGTGCGTTGTTCTTCGTCCTGGCGCTGAGCGCGGCCTGCTCCCCATCCAGCCGCCGGGTGGCGCCGCCGGCCACGACGGCGACCACTGCCGCGCCCGCCACCATCACCACCACGACGACGACGGTCGCCACCTCCAACGATCCCGTGCTCTTGGCCGCAGGCGACATCGCCTCGTGCTCGTCCGAGGGCGACGCGGCCACCGCCGCCCTCGTGCGTACCCAACCGGCCGGTGCGCCCATCGCCGCCCTGGGCGACCTGGCCTACGAAGCCGGCAGCGTCACCGACTTCCGCTCCTGCTTCGACCCCACCTGGGGCCCGTTCCGGGACCGCATCCGCCCCGCCCTGGGCAATCACGAGTACGGCACCCGGGACGGGGCCGGGTACTTCGCCGAGTTCACCAACGTGGGGGCGCCGGGCCAGGGCTGGTACAGCTGGAACGTGGGGGCGTGGCACGTCGTCTCCCTGAACTCCAACTGCGGGGCGGTGGGCTGCGGGCCGGACTCGCCCCAAGTGCAGTGGCTGCGGGCCGACCTGGCTGCTCACCCGGCCCGGTGCACGCTCGCCTACTGGCACCATCCCCGCTGGAGTTCGGGCCTGCACGGCGACCAGCCTCAGGTCGACGGGCTGTGGCAGGCGGCGGCGGCCGGCGGCATCGACGTGGTGCTGAACGGGCACGACCACGACTACGAGCGCTTCGCGCCCATCGACGGCGTGCGCGAGTTCGTGGTCGGCACCGGTGGGGCCAGCCACTACCCCCGGGCCACCAAGGCGGCCGGTAGCGAGGCGTGGGACGGCAGCAGCTTCGGCATCCTCCGGCTCACGCTGCACCCGGACTCGTACGACTGGCGGTTCCTGCCCGCGGCCGGCAGCACGTTCACCGATGCCGGCTCCGGCACCTGCCGCCCCTGACCCCGGCCCTGACCCCGGCCCTGTCCCCGCCCCTGTCCCGGCCTGTCCCGCTCGGGCCTCAGGTGAGGGGGACGTAGCCGGGCACGTCGGCGTGGGGCGTGTCCAGGTAGACCTTGCCCTCCGGGGCCGAGAAGCGCCGGTGGCCCCAGCGCACCTCCACGTGGCCCCGCACCTCCACGTCGGCCCCCGAGTGGCGGTCCCGCACCACCGCCACCCACCCCACGCGGGGCTGGCCCCCGGCCTGGGCGCTGACGTCCAAGCGGCGCAGGTCGTAGCGCTGGGACCAGTCCCACGGCGTGGCCACCCGCAACCGCAGTCCGGCCGCGCCCCGGGTGCCGAGCACGAAGTAGGGCGCCGAGCCGATGCGCAACAGCCGCCACAGCAGGATTCGCTGTTGGGCGGGGGCGGCGGCCAGGGCGTCCCGCCATCGCTGGGCCGACCGCTCGGCCACGGCCGCCACCAGCGCCGCGTAGGCGTCCGCGGCCACGCCCGTGGGCCACTTGCGCAGGGCCCGGCTCAACTCGCTCTGCTGGGCGGGAGTGAGCAGTTCCACCCGCTCGGGGACGTCGGGGGTGCGTACGGCGTCGTACAGGGCCTGGTGCTCGTCGGGGGCCACCTCGGCGAACCAGTTGGTGCTGCGGCCTCCGTGCTCGATGCGCAGCAGGCGGTCGAACACCCGGGCCGGCGAGGCGTTGGCCAGCACGTCCGATTCGTACTTGCAGCTCACCAGGTACACGTGGTCGACCCGCAGGTCGACGGGCGGGCGCTCGTCGCCCAGGTCGCGGTGCGATCCCTTCCACTCCACCACGATGGGCCGCCGCCCCCGCAGGCCTTGGCGGGCGAAGAGGAAGGCACGGCCGTTGTCGAAGGCGGCGGCGAAGTCGGCGTCGAAGGCCCCGCCCGCGTGGGCGCCTGCCAGTTGGTCCCACAACTCCGGTGACACGCTGGCCATCTCCGGGGGCCGAGCCGCCAGGGCCTCGGCCACGCTGGGATAGCCGAGCATGCCCAGGCCGGTGGCCAACTCGGTGACCGTCGTGCGCAGGTCGGCCAAGGGTCAGGCGGGCGAGTCCAACTCGGCGTCCGACCAGAAGCCCACGCCCGGCCGGTGGTGGTGGCCGCCCTGGGCGTACTTCTCCAGGCGCTCGAATCCCTCGTCGGTGAGCAGCTCGACGGCGTCGAAGAAGGCGCTCGGCCCCGCCGCCCGCAGGGCCTGGTCGGCCTCGCTGCGGCGCTTGGGCAGGTGCGAGGTGAGGAGCACGAGCGGCATGCGCCCGTTGCGAGCCAGCACGTTGGCCCGGCCCAGCGCCTTCCACGCCGCCTCGTTGCGCAGGAGCCCGCCCCGGGTGGTGGTGAAGGCGCCCGACACGTCGAAGTACCACGTCGTGCCTGCCGCGTCCTTGGCCACCAGGTCGACGGCCAGGCCCAGGCCCCGCATCCGCTGGTCCCGGCCCACCACGTCGAACCCGGCATCGATGAGCACCTGCTCGGCCACGGTCAGCACGGGCTTGGCCGGGGCCGGCCCGGGGGCAGAGGCGGCCTTCAGCTCGGCCGCGACCCGCTTCTTGGCGATCCTCACGTAGTCCGGGTCGAGGTCGTAGCCGACGTAGCGCCGGCCCCACCGGGCGGCCGCCACCAGGGTGGACCCCGAGCCCATGAACGGGTCGAGCACCAGGTCGTCCTTGAACGTGTACAAGCGGATGAGGCGCTCGGGCAGCTCGACGGGGAAGGGCGCCGGATGATCGACGCGGCGGGCGCTCTCGGGCGCGATGTCCCACACGTCGAGGGTGGCTTCCATGAACTCGTCGCTCGTCAGCGTGTTCTCATGTGGCAGCCCACCGGCCCGGCGGGCGGTGGCCGTGCCCGCCCGGTCGAAGCGGCCCTTGCTGGCGACGACCACCCGCTCGGTGATGTCGCGCAGGACCGGGTTGGCGGCGCTGCGGAACGAGCCCCACGCGCACGACCCGCTGGCCCCGTCGGCCTTCTTCCAGATGACCTCGCCCCGCAGGAGGAGCTTCAGATCGTCCTGGAGGACGCGAATGACGTCGGAGGACAGGCTGCGGTACGGCTTGCGGCCCAGGTTGGCCACGTTCACGGCGATGCGCCCGCCCGGCTCGAGCACCCGCTTGCACTCGGCGAAGACGTCCCTGAGCATCTCCAGGTATTCGACGTAGGAGGCGGGGACGCCGTCTCGCCCGAGCTCTTCTTCGTACTGCTTGCCGGCGAAGTACGGCGGCGAGGTGACGACGAGGGCCACCGAGTTGTCGGCCAGGGTCCCCATGTCCCGGGCATCGCCGCGGACGAAGGGCTTGGCGACGGGAGCGGGAGCGGCCACGGTGGCGTCGGCCGACAGCTCGGGCCGGGCGAACCGGGCGTAGAACGCGCTGGCGTCGTGGCTCTCTCGTCGGCCCACGCCGAAGTTGGACGTCGAGGTCGTGCGGCGCTCGCCCATGGCTCCCTCCGAACCGTACTGGCGACAGTCTGGCACCCGGCGGACCCCGGCGGGGGGAACGTGTGTTCGCTCCCCGGGATTGGGAGAAGGAATCCGCACAAACTGTGCGAACTGAGACAGGCATGGGGTGGGAGCGCCTGACGCGCCGCCGGTTCCTGCAGGTAGCCGCCGGTGTCGGCGCCGTGTCCGCCCTGCCCGGAGTGCGGTCGGCCGCCTTCGGGAGCAACGGCGCCGGTGTGTGGCTGGCCGGCGACTTCCACGTCCACACGACCTACAGCCACGACGTGTGGGGCGGTCCCGGGGATGACAACACCGATACCCAGGACGCCTACACCTTCGGGTGGACGCCGGCCGAGCAGATCCAGAACGCCACCCTGCGCGGGCTCGACTTCGTGGCCCTCACCGACCACAACCGCACCGACGCCCTGTTCGACTCGGGCTATACGTCGGACCAGCTGCTGCTCGTCCCCGGCTACGAGCATTCGCTCGACGGCGTGAACGGCGTGGGCGGCCAGCACTGCGGCGTGTTCCTGCCCCACAAGAGCGATCTCCAGGCGTTGTTCCTGAGCAAGCTGGCGACCGGCCAGGAGAAGCAACTCCCGTTCTCGGGCGACGACGGCTTCCTCGCCTTCACCCACGCCATCCACGAAGCGGGCGGCATGTGCGTCATCAACCACCCGTCCAACACCATCTGGCAGCGGGGCGTCGCCGCGTCCACTCACGCCGACGGCATCGAGGTCTGGAATACCAGCTTCCTCTCGCGAAGTGACACCACCGGCCTCCTGATCAGCAGCGTGGCCGCCGACAACCACCGCTCCGTCAACTGGTGGGAGACCAACTTCCTCGGCGGCACCAAGCGCAAGGCGGCCGTGGGCGGGAGCGACAACCACTGGCGCTCCACGTTCGCCGCCCAGGGCGTGGGCCAGCCCACCACCTGGGTCTACGCCCGCAGCCGCAGCGCTCGGGACGTGATCCGGGGCGTGCAGGCGGGCCGCACGTTCGTGTCCGCCCAGCCCCCGGCCTACGGCGGCCCCCGCCTGTTCCTCTCGGCCGCGGAGGACTGGAACGGCGGAGCCGACCAGCCGGCCATGGTCGGTGGCACCGTCCGGAGCCTGGGAGCGCTGGCCGTTTCCATCCGGGTGGAGAACGGCCAGGGCAACTGGATGCGGCTCATCGCCGGTGCACCCAGCACCGGCGGGCGGGTCGTGCAGACCGACCAGGTCACCTCGCCCGACGCCACCTACGTCGCCACCGTCGTCCTCGATCGGGGCGGCTGGGTGCGGGCCGAGCTGTACGTCGACCCCGGCTACGCCATGACCGCGCTCACCAGTCCCATCTACGCCGACCCCGTGGCCACCGCCCCGAACGGCCAGCAGGCCACACCCACCACCGGTCCGCCCGTCACCTACGGGTCCGACCTCACCATCCCATCCCACGCCGCACTGGAGCACTCGTGCTGAGAAGCCGTCGCCGCATCACCGTCCTCGTCGCCACCGGCCTGCTGGGGGCAATCGCCCTTCCGGCCACCGCCCTGCAGCCGCCCCAACCGCAGCCGTTCGACCCGGCGCCGCCCGGCCGCGAGACCGAGCCGATCGTGCTCACCGGCGCGTCGTTCCCGGGGTGGTCGGCCCCCGCCGAGGTGACGGCCAAGGCGCCGGGTGCCGGCGGGGCGCTGTGCCAGGGCGGCCAGTCGGCCTCCTGCACCCACAACCAGTACGAGCGGCCCGACGTCACCACGGGCGACACCGCCGGCAACGGCGTCGACGTGCACAAGCTGCTCGGCTACCACTGGGACGCGACCAAGGGATGGGTACAGATCCCGTTCCAGGTGGACGAGATGGCCGTGCGCTACCTGTCCAACAACAACTCGGGTTTCGCCTTCTACAGCGAGACCGACCAGAACCTCACCTACGTCTACGACCAGGACCGGTTCAACTGGACGCAGGAGGACCCCAACGACCCCTGCCACGCCGTCGCCCGGGGCGGCAACACGAGCACGCCCGACCCGGTGCCCGGCCTCGACGACAACGACGAGCTGGCGTTCATGGCGTCCGATGCCGGCCCCCAGGCCCCGGCCAACGCCGGGTTGCCCGCCGGCACCAAGGACGCCCGGGCTGTCACCCTCAGCGATCCGTACACGGGCAAGCAGTCCTATGCCTACGTGATGCTGGCGAGCGACGGGGCCGGCGCGGCCACGCCCGCCTACGACGCGACCAACGGGTACGTGCGCTACCTGCCCGACCCCAACAGCGACCGCTTCCTCTACTCGCAGTCGAGCTACGACACCTACGGCGCGACCTACCACGGCGCGTACTGGGACCCGACGACCAACACGTGCGTCACCGACACCCCGAAGCAGCACCGGCCCGAGGACACGGCCTGGGTGAAGACGCCGCGCTACGAGTTCCGGTACGAGGGCCGCTGGCTCATGACCGAGACGCACGTGGCCAGCAAGACGCAGGAGATGGCCAACGTGGCCCAGCCCGACTCGTCGAAGTGGGAGTACGGCCCCGATCTCATCGACCAGTGGAAGGCCCGCGCCTTCCAGCAGCGGCCGGGCGGCGAGACGCCGTGCTGCGGTTACGAGGAGGAGGTCAACAACTGGGGCGGCTCGTCCATGCTCATGGGCTGGCGGGCTGGTCCCGTGCGGGTGATCCGGGCCACGTGGGGTGCCGACTCGTCCACCAACAACATCCGCACCGAGATCTTCTACCGCAGTGAGATGCACGAGCTCGACAACCTGCGCGTGCACGTCATCCCGCCGGGCGACGGCATCTACAGCCAGTGGGACTACAACGCCTCGAAGATGACGCGGTACTCCAACCCGTTCGTGCCGAACGGCGTGCCCATCGACGGCAAGAACGACGAGGTGTTCGGCAACGGCCACGTGCACCTCGGTCCCGACGGGGCGCGCTACCAGTCGGACGACGTCACCGGCATCGCCCCCGTCGACCAGCAGGTGAACGGCGGCGTGAGCGCGGGCAACCCGCCCGACAACTGCTCGGGTGACCCGACCGGCCACGCGTGCATCAACAACGACGTCGATATCGTCGACCCCACGCTGTCGGGACCGCAGGGCACGTTGGCGTGGGAGCAGACGTCCGGTCCCTGGGGCACGTTCGTGGACCGCACCACCATCAAGCAGGTGACGGCGGGCGCGGCCTACACGCTCGTCACCACGCCCTACTACCGGGATGACGCCTGCTTCGACGACGGTACGGGCAGCGACCCGGGCCTGCACGTCAACCCGAAGCACACCGACCCGGGTGTCGATGCCAACGGCAACCCGCGCGAGTGCTGGAAGCCGGAGTACGGCGACCCGGCCGCCTACCTGGCTGCCAACAACCTGCCCGCCGATCACTTCTACCAGGGCGACATCGGCACCCACGGCGTGCACATCCTGTTGATCGCCGACTCGGACAACGCCACCCTCACCGTGCCCGTCGATGAGATCGACGCCGACCAGCGCCGGGTCATCCTCAACGAGGACCCGGGCAACGTCGGCGAGCTGTACGGCCGCGGTCTGGAGAAGCCGTTGGTAACCACGGTGACGCCGTACTCCGGGCAGTGACGCGCGGGAGGGCGCTGGCTGCCGCGCTCGGCGTCCTCCTGGCGGTCACCGGCCTGCCCGCGGCGCGGGGCGGACCGGCCGGTGACGAACTCCGGGTCGATGGCGTGTACGCGTCGGTCACGATGTCGTCGGTCACGTTGGGCAACGACGAGGTGGAGCGCACGTGGGATCGGGGCGCCTTCCAGACAGCGTCGCTGGTCGACGAGCGCGAGGGCGGCCGTACGTGGGGCGAGCACGTCGACGACTTCGAGTTGGCCCTGTCGGCCGGGCGCCTGCCCAGCCACTCGTTCTCGGTGACGGCCGTGTCGCTGGCGCCCGTCGACCACGGCATCCGCGTGACGATGTCGCTGGCCGGGCCCGGGTCCGCGCTCACCGTCCAGCGCGTCGTCGACGCCTACGACGGCGTGGCCGGGTTCCGCACGCAGACGACGGTCACGAGCGCGGTGCCACTGGCGCTCACCGGCGCCCGCCTGGAGACGCTGGGCGCGGGTGGCGGCGTGGCGCCGTCCGTCTCCTCGTTCCGGGCCGGTGCCGACTGGCGCACCGGGGGCAACTGGCCGGGCGCGCCCGTCGCCGTGGGCGATCCCCGGGCGGGTACGTGGCGGGACACGCGCACCGCTCCCGCCGGGCAGGCGTTGGAGGGCGCCGGCCAGTACGTCTCCGTGGCCGACCCCTCCGGTCGCATCGCCTTCGTGGAGCTGGAGCGCAACGACCTGCCCTCGTCCCGCGCCGCCTACGACGGCGCCGCCGCGAGCGCATCGGTGGACCTCACGCGCGACGTCATCAGCCTCGGACCGCTGGAGGAGAACGCCCACGCCGAGAACCCCACCGCGGTGCCGGCAGGCCGAGCCCGTCTGCTGCAACCGGGCACGCCCTTCGCCCTCGCCCCCACGTTCGTGGGCTTCGGGACCAACGCCGACGACGAGGCCTGGCAGTTCCACGACTACCTGGTGGGCCACCGCCAGCGCCCGTTCGACCAGGACGTGACCTTCAACTCCAACGGCACCGACACCAACCGCATCTCCACCGGCGCCAAGGACGACATGGACTTCGCCACCGTCCAACAGGTGGCGCCCGTCGCCCGGCGGCTGGGCGTGCAGACGTTCATCCTCGACGACGGATGGCAGGGGCAGTCGGGCGATTGGGTGCCCGACCCGGCCCGCTTCCCCGACGACCACTTCGCAGCCGTGCGCCAGACGATCGCTCCCATGCGCCTCGGGCTCTGGATGAGCCCCACGTTCTTCAACCCGGCGTCGACGGCCTTCAAACGACATCCCGACTGGGTGTGCCAACCCATCGGCACGCCGCTGGTGGCCGACAACGTGGCCCAGCCGGGCAGTGGGTCCAACGAAGCCGGCCTGGGTCCATGGGGACCCAACGCCCTCCCGTACGTGGAGGGGCGCATCCGCAACGCCATAGACAACTGGGGCGTGTCGTACTTCAAGTTCGACTTCCTGGTCTGGCTGGATTGCGCCGGCCAGGGTGACATGTACGACTTCCACGACCGCTTCGTGGCCATGCTCGACAAGCTCGAGGCCGATTATCCCAAGGTCACCTTCGAGATCGACGAGACCAACGACTACCGGCTGTTCCCGTTCGAGTCGGTGAGCCGGGGGCCGAGCTGGTTCCAGAACGGAGCGGTCAGCGTTGCCCAGTTGCTCCACAACATCTGGGACCTGTCGCCGTGGGTGCCGGCGTCCACGCTCGGGCAGCACTTCCTGGGCAACCTCCGCCAGTTCGACAGCGCTTCCGTCGAAACCGCCATGGCCGCTGCCCTGCTGTCCCACCCGACGTTCTTCACCGACGCGCGCGATCTGCCCGAATGGGTCGTGCAGGGGGCGTCGGAGTGGCTGGCTTTCCGGCGGGCCCACCTGGCCGAGCTCACCGGCGTCGTGTTCCCCCTGCTGGACGACCCGCTGCACGGCGGGTGGACGGCCCTCCAGTCGTGGGACGCGTCGGTGCCCGGTGGCAGGGGAGCGATGCTGGCGTTCCGTCAAGGCGCGGCCACGGACACGGCGACCGTCGCCCTCCGCGGCGTGCCCGCCGATCGCACGTACGACCTGGTGGCGGCGCCGTCGAGCGAGGTCGTGGGCACGGTCACGTCCGCCCAGTTGGCGTCGGGGCTCGACGTCACCATCCCCGCCCCGCAGGGAGCGCTGGTGCTGCTGGTCGAGCCCCACTCGGCCTGAGAAGAAACCGGTCCGGTTGGGTAGGTACCGGGAAACCGCAACCGAGACGGAGGACCAATGGCCGAGGGTCACGAGCAGCATGCCCAGTGGGAGCAGCACGAGCATGGCGCCGTCGTGCACAACCACCGGCACTACCACGTGACGCACAACCACAACCGCATGGCGGGCGGATTCGACCATCTCAGCTCCGAGCACGACCACGAGCACGACCACGCCCAGGTCAACCACGCCCACTGGCCGCACGAGAACTTCGAGCAGGAGCACGCCGGCGAGGCCCACGATCACGACCACGCCACGCCGGTGAAGAAGGCCGGTGCCGCCAAGAAGGCACCGGCCAAGAAGGCGGCGGGAGCGACCAAGAAGGCGGCGCCCGAGGCTCCCTGAGGCGGCCGCTTCCCGGGGGACGCGCCCGGAATCCGTTAGCACTCGGTACAATCGAGTGCCAGCGATGCTGGACGAACGTAAGGCCGCCATACTCCGAGCCGTGGTGTCGGAGTACATCGACACGGCGCAGCCCGTCGGGTCCGGCCACGTCGTCCACGAGGCCGGACTGGGCGTGTCGCCGGCGACGGTGCGCAACGAGATGGCCGTGCTTGAGCGCGAGGGCTACCTGGTGCAGCCCCACACCAGCGCCGGCCGCATCCCCACGGACAAGGGCTACCGATTCTTCGTCGACCAGATCACCGCTCCGGGCACGCTCGACCCGGGCAAGCGCCAGCAGGTGCGGGACTTCTTCCGGGCCGCCCACGGCGAGCTGGAGCGGATGCTGGCCGACACCAGCCGCTTGTTGTCCAACCTCACCAACTACGCGGCCGTGGTCGTCGGCCCGCCCCACGAGGCCGCCACCATCCGGTCGGTCCAGCTCGTGGGTCTGGGGCCCCGGATCGCGCTGGTCGTCGCCGTTCTGTCCAACGGCGTGGTCGAGAAGCGCACGCTGGAGTTCAAGGAGGAGACGGGCGACGAGCGGCTGGGCGCGGCCACCGCGGCCCTGAACCGCAACCTGGTCGGCCGCCCGCTCGGCACCCTGGGCACGGTGCTGGAGACGGGCGACGCCGCCACCGACGAGTTGGTGCGGGCGGCCATGAACGCCCTGCGGGTCCACGACGACGAGCCCGACCACGTCTTCGTGGGTGGCTCGTCTCGCATGGCCCGGGCCTTCGACGCCGTCGACACCGTGCGCGAGGTGCTCGGCATCCTCGAGGAGCAGTACGTCGTGGTGAGCCTGCTGCGTGACATGCTCGACCGCGGCCTGTCCGTCGCCATCGGCGTGGAGCACGGGTACCAGCCGTTGTCGGAGTGCGCTCTGATCGTGGCGCCCTACGAGGTCGAGGGGGAGCGGGCCGGTAGCATCGGGGTCTTGGGCCCGACGCGCATGAACTACCCCGAAGCCATGGCGGCGGTTGCAGTGGTCAGCCAGCGGCTGGGCAAGCACCTGAGCGAGGGCTAAACCGGCGATGGTGTCCGACTTCTACGAACTGTTGGGCGTGTCGCGCAGCGCGTCCGAGGACGAGATCAAGCGGGCCTACCGCCAGTTGGCCCGGGAGCTGCACCCCGACACCAACCCGGACAAGGCGGCCGAGGAGCGCTTCAAGGAAGTCACCCTGGCGTACGAGACGCTGCGCGATCCCGAGCGCCGCCGCCGGTACGACATGTTCGGGCCCGAGGGCCTGCGGGGCACCGGCGCCGGGCCCGGGCCGGGCGGGGCAGGCGCAGCCGGCGACCCGTTCGGTTTCGGTGACATCTTCGAGGCGTTCTTCGGCGGCAGCCCCTTCGGCGGCGGCGCCGGCGGCGGCTTCGGCGGGCGGGGCGGCCACCCGCGGGGTGCCGACGCCGAGGTGCGGGTCACCATCGACTTCGAGGAAGCGGTGTTCGGGGCGCAGCACGAGGTCGCCGTGCGCCTGCCTCTCACGTGCGCCACCTGTTCCGGCAGCGGCGCCCGGGCGGGCACGACGCCCACCACGTGCTCGCAGTGCCGGGGCGCGGGGGAGATCCGCCGGGTGCGCCAGTCGCTGCTGGGGCAGATGGTGACGTCGACGCCGTGCCCGCAGTGCGGTGGCACCGGCGAGGAGATCGCCAGCCCCTGCCCCGACTGCCGGGGCGACGGCCGCCGTACCGAGGAACGCTCCCTGCTCATCGAGATCCCGGCGGGCGTGGACGACGGTGCCACCCTGCGCCTGTCGGGCCGGGGCGCGGCCGGTCCCCGGGGTGGTCCTGCGGGGGACCTGTACGTGCACTTGAACGTGCGACAGCACGCCCGTTTCGTCCGCCAGGGCTACGACCTGGTGCACGAGTTGCACGTGGCCATGACCCAGGCCGCCCTCGGCGCCCACATCCCGTTCCAGACGCTCGACGGCGACGAGGACCTGGTGGTGCCCGCCGGCACGCAGACGGGACGGGTGTTCCGGTTGCGGGGCCGGGGCGTCCCCCACGTCGACGGCCGGGGGCGGGGCGACCTGCTCGTGCAGCTGGTGGTGGACACGCCCACCGGGCTCACGTCGGGCCAGGAGGAGCTTCTGCGGCAAGTCGCAGCCGAGCGGGGCGAAGAGATCGCACCCGTCGAAGGCGGGCTGTTCTCCAAGATCCGCAGTGCCTTCAAGTAGGGCGGAGCGGGACCTGCGGGCGTCGGCCGCCCACGTCTTCGTGGCCGACGTGGCCGCGCCGGAACTGCGGGACGACGACCGACACCACCTCCAGCGGGTGCTGCGGTTGCGAGCGGGCGAGACCGTGACCGTGAGCGACGGGCTGGGCTCGTGGCGGTCGTGCGCGTTCCGGGGTGGCGCCGGGCTCGAGCCCGCTGGCGAGGTGAGCACGGAAGCACGCCCAGAGCCGGTGATCACCGTGGGGTTCGCTCCGGTCAAGGGCGACCGGCCGGAGTGGGCCGTGCAGAAGCTCGTCGAGGTCGGCGCGGACGTGATCGTGCCGTTCACATCGGCCCGCTCGGTGGTGCGGTGGGACGGGGACAAGGCGGCCCGCAACCGCGATCGACTGGAGCGGGTGGCGGTGGAGGCGGCCATGCAGAGCCGGCGAGTGTGGCTGCCCGAGGTGCGGGAGATCGGCGCGCTGGACGCGGCGATGGCGCGCGTGCGCAGCGGCTGCCCTGCGGGTGGTCCTGCGGGTAGCCCCGCGGGTGGCCGGCTGGCCCTGGCCGAGCCGGGCGGGGAACCGCTGTCGCTGGCCTTCCCCACCGTGTTCATCGGGCCCGAAGGCGGGTGGTCACCCGAGGAATTGGCCCTTGATGTCGGGCACGTTTGTGTGAGTTCCACCATCTTGCGGGCGGAAACTGCCACGATGGCAGCAGCGGTGCTCTTGTGCGCTCTGCGCGGAAAAATTGTCCAAAGTCACGACGAGTAGTTTCCTCGGTGACACAGAGTGAGCGTACACTTGCCGAGGAAGGGGGTGTGAGGTGATCGAAGAGTCGATGCCCAGCAGCTATGCGCAACGCGTGGGCGAGCGACTGCGAGCTGTCCGTAAGCAGAAGCGTCTGTCACTGCAGGCGGTGGAGGCTGCCTCACACCAGGAGTTCAAGGCCTCCGTGCTGGGCGCCTACGAGCGGGGTGAGCGCTCGATCTCCGTTCCCCGGCTCCAGCGCTTGGCAGATTTCTACAATGTTCCGGTCGACCAGTTGCTGCCCCGGGACAGCGGCGGCGCCGCGCCCTGGGCCGCCGGCGCGGGCGAAAGCGACAGCGCGGCCACCACTGCTGAAAACGGTCGCCTCGGCCCCGACGACGGCCGGGTGACCATTGACCTCACCCGCCTGGAGGCGGTCACCGCGCCCGAGCGCGAGCTGCTGCGCCGCTACCTGGGCATGATCCAGGTGCAGCGCCAGGACTTCAACGGCCGGATGATCACCATCCGCTCCGAGGACGTGCGGGCCATCGGTTGCCTGTTCGACATGTCCGCCGACGGCATGCGCCGCCGCTTGGACGACCTCGGCCTCCGGCTGAACGCCTGATCCCGGCGCGGCGCCAGCCGCTGGCACCCTGTGCCGCCGCCACCTCGGCGGCAGCCGTCGCCGTACCATCCGGTTCTGTGGGCGGACCCTCCACCCCCTTCGGCGTCTACGTACACGTGCCGTTCTGCGCGCGCCGGTGCGACTACTGCGCCTTCGCCACCTGGACCGACCGGGACGAGCTGATGCATGACTATGCGACCGCGTGCGTGTCTGAGCTCGCCGCCGCTGCCGGGAACGCCGCCGACGACCTGCCCGCGGCCACGTCGGTCTTTTTCGGCGGGGGCACGCCCTCACGGCTTCCGGCGGCTCTGCTCACCGGCATCCTGGACGCCATCACCCGCCAGCCCGGCGCCGAGGTCACCGTCGAGTGCAACCCCGACACGGTGTCGGCCGAGCTGCTCGCCGCCTACCGGGGCGCGGGTGTGACCCGTCTCTCGTTCGGCGTGCAGTCGATGGTGCCCCACGTGTTGGCCGGCCTGGGCCGCACCCATGATCCCGACAACGTGCGCCGAGCCGTCCACCTGGCCGCGGCCGCCGGCTTCGCCAGCTGGAACGTCGATCTGATCTACGGCGGGGCAGGCGAGTCGGTGGCCGACTGGGTCGCCACCCTCGACGCCGTGCTCGCCCTCGACCCGCCGCCCGCGCATGTGAGCGCCTACGCGCTCACCGTGGAGCCGGGCACGCCGCTGGCCGCCGACCCTGCCCGCCATCCCGACGACGACGACCAGGCCGAGAAGTACCTCTTGGCCGAGGCGCGACTGACCGCCGCCGGGCTGTTGTCGTACGAGATCTCCAATTGGGCCCGGCCCGGGCACGAGTGCCAGCACAACCTCCTCTATTGGCGCCAGGGCGACTACCGCGGGATCGGCTGCGCGGCCCACTCCCACCGGGCCGGCCGCCGGTGGTGGAACGTGCGCACGCCTGAGCGCTACATCTCGCTGGTCCGGGCGGGCGTGCCTCCGGTGGCGGGCGAGGAGGTCCTGGACGCCGACGGGCGGCGCGTCGAGGCACTGGAGCTGTCGCTGCGCACGGCGGAAGGGGTGCCGGCGGGGACGCTGGCCGGCGACGAGGCGGCCGTGGCCGGCCTGATCGAGCGCCGGGGGGACCGCTTGGTGCTGACCGCAGCCGGCCGTCTCCTCGCCAACGAGGTAGCCGTCCGGCTCCGCTGAACCGGCGCCCGGGCCCGCTCATGGCCGGGGCTCCGCCGGCAGTGGGGGCACGGCCAGCACTTGACCGGGGAGGACGAGGCTCGGATCGTTGGCGCGAACGAGCTGCGCCCGATTGGCGTCGATGACGGTGCGCCAGTAGCGAGCAACCTCCGGGATCGAGGGACGGCGCGACCACGAACCGGCGAGGAGCCGTTCGGCCACCCGCCAGAAGTTGTCGCCGGGCATGACCGTCCAGGTGGCGGCCGCCGCCGGGACGGGCGCCGATTCGGGTGAGGGCGCCGGTGACGTCGCGGCGGGCGACGGCGCGGTCGCAACGGGCGGCGGTAGCGGGGTTCCGCCTTGGCTCGGGCTGGGGCCGGTGGTCGCCATAGTGGTCGCGGGGTCGATGGCCGATGGGTCGATGGCCGGTGGGTCGATGGCCGGTGGCGCCGGCGCCGGGGGCAGCGTTGGGCCGGCGTCGGGCTCGGGCACGGGAGCGGCGTCGGGCGCCCCGTCACCGCCAGGTGCCGCCGGTGTTCCGGGCTCCTCGCCGTACACGGGGATGGTGGTCTCGGGCTCCTCGAAGGGCCGGAGGATTGGTGGCGGGCTCGGCACCGTCGTTATCGGGGCGGCCCGAACCGGTGGTGCTGCGCCCGCCGGACCGGCCACTGCCACGAGCGTGGCCGTGGCGCCCAGGGCAACGTCGAGGAGCCGGCGCAAGGGCGGCAGCGTGACGGTGTCGGCCAGGCGGGCCAGCGGGCGCAGGCGTACGAGCCGGCCACCCGCCCCGAGCGCCGTCACCGCCAGCAGGTACCACCCGCCCACCAGAACGGGCACGCGCAGGAGGGCGACCAGCGTGGTGGCCGGCGGTTGCTCGGCGATCCAGAGGCGGAGGCCGGCCACGTCGGCCGGCGGGGCGGCGGTGGGGAGGGCGCGCGCGAGCGCCATGGCGCCGATGATGGCCGTGACCCAGAGGGCGCACGCAGCTACGGCTGCAAGCCGTTTCACCGCAGGGCTCCGGTGTCGACGGGAACGACGCCGCCGTCCCCGCTCAGGGCCGAGAGGTGTGCGCACCGGTCAGTAGTGACTCGGGACGGGCGCAGTCCCACCGCCCCCGCGACGGTGGCGACCAGCCGGCCCGCCACCCGTTGCCCTGCCCCGGGCCAGGACGGGAAGACGTAGACCTCGCCGGTGGCCGGGCGGAGGAGCGCAGGCGTGGCTGTGCCCGAGCAGGCCCAGTCGCCGGCGATGACCACGTCGTCTCGTTGGCCGACCGTGAAGCGACTGGTTCCGGTGGTGAGCACGCCGTCCCGGAAGGCGACGGCCGGCCAGACCCGGCTGGGACCGGCGGGCGCCGAACCGGGCTCCGGGGTCGAGGCGATTGCAGCGGGCGCAGGCGCGGGGGCACGCGCAGGCGCAGGCGCAGGCGCGCTCGTATGTGCGTGCCCGCGAGGAACGAAGGCGAGGGCGCACGCGCCGGCGAGGACCACGACCGCGGTTCCGGCGGCCAGACGGTGCCACCACCCCGGCGGGCCGTCGCCTCGCCTGCGGGGGGCAGGGCGACGAGGCGACGGCTCCAAGCCGGGGAGGACCGTGGGCGCGCGAGTGGCGCGAAGGAGGGCGGCCAAGGCCGCCGCTGTGGGCCGGGTGGTGATGTCGTCCGCCACCGCCAGTCGGGCCAGATTGGCGAGACGGGTGAGGCTCGGGGGCGCGTGGCCTGCGGCACTGCACCCGTCGACGAGGGCCGCGAGCAGGGCGCCCAAGCCGCCGACGTCCTCCGGTGGCGAGCACGGCCGCGGCCCCGCCGCAGCCGAGGGGGGATGGAGCACGCCGGTGCCGTCGGCGTGCAGCTCGACATGGTCGCCATCCACCGAGCCGTGGGCCCGCCCCGAGGCGTGGAGCGCGGCAAGGGCGTCGGCGACGGATGCCGTGGCCGAGGCGATTGCGTCCGGAGTGCTGATGGCATTCACGAGACATGGAATAACACGAAAAATAATTCCAAGCAAGAGGGAATAGCGAAAATCTGTGGACGTTACCGATGGTCATGCAGGCGAGCGTGCAGGGCACCGGCAGGGCAGACGAGGGCGGGCGATCAGTCGGCGGGCCCGCATGGCGACCGTCGCACGCGGGCGGTGGCGTCCCCGGGCACGGCCGTGGCGCCCGCCTGCCCACGCACCCGAGCGTGATGGGCCGCGAACGGGAGGGCGGGGGCGAACACGTACGGCACCTCACCCCGGACGGTTACGCACACCTGGTCGCCCGCGGGCGACAGGTCGACGGCCACGTCGTCGATCCGGACCCCCCGGCCGGCCCGGGCGGCCACGGCGTGGCGGGCCACCTCCCTGGCCCGCCCGGGATCGATCAGCAGGCTGCCCGACGGTAGGCCTGCGGCACCCCGGTAGAAGGCGACGTCCGACAGCGCGGCCGTCACCGCGTCGTTGGCCGCCGCCGCGGCGGCATTCGTCAGCTCCCGCTGGCCCAGGAAGGCAACAGCAGCATCGACGGTGATGGAGGCGAGGATGACGAGTACCAGCACGGCGGCGGGAACGAGCATCAGCACGCTCCCGGCCTGCGTGTCCCGCCCGGTGGCGGGCGACGGCGAGCTAGGCACCGGCACAGTCGGCGGCGCCGGCCAGCCCGTTGCGATAGGGGTCGACGACCTCGGCGTGGCGGGCAGTCACCGTCAGCCCGCCCTGCGCGCCGATGAGCGGCACGGCCGCGAGCGGCACCGGGTAGCGGACCTCCAGCACCACCCGGGAGCAACGGGCGAAGGTGCCGCGCAGCCGGGTCACCTCCATGCGTTCCGGCCGCCGGCCGTGGCCCTGCAACGCCTCGGCCGCGGCGCGCTGGGCCGCGCCGTTCGCGCTGGCCTCGTCGGGTGCCTCCACGTAGGCGCGCGCTGCCTCGCGCGCCGCGGCCGTCACTGCGAGCTTGGCGTCGACCACGTTCCACGCGTTGACCACGACCAGCGTGCCCAGCACGAAGATCAGCACGCCGAACACCAAGCCCTCGATGCCGCCGACCTGGCCACAGTCGTCCCCCGTCATCGCACCCGCTCGACACGCACGCGCACCGTGCGCACCACATCGCGACGGAAGAAGGGCGGGAGCACCCCCGGCCCCGGGATCCGCACGGTCAACGCCACGCGGTCGTCGTCGCGCCGCCAGCTGAAGGCAGCGGCGGGGCCGAGCGCGCCCAAGCGGTCCCGGGCCCGTTGGGTCAATGCGGCGGTGTCGCCGGCGGCATCCACGCCCGCATCGGCACCGGCGGCGGACTTGGCGGCGTCGTACGCCACCGCCCCCACCACCGACGTCACGTACAGGCCGAACAGCACCTGGGTGGCGAACAGCAGGAGGACCAGGAACACGCCGGCGCCCATGGCCGTACCGATCACGCCCGTTCCCGCGTCCCGTGGCGCAACCAGGCCGTGCTGCCCGCTCGACCGCCTACTTGAGCTGGTCGAGGCGGTTGTTGACGTTGCCATTGGCTCGCCGGAGCGTGTCGCCGAACAGCTGCCACATGAGCACGCCGAGAAACGCCATCACCAACACGGCGATGGCGGCCGAGATCACCCCCTCGCCGGCGTCGCCGGGCGTGAGGCGGGCCACCAGGGCAGCTCGCAGCGACTGTTGCCACACATAGGCGCGAAGGACGTGTTCGGACATGGGTTCCCTCCTGGGTCAGCTTCCGGAGAAGAGGCGCAGGGCCTCGACGAAGGGGACGGCGAGGAAGATCACGCCGGGCACGAGCGTGGCCACGGTGACGGGCACCCACACCAGTTGGCCCCGTCGTTCCATCTCCTCGATCGCCCGACGCTGGACCTCCCGACGGATGGCCCGAGCCTCCTCGGACAACAGCCGGCCCAAGTCACCGGTCTCGCCATGGAGTGCGAGGACCGGCACCAGGCGGTCGACGGCGTCAACCCGCACGACGGACGCCCACTCCTGCAGGGCCGCGGTCTCGGACAGGCCCTGGTGGACGCGCCGGATCACCTGTCGGAGATCAGTGGCGCAGCAACCGTGGCCCCGCTCGGCCAGGCGATTGAGGGCGGCGCCCAGCGAGTAGCCGGCCGAGAACAGCATGGCCAGCTGCTCGGCCACCACCGGGAGCTCCAGGAACACTCGCCGTTGCCACCGGGACGAAGCAGACGCCACGTGTTGCTCGAGCACCAGGAAGGCGAGCACGGGCGCGCCCGCGAGCAGCAGCAGGACGACCGCAGGCGAGGGGCGGGTGGCCGCCGCCACGCCAGCAGCGGCAGCCAAGCCGGCCACCGCCCAGCCGAGCTGGCGCATGCGAAAGGCGGTGACGTCGAGGGCCGAGTGGATGCGCTCCAGCCGGAGGGCCAGCTGCTCGGTCACGCCGACCACCCGGGCCAGGCGGTCGCCCGCTGTCCGGGCCAACGGCGCCACCACGTCGGCGAGCGTCTCGACGCTTCGGAAGCCGCGGCGGCGGGATGCTCCCAACCCGCCCGGCGCGTACGGCCGCAGGCGCTCGGTGAGCGGGACACGGGCAAACCATCGCAGGCGCGACAGCAGCAGCGTAAGGCCTACCCACAGCGTGAGTGCGGAGGCCAACAACAGGCGGGCAGCGAGCCCGGCGGCATGCTCACTCATGGAACACCCGCTCCTCCTCGGGCAGCCGCAGCAGCCGGCCGGCCCACGCCCAGCAGGCCACGACCACCAGCAGTCCGAGCACGACGGCCAGCTGCCCGGCGGGGGCTCGGTACGCGGCGCGGCCCGTGCCGATGGACAGGCCGGCCAGCGCCATGCCCGCGGGCACGACCAGCACGAACCGGCGGGCGAAGCGCACGCCTGCTTGCTTGGCCCGGGCGTCCTTACGGCCCTGCACGTCCTGCACGCGGTCCTCCCGGAGCGCGGCCAGCCGGCGGTCGAGGTCCGATCCGCCCACGTGATGGGCGACCACGAGCGTCTCCAACGCAGCGTCGGCAGTGGGGTCGGCCAAGCGCTGCTTGAGGACGGCCACGGTTCGAGGCAGGTCGGTGGTGAGGAGCCACTCGCGCTCGGCCACGGCGAACGCGCCCCGCAGTTCCTCGGGGGCGCGCCGCCCGACGTCGAACAGCGCTTGGGGCACCGAGCGGCCGAGGGAGGCAGTCTGGAGCCGGATCTCCTCGATCAGGCGCGGCCAGGCCTCGCTGGCATCGGCGCGGCGCCGGTTGCGCCGGGCTCGGTACGACGCGGGCGGGAACGAGGCGGCGAAGAGGCCGGCCACCACTGCTGGCAGCAGCGCGCCGAAGAGCGTCCACGCGGCCACGGCACCGACCAGGAACAGTGCGGCCATCACGGTCGCGAACGACCGGACGCGCACGCCCTGCAGGCCGGCTTGGGCGAGCCAGTCGCGGCCTTGGCGCGCCCACCGAGCGGACGGGCCACCAGCCGGATCGGGACCAGGCCGCGCCGCCGGGCCCATGCCGACACCGTGCCATCCCAGCACGACCGCGGTGTACAGGAAGTACGCGCCGGCCGCGGCCACCAGGGCGAGGATGGCGGGCATGGGCGGTGCCTCAGCGCTCCTGGCCGCCGACCAACGAGCGGACGTCGTCACCCGCCGCTTCCACGGCCCGGCCCAGGCGCACGGGCAGGTTGCCCGTCCACCGCAGCGGGAGATCGGGGCGCGCCCGGCGGAACAGCTCGGTGACGGTGAAGGCGGTGGCCGCCGGGCCGCCCTGCTGGTCTTCGACCGCCAGCACTTCCATGACCCGCACGGCGTCCCCGTGGCGGGCGCAGTGCACGACCAGGTCGACCGACTCGCTCACCAGCGCGTTGAGGGCGGCCAGCGGCAGCTCGCTTCGCGTGTCGGCCAGCTGGCAGATGAAGCGCAACCGGGTGAGCGCCTGGCGGGCCGATCCGGCGTGCAGCGTGGTGAAGCCCTGCACCCCGGACGACAGGGTGAGCAAGAGCGGCAGTGCCTCCCGGTCCCGGACCTCGCCCACCACGGCCACGTCGGGTGCCATGCGGAGGAACCCTGCTACCAGCCGGCGCAGGTCGACGGCGGGGCGGTCGACCCGGGCCGGCCGGGTCTGCATGTGGGCCACGTTGGGCAACGGGAGCTGGCATTCGAAGACCTCCTCGGCCACGACGACTCGCAGGGTGGGGTCGAGCTCCGCCGCGCAGCAGCTGAGGAGCGTGGTCTTGCCCGAGCCCGGCGCGCCGGCGAAGACGATCGAGCTGTGGGCCCGCACGCAGGCCCGCAAGAACCGGGCGACGACGACGTCGAGCATGTCCCGCTCCACCAGCTCGTCCAGCCGGGTGAACGTCACCCCGGTGAAGCGCCTGATGTTGACGAGCACGTGCCCGTCCTTGGCCACGTCGCCGTGGACGATGTGGAGCCGGGCGCCGGTGTCGAGCTGCGCGTCCTGCAGGCCCTCGGCAGGATCGAGTTTGCGGTGCGACCCGGCGGCGTCGTCCAGGATCTTGGTGAGCGTGCGGATGACGTGGTCGTCGTCGTGGAACACCTCGTCGTGGTAGCCGCTCGGCCCCCGGTGGCGCTTGACGAACACCTGGTCGGGTCCGTTGACCATGATCTCCCACACGTCGTCGTCGGCGAGGAGCGGTTCCAGCGGGCCGTACCCGGCCAGGTTGCGATAGGCGCGCTCGGCCACCATGGCGGGGTCGGTCAGGTCCACCGTCCGGAGGCCCCGCTTGAAGTCGTCAGTCCAGCGGTCCACCTCCTCGGCGATGAGCTTGCGCAGGTGGGCCCGGCCGTCGGCCGACGAGAGGTCGAGAGCCACGTCCTTGGCCCGCCGCTGCACGGCCTGCTCCACCTCCACGAGCGGCGCCACCCACTCGGTCATCCGGCGTCCTCCTCCCACGATCCCAACGACCCGGGGGCGATGCGCTCGGGTTGGGACACGCCGGGTGCGCGCACACGCGGGCCGAGCGGCTCCAGCGCGGCCAGGGCGCCGGCGTGTGCCCGCACCAACGGTTGGGTGAGGCCAATCGGCAGTCGGGCACCGTGGCGCAGCAGTTCGTCCACCGGCCGGTCGGCGAGGCACACGGCCTGGCGCACGCCGGGTGGGGCCAGGCGGGTGACGGTGGCGGCCACCTCGGCCCGGGCCCGGGGGTGCCGGGGCGCGCGGTTGACCACGGGGACGACCCGGTCCGCGGGCACACCGAAGTCGCACAGCTCGTTGAGCACCCGCACGAGCGAGTGGGCGCCCTTCACGCCGGGAACCCCGACGGCGAACACGACATGGGCGCCGGACACGGCCGTGCGGGCCAGCACGTTGCGATCCTCGACGTCGGCCGAGCCGCCGTCCGGCTCGCCTTCGAGGTCGGTGTCGGTGTCCACCACCACGTGCCGGTAGGCGCGGCCCAGTCCCTCGAACCCGCCCGCCACCGACTGGGGCCGCAACACCGACCATGCTCGGGATCGGCGCAGCCCGAGCAACAGGTCGTAGCCCCGCTCGTGGACGGCGAATGCCAGGGACCGCACCTCGGCGGGCGACGGCCGGCGGGTGCGGTGGGCGTCGACCAGCTCCTGCACGCCGGGCACGATGTCGCCGGCATCGTGCAACACCGCCTGCTCGGCGTGGCGGGCGAAGTCGGCGAGCAGGACGCCGCCGTGCTCGCGGGCCAGGCCTTGGGCCAAAGCGATGGCGACGGTCGACGCGCCCGTGCCGCCGGGGCCGCAGCACGCCGCCACCCACGCGGTCGGCCCCGCCGCTACCGGCGCGGGCGGGTCGACCACGACCGCGCTGGCTCCGGAACTGATCAGCCGAGCGCCGGCGACCAGTACCTCGACCAGCTGCTCGGGCCCGAACCGGCGGGGCAGCACGGCCGCCGCGCCCAGGCCGGGCCAGTCACGGCCGGGGCGGTTGCCGTCGACGACGACCACCGCGCAGCGGGCCCGGCCGGCGGCGGCCAGCAGGTCCCGGTCGAGGGCGGGCGCATCGCCGTCGACGAGCAGGGCCGAGAACGCCCGCCCCGACGCCAGCCGAGCCCGCACCTGTTCCGCGGACACGCACTTCACGAACTCGGCGGGGATGGACGCCGCCGTCGCCCACCGGGCCACCGCCGCGAACCACTCGGCGCGGGCGGGCGCCAGCCCGAGCAGCACATAGCGCTCGCCCGCCACTACGACCGCACCAGCGTGACCTCGCCGGCGTCGACGGCGTGGGCGAGCGCCAGGGCGTCGTCGGGCGTGGCGACTTGCACGGTGACGACCAGGCCGTCGCCGCCGGACAACCCGCCGGTGCGGCGGACAGCGACGATCCGGGCGCCGCGGACCACGGCGGCGGTGGTGCCGTCGGCCGCGCCCCGGACCGTGGCCAGCACGTCGACCGACTCGCCCGGCCGCAGCGAGCCGCCCACGGCTCGGGCCGCTTCGATGGCGAACGACAGTTGGTGGGGGCCGGCACCGGGTGGCGACAGCGTCGCGGCTTGGATGAGCTCACCCCGGGCGATGGGCCCGAGGGTGACGGCGCCGATCACCCGGCGAGCCTCGGCGGGAGAGAAGGCGTGCCCACGACTGAGGTAGGCCGGCAGTTGCATGCGGCCCGCGGCCAGGTCGCCTCGGGTGATTCGGTGGCCGAGAGGCAGGTCGGCGCGGGCCACGAGGTAGGGGTGGCGGGGGTCGGCGTTGGCACCGGACGCGGCGACATAGGTGCCCATGGCTGCCACGGTGACGAGCAAGGCGCCGACCACGGCCCGCCCGCCCGGCAGCGGCCGGCGTCGGCGCACGGAGCGCATCGGGGCGGCGCTCGACTCGCGACCGTCCTCGCCGGTGCCCGGGCGCGTTCGGGTGGCGGTGCCCTCCAGCATGGTCCGTTGCTTTCACCCACCCGCGCGCCGATCCTGGTGAAAGCCCCGATTGCACCCCATTCGGGGGTAGAAGCGCACGGGGAGCCATGAGATGGAACGGCGGGGGAGCGCAGGGTAGGATCCCGGCATGGCTCGCCCCGGCGCCTGGCTCAGCACCACCGAGGCCAAGGACCGTTTGGGAATCACCCTGCGCACCCTCTACCGGCTGATCGACGAAGGCCAGCTGCCGGCCTACAAGATCGGGCGGGTGATCCGCTTCACCGAGGACGACGTGGCCGCCTTCCTGGAGAACTCCCGCATCAAGCCGGGTTCACTGGAGCACCTCTACCCCAACCCGCTACGGGGCGAAGGGGTCGAGGGCGAAGGGGTCGAGGCCGAAGTCGAGGGCTGACCTGAAGCGAGGCCCGACCGGCGGCCGCCACGGGCGGTGAACCGGGCCGTGGACCGGGTGGTGAACCGGGCGGCAACGCCGGCCCTCACTCGGGCCCTAACCCACCACGGCGACCTCGCACACGGCGGCCAGCGGCACGTGGACCACCGAGCGCTCGCCGTCTTCGACCACCAGCGTGAGCACGTCCTCGCCCGCGGCCCGGAGCCGGCCCCGCACGCCCGAGCGGCTGGCGTCGACGCGCACGTGGACCACTGGGCGCTCGGCGGCCAGTTCGCAGAGCACGTCGACCAGCGCGGTCGTGAGCGGCGGCCGCACGGGCCCGCCGGCGGTACCGCCACCAGCATGGACGAGCACCACGGCGGCCAGCGGCACCAGGCGCAGGGCCTCGCCGCCGCTGGTGCCGCCACCGATGCCGCTACCGATGGTGCCGCCGCCGATGCCTCCGCCGCCACCGCTGCCAAGGTCGTCGCCGCCGCCGAGGGCCAAGAAGTCGCACCCGGCGGCCGCCACCCGGCCCCGCACCGAACGCCCGCCCCGCACCCGCACCACCACGTCTGCGCCCTGCTCGGCCCAGTCCCGGGCCAGCCCGGCCAGGGTGGCCGAAGCACCCGCCTGCTCGGCCAGCGAGCGGGCCCGGCGTCGCTGAGCGGTGGCGTCGGCCGCGGCCGCGTCAGCCGACCAGATCCGCAGGCGCGCCAGCAGCTCGTCGTCCACGAACCGGGCACGTTACGCGAGAGCGCCCGGGTGGCTGGCGGTCCACCCGGGCACATCCCGGCTGCGTTGCTGGAGGGCAGGAACGCAGCGCTGGGACCCGAAGGCCCCGCTCGCACCTACACCCGCGGAGGCGGTCATTCCCCGGGCGCGACTGCGGGCGTATTCGTTTTGTCACACAGGCGATGAACGACAGATGAAAGCCCCGGCTCAGGCCGACCGGGCTATGGACGCGCGCCGACTGGTGGGGCCGACGTCACCCGTGGGGATGCGCACGCGCACGCACGCCCCGCCCAGCGGCTCGCCGTTGTTGGCTTCGACCGTGCCCCGGTGGGCCTGCACGAGAGCGGCCACGATGGCCAGGCCCAGCCCGGCGCCTCCGCCGTGGCGACCCCGCGCCTGGTCGCCGCGGGTGAAGCGGTCGAAGGCGTGGGGCAGGAGGTGGGAGGGAAACCCAGGACCGTCATCGGCCACGGTGATCTCGGTGACGCCGTCGGCTTGGTGGACCTCGACGATGACCTGCTCGTTGGCGAACCGGCGGGCGTTGCCGATGAGGTTCATCAGGATCTGGTCGAGGCGGCCGGCGTCGACCATGGCGACGACGGGCTCGCCCTTGACGACCACTGCCGGCCCGGCACCCGCCCCGATGCGGCGGGTCACGTTCTGGCTGGCGGCCAGGATGTCGAGCGACTCGCGCGTGAGGGGGATGCCGCCGGCCTGGGACCGGGCCAGCACGAGCAGGTCGTCGGCCAGGCGTGACAACCGTTCGGCCTCTTCCAGGGAGCTGCGCAACGCCCGTTCCATCTCGCGGGGATCGTCGGTCTGGAGCAGCGCCAGCTCCAGCTCGCCCCGCAGGATGGCCAGGGGCGTGCGCAGCTCGTGGCTGGCGTCGTCCACGAAGGCGCGCTCGCGCGCGAACGACGCCTCGATGCGGTCGAGCATGGCGTTCAGGGTGCGCCCGAGGCGGGCGATCTCGTCGTCGCCCGGCGGTTGCGGGAGGCGGCGTCCCTCCTCGGTGAGGGAGATGACCTCGGCCTCCTCGGTCATTCGTCCCACCGGGTGGAGGGCGGCGCCGGCGAGCAGCCACCCGCCGCCGGCGATGGCGCTGATGAGGATGGGGCTGGCGATGGCGAGCGCCAGGCCCAGGCGCCGCTGGCCCACGCTCACCGTCTCCAGCGACGATCCCACCACGATCACCACCTCCTGCCCGCCGACGAAGTGGGGCCGGGCCAGCAGGCGGGCATTGGTGCCGAGGCCGTTGACATCGCGGGTCACGCGGAACTCTTGGCGGAGTGCCTCGTGCAGCTCGGTCGGCCCGAGGACCCGGCGGGAGGATGTGATGGTGGCCGACGACCCCAGCACGGTGCCCGACGCCGATATCAGCTGGGCGAAGGGCTCCTCCGGCCGGACGACGAGCGCGCCCGCGTCGATGTCGGCGGCGATATCCGTCACGCGCTGGCGCAGGCCCTCGTCGATGGCCTGGCCCAACTGGCGGTTGAGGATGACGTACAGCGAGCCGGCCGACGAGAGCAGCAGGACGGCCGAGCCGATGGCGAACAGGAGGGCGAGGCGCCCTCGCAGACTCCGCGGGCCCCAGGCACGCCTGTGCCCGTCGGTACGGCCGCGCATGCGCCCGACTGTACGGCCCATGCGCGGCCTTCGTACTTCAGGCCCCGTTGTGGCTGCGCTCTTCTCGCAGGCGGTACCCCGCCCCCCGGACCGTCTCGATGCTGTGCCGGCCGAAGGGACGGTCGACCTTCTCGCGGAGGTAGCGAACGTAGACGTCGACCACGTTCGAGGTCCCGTCGTAGGCGAAGTCCCAGACGTGCTCGAGGATGCGAGCCCGGGAGAGCACCTCGCCCGGGTGGCGCATGAACTCCTCGAGGAGGGCGAACTCCTTGGGGGAGAGGAAGACCTCCTGCCCGTCCCGGGTGACCAGGCGCTTCACCGGGTCGAGGGTGAGGTCGCCCACCTGGAGGACCACCGGGCGCTCGCCCGTGTCCCGGCGGGTGATGGCCCGGAGGCGGGCGAAGAGCTCGGCGAAGGCGAAGGGCTTGGTGAGGTAGTCGTCGGCGCCGGCGTCGAGGCCGGCCACCCGATCGTGGACGGCATCCCTGGCCGTCAGCATCATCACGGGCGCCCACCGGCCCTCCTGGCGCAGGCGCCGGCACACCTCGAACCCGTCGGGACCGGGGATCATGGCGTCGAGCACGATGGCGTCGTACTCGTGCTCGCGAGCCGCCCAGAGGGCGGTATCGCCGTCGCCGGCCACGTCGACCGCGTACCCCTCACGCTCGAGGCCCCGCTTGACCAGCGCGGCCATCTTGGTTTCGTCCTCCACCACGAGCACACGCACGATGGCGACGGTACCGGTCTCTCATGAAAGCCCTGTGAGAGGGGCAGGAGTGTCGCTTCCGGGTAGGTTCTCGGCGTGAGCGCCGTGAGCGACTGTCTGTTCTGCAGGATCCTCGCCGGGGAGGTGCCTTCCGACGAGGTCCTGTCCACCGACCGGACCTACGCGTTCCGGGACATAAGCCCCGCTGCTCCCTCGCACGTGCTCATCATCCCGAGGGACCACGTCACCAACGCCCACGAGGTCGGGCCCGAGCATGCCGACCTGCTGGTCGCGCTCGTCACCACCGCCCAGGAGGTGGCCCGCAAGGAGGGCATCGACCAGTCCGGCTACCGCCTTGTCTTCAACGTCGGCGACGACGCCCTGAACAGTGTCCCTCACCTCCACCTCCATGTCGTCGGCGGGCGTCGCATGGGGTGGCCCCCCGGCTGACGTAGGCTGGAACCCGAACGTTCGTGTCGTCCACCCAGGTCACCGTCTCCGTCCCCAACCACCTCATGGCCGGCCTCGTCGGCCAGCGAGACGAGTTGCTGCGCCTGATCGAGGCGGCCTTCCCCGAGACCGACATTCTCGTGCGGGGCAACGAGATCTCCCTCCAGGGCGAGGACGCGGGCCGGGCGGCGCGCCTCTTCGAGGAGCTGCGGGTCATGCTCGAACAGGGCGAGTTCCTCGACTCGGCCAAGCTGGGGCGCTCCATCGACATGGTCAAGGCCGACGAGCGGCCCTCCGAGGTGCTCACCGCCGAGGTCCTGCGTTCGGCCCGGGGGCGCAGCGTGCGGCCCAAGACGAGCGGCCAGAAGAAGTACACCGACGCCATCGCCGAGAACGTCATCACCTTCGGCATCGGGCCGGCCGGTACGGGCAAGTCGTACCTGGCCGTGGCCGCGGCCGTGCAAGCGTTGCAGGCCAAGCAGGTCGAGCGCATCATCCTCACCCGGCCGGCGGTCGAGGCAGGGGAGCGGTTGGGCTTCCTGCCCGGCGACCTGATGGCCAAGATCGACCCGTACCTGCGGCCCCTCTACGACGCCCTCTACGACATGCTCACCCCCGAGGGCGCCCAGCGGCTGATGGAGAACAACCGCATCGAGGTGGCGCCGCTCGCGTTCATGCGGGGGCGCACGCTGAACGGCAGCTTCATCATCCTGGACGAGGCCCAGAACGCCACGCCCGAGCAGATGAAGATGTTCCTCACCCGCATCGGGTTCGGGTCCAAGGCCGTGGTGACCGGCGACGTCACCCAGATCGACCTGGCCGGCGACAAGTCGGGCCTCATAAACATCGAACAGATCCTCACCGGCATCGACGGGTTGGCGTTCGTCCACCTGGGAGCGAAGGACGTGGTGCGTCACAAGATCGTGCAGGAGATCGTGCATGCCTACGAGCGGGCGTCCGTCGTGGGGATGAAGCCGTAGTGGCGGGGCACTGATGGGCGTCGCCGTCTTTGCCGCCGACGAGCAGTCGGCCCACCCTGTCGACACCATCGGCCTGGTCACCCTGGCCGAGGAGGTGCTCAAGGCCGAGGGTGTGCGGGGCGACGCCGAGCTGTCGATCCTCTTCGTCGACGAGCAGGCCATGTCCGACCTCAACAAGCGCTTCGCCGGCAAGGACGGGCCCACCGACGTGCTCTCGTTCCCCATCGACGAGGAGCCCATGGAGGGCGGGCGCTCGCCCGACTCCGGCGGCAGCGGCCCCGGTGACATGCCCGCCGAGCCCAGCGACCTGCCCACCCTCCTCGGCGACATCGTGATCTGCCCGGCGGTGGCTGCTCGCAACGTGGCCGACGGCATCCACGACGACCGCGCTTCAGGTTACGACGAGGAGCTGGCGCTGCTGGTGGTCCACGGCATCCTCCATCTCATGGGCATGGACCACGTCGACGACGACGAGGCCACGGCCATGGAGGCGCGCGAGAAGGAGTTGCTGGACCGCTTCCGCCGGGCTGAGAACGAAGCATGACCAGCGGCGACTGGCTGGCCGTCGTCGTCGTCATTGCCCTCATTGCCCTGGCCGCGTTCCTCGCCCTGGCCGAGACCAGCCTGGTGCGCATCAACCGCATCAAGGCCATGACCCTGGCCGAGGAACAGCGCCGGGGGGCCAGGCTCCTCGTGCGCATCTCCGAGCACCCGGAGCGCTACCTCAATCCCATCCTGCTCCTGTTGCTGGCCTGCCACCTGGTGGCATCGTCGCTCGTCGGCGTGCTGGCCGACCACCTGTTCGGCGCCCTCGGGTTCGTCGTGGCCATCGTGGCCGAGGTCGTCGTCATCTTCGTGTTCGCGGAGGCCGCGCCCAAGACGTGGGCCATCCAGCACACGGAGAAGGCGGCCCTGCTCTCGGCGCCGCTGGTCAGCGCCATCGCCAGCTTCCCCCCCGTGCGCCTCTTCGCCCGTGCCCTCATCACGCTGTCGAACATCATCCTGCCGGGCAAGGGCCTCCGGGAGGGCCCGTTCGTGTCCGAGGAGGAGCTGCTGGCCACCGTCGACGTGGCCCTGGAGGACGAGATCATCGAGCGGGAGGAGCGGGCGCTCATCCACTCGATCATCGAGTTCGGCGACACCGTGGTGCGGGAGGTCATGGTGCCCCGGCCCGACATGGTGGCCGTCGAGGGCGGGGGCCGGGTGGAGGACGTGATCGAGGTGGCCATGGCCGCCGGTTACTCGCGCATCCCCGTCTATGAGCAGGGCATCGACGACATCATCGGCGTCGTCTACACCAAGGACCTGATGAAGGCCGAGCGGGAAGGCAAGGCCGACCGGCCCGTGCGGGAGTTGGTGCGGGAGGCCCACTTCGTGCCCGAGACCAAGCGGGTCAGCGAGCTCATGCGGGAGATGCAGAGCGAGAAGTTCCACATGGCCATCGTCATCGACGAGTACGGCGGCACCGCCGGCCTGGTCACCCTCGAGGATCTCATCGAGGAGCTGGTGGGCGAGATCGTGGACGAGTTCGACGTGGAGGAAGCCCAGGTCGAGCCCCTGCCCGGAGGAAACGTGCGCGTCAACGCCCGCATGCCCATCGACGAGGTCAACGAACTGCTCCACGCCGACCTGCCCGACGGCGATTGGGACACCATCGGCGGCCTGGTGTTCAACCTGCTCGGCCACGTGCCCAGTGAGGGCGAGTCGGTTGAGGTCGATGGGTACCAACTGACGGCCGAGAAGGTGCAGGGCCGGCGCATCGGGCGGGTGCGGATCGTGCGACTGTCGCCACCGGAGGAAGCCCGAGCCGAGGCTTCGTGATGGCGTGAGCACGCCCTTCCGATCAGGGTTCGCCACGTTGGTCGGGCGGCCCAACGTGGGCAAGTCCACGCTCCTCAATCGCATCCTCGGCACCAAGGTGTCGATCGTGTCCGACAAGCCCCAGACCACGCGCACGGCCGTGCGGGGCGTGCTGAACCGGGACGACGCCCAGGTGGTGTTCGTCGACACGCCCGGCATCCACAAGCCCCGCACGCTCTTGGGCGAGCGGTTGAACGACACCGCGGTGGAGGCGGCGGGCGGGGTCGACGTGGTGCTGCTCGTGGTCGACGCCACGGCGCCCATCGGCAAGGGCGACACGTTCGTGGCCTCGCAACTGCCGTCGGATGCAATGTGCGTCGTGAACAAGGTCGACGCCGCCAGCCGGACCGACGTGCTCGGGCAGCTGTCGGTCGCGGGCTCGTTCGACTTCGCCGAGTACTTCCCGGTGTCGGCCCGCACGGGCGAGGGCGTCGACGCGCTGCTGGCCGCCATCGTGGGCCGCATGCCCGAGGGCCCGCGGTACTACCCGGAGGACACCGTCACCGATGTGCCCGAGGCGTTCTGGGTGGCCGAGCTGGTACGGGAGCAGCTGCTGGCCGTCACCCGGGAGGAAGTGCCCCACTCCATCGCCTGCCGGGTGACGGAGTGGGAGTGGCCCCGGGTGCGGGTGGAGATCCTGGTGGAGCGGGAGTCGCAGAAGGGGATCGTCATCGGGCGAGGCGGGGCCGTGCTCAAGGAGGTGGGCACGCAGGTGCGCGAGCAGATGCTTCCGGGCGCCTACGTGGAGTTGTTCGTCAAGGTGGACAAGGACTGGCAGCGGCACGCCAAGGCCCTGGAGCGGCTGGGCTACTGATCCCCGTTTTCGTGCAGAAGTGCGCCACCCCCTGAAGCACTTCTGCACGCGGGCGGGAGGATGGCGGCGAGGAAGGCCTCGACCTCGGTGCGGTGGCGGGTGCGGGTCATGGGGGGGAGGGCCCGCACCAGGTCCCACCGGTAGCCGGCCGTGGCCAACCGGGGGTCGAGCACGGCGACCACACCCTGGTCCGACGACGAGCGGATGAGGCGGCCCGCTCCCTGGGCCAGCAGGGTGGCCGCCCGGGGCAGGTCGACCACGCGGAACGCGGCCTTGCCCGCCCGGTCCCGCCGGGCCTGCACAAGGGGCTCGTCGGGGCGGGGGAAGGGCACCCGGTCGAGCACCACCAGCGACAGACTGCGGCCGGGCACGTCGACTCCCTGCCAGAAGCCCATGGTGGCGAACAGGCTCGCGGCCTCGTCGTCGGCGAAGGCCCGGATGAGGGCGGGCTTGGGGAGGTCGTTCTGGGCCAGCACCGGCCAGGGCAGGCGCTGGCGCAGGGCGTCGGCCGCCGCGGTCATGGCCCGCCAGCTCGTGAACAGGGCCAGGGTGCGCCCGCCCGCGGCCCGGACGAGCCATTCCAGCTCGTCGTGCATGGCGCCTTCGTACTCGGGGCGGCGGGGGTCGGGCAGGTGGGCGGCGCAGTAGAGGCGGGCGTGCGCTTCGTACGGGAAGGGGCTGCCCACGTCGAGCTGGTCGGTGGTGTCGGCGGGGAGGCCGACCCGTTCGGCCAGGCGTAGGGGGATGGTGGCGCTGGTGAGCACGGCGGTGACGTCGGGCCACAGCCTGGTGGCCAGGGTGTCGCTGACGTCGACCGGCGCGACCTTGAGGGTGGGTGCGTGGGGCGGTCCCTCGACCCAGGCCACATCGCCGTCGCCCAGGGTGCGGCACATGGACAGGTCGCCCACGAGGTGGCCGCCCGCCTGTACGGCCCGGGCCTTGCGGGCGTCGTCGCCCGACGCCGGGCCCAGGGCACTGACCAGGCGGCGAGCCCGCTCCTCGGCCAGGGCGGCGGCGCCGGCCAACTCGTCGCCCAGGCCGGCCGGGAGGCGAGCGCCCCGCACGGCGTTGAGGGCGGCTTCGAGGATGTCGGCGGCACCGTCGAGGTCGGCGACGACGGTGCCCTGGTCGACCAGCGGGCGGGCCAGGCGGGCCAGGGCCCGGAAGCGGCCGCCGGTGATCTCCAGGCCCAGGGTGGCGGCGGCCACGTCCTCCAACTCGTGGGCCTCGTCGAACACCACCACGTCGTGCTCGGGGAGCACGTGGCCACCCGAAGCGAGGTGGGTCATGTACAGGTGGGTGTTGACGACGATGACGTCGGCCAGCGCCGCCCGGTCCCGCGCCCACTCGGCGAAGCACTCCTCGCCGCTCGGGCACTTGGTGCGGCCCGGGCACTCGGTGCCGCTCACGCTGACGCTGGCCCAGGCCCGGGGACGGGGCTCGAAGGCGAGCTCGGCCCGGTCGCCCGACTCCGAGGCGGCGCCGAACTCCACCAGCCGGGCGACCTCCCGGCCCAGCGCGCCCACGTCGTCGTCCAACTCCAGCGTGTCGGCCCCGCCCGTCACCTCCCGCAGCTTCTGGCGGCACACGTAGTTGGACCGGCCCTTGAGGACGGCGAACTCGAAGTCGACCCCCAGGTGCTGCTGGAGGAAGGGCAGGTCCTTGTCGGCCAGCTGGTCCTGAAGGGCCTTGGTGGCCGTGGCCACGACCACCCGTTGGCCCGACAGGAGGGCAGGCACCAGGTACCCGAGCGACTTGCCCGTGCCCGTACCCGCCTGCACCACCAGGTGCCGGCGCTCGCCGATGGCCTCGGCCACCGCCTCGGCCATCTCGGCCTGGCCGGGGCGCGCCTCGCCGCCCCCGGGCAAGGCCGCGGTGACGCGGGCCAGGGCGGCGGTGACGTCAGGGTGCACGAGGCGACGGTAGCGGCCGGGTGTGACACCCGCGCGGCCGCCGGCCCGCTGATCCTTTGGTGGCAACGCACGGCCGTATGGGAGCGCGGACAGCATGTCCACCAAATCGGGATGCCTTTCGTGATTGACGTTTCGGCTGTCTGAGACGGACAAGTCGAACAACGCTCAACCGGGAACGCCCAGCCCCTTGGTCGTGATGCGGTTCCCGTACCTTGCGTGGGTTCAAGATGCGGCGCGGGAACCGCTTTCCGGGCGGTGTCGGGTCCGGGTAGTTCCCTCCCTGGGACTCGTCCAAGGGACCGGCCGGACACCGCCGGGAAAGCTGTGGGTCAGCTGATCGTGATCGTGACGGACCCGCTGACCTTGCCGGCGTACGGGTCGTAACAGCCCGGCCCGGCGGGGTACTCGATGCGCACCGTGTACGTGCCCGCGGCCTTGTAGGTGTGGCTGATCGTGTTCGTGCCGTCGTCGGGCTTCTTGGCCGGGGGGTCCCACGGGCCGTACCGGGTCTGGCAGGCCGGGTAGTCAGCCGCGCAGCCCACGGACTGGTCGCCGTAGTCCTCGGTCCCGCAGGCGACGACGTTGGTGTCGGGGTCGTGGTGATGCACGGTGAAGGTGACCGTGTCGCCCGCCTTTGGATTGGCCGGAGAGAAGGTGACGGTGAGCGAGGCTGGGGCGGCGGGGGCGGGGGCGGGGTCCCAGTGGAACTGGCCGCACTTCGGGTCGTAGCTGTTCCGGCACATGAGCGCGGTGGTGGTCGTCGTC
>DASRGI010000218.1:0-6514 GCA_035651095.1 Acidimicrobiales bacterium | reverse complement strand
GCGGCGTTGGTGGCCGTGACCGTGAACGTGTAGGTGGTGCCGTTGGTGAGACCGGTGACGGTGGCGCTCGGGGTCGTGCTCGTGGCCGTGATGCCGCCCGGGCTGGAGGTCACCGTGTAGCCGGTGATGGCCGAGCCGCCGGTGGAGGCCGGTGCCGTCCAGCTCACGGACGCGCTGGCGTTGCCGGGCGCGGCCGTCACGCCCGTGGGCGCTCCGGGCACGGCCGCGGGTGTGACCGCGGCGCTGGGCGACGAGGCCGGGCTGTCACCGAGGGCGTTGGTGGCTTTGACCGTGAACGTGTAGCTGGTGCCATTGGTGAGCCCGCTGACCGTCGCCGAGGTGGTGCTGCCGTTCACGGGGACCGTGGTGCCGCCGGGGTTGGCGGTCACCGTGTAGCCGGTGATGGGCAGGCCGCCGGTGTCGGCCGGGGCCGTCCAGGACACGGAGGCCGAGGCATTGGCCGGCGCGGCCGTGACACCGGTGGGGGCGGCCGGCGCGCCCTGGCAGGTGCCCGTACCCGAGTCGGTGAACGGGCCGGAGCCGTCGTTGACGAACTGCCAGTCGTAGCTGTTGGGATGCAGGGTCACGAGCAGCACGCCGAAGGTGTCGGTGCTGTGCACGGCGCTGTTGGGCTTGAGGGGACCGACCGTCTCCAGGTTCACGCCGCCGGTGCCCACCGTGATCTGGCGGATGCCCCGAGTCGGGTCGGGGGCGGCGGCCGGCGTCTGGGGGTCGAAGCGTTCGTAGATGTGGTCGTGACCGACGAGGACGAGCTCGACGCCGGCCGCGTAGAGGTCGTTCCAGAAGTCCCCCACGGCGCTCACGCCGCCGGTGTCCCCCGACGAGAAGCGGGGGTGGTGGAAGTAGGCGATGGTGCAGCGCGACGGGTGGGCGGCCAGGTCGTTCTTGAGCCACGTCTCCTGGGCCGAGCCCGCCGCGCAGCTGATGATCGTGCAGTTGGAGTTGAGGGCGATGAGGTGCCAGCCGTTCAGGTCCCAGCTGTAGTAGCCCTGCGAGGCGTCGCCGGCGGCCGTTCCGAAGTAGCCGTAGTACCCGGTAGCGCCGGACGTCTGGTACTCGTGGTTGCCCACGGCCGGGTGGGTGAGGGCCTTCACCCGTCCCCACGAGGGGTCGTACGAGCCGTTGAACTCGGCCGTGGTCCCGCTGTCGTACTGGGTGTCCCCCAGGGCCAGGACGGCGGCCAGGGTGCGGCCGGTCATCACGTTCGACGTGCCCACCTGGTGGCAGCGGCTGGGCTGGCCGGCGCCACCGTTGAAGCCCGGGTCCGTGGGGCTGCAGGCGATGTCGCCGGCGGCGGCGATGACGGGGTCGGTGACGGCTGCGGCCGGTGACGTGGTGGCGGCCTGGACGGCGACGGTCAGGCCGGGAACCAGGACGGCGAGGGCTCCGAGGAGCGCCGCCAGCCTCCGCCCTGTCCGTCGCCGCCCTGCTCGCCGCCAGGCCGTCGTTTGCCCCAAGAACCCATCGCCCTTCCGGATACCGGCCCGGACCGCATGGTACAGGTGCCCATTCATCCCCCGACAGGGCGACGGCGGGTTACCCGCAGGCGCAGGGCGTCTTTCCACATTTCGGGCAACCTCGGCCGTAGCGGGCCGCGGCCTCGTCGAGACTGAGGCCGAGTTGGTTGGCCAGCGATGCCAGCCAGGCGAGCACGTCGCTCAGCTCGTGCAGCTGCTCGTCGCGCGTGCCCTTGCGCACGGCTCGGGCCAGCTCGCCGACTTCCTCGGCCAGCCAGGCGACGGTGGCCGCCGTCCCCCGGCGGGCGTCCTGCTCGCCGTACTGGTCGACCATGAGCTGTTGGAAGGCGACCAGGTCCATGGCCCCCTCATGTAGCAGGTTCGGGGCGAGCGGTCAGGTGGTCCGTTCCAGGGCCAGCGCCAGGGCCGGGCAGGCGGCGACCGTGCGTTTGGCGTGGGCCAGCAACTCGGGCGGGATGGGGGTGGGGTCGATGATGGGGTAGCCCCAATCGTCCAGGGTGATGCGCTCGGGAAGCATCTCGGCGCAGATGCCGTGACCCGTACAGGTGATGGGGTTGACCCGCAGCTTGGTCAGCGCCATTCCATGACCTCCCGCTGGTGGGGGAGGGGCAGGACGCGGTTGTGCCGGGCCGCTGGGCAGGGGTGCCCGCCCAGGTGGTGGTCGAGGTCGGTGGCGAAGACGCCCAGGGCGCTGCGCAGGAGCCGGACGGCGCCGTCGGGCAGGCGGCACGCGCCCCGGCCCTCGATCTGGCCGGCCCAGCGGAGCAGGCGCTGGCCGTCGTGGCGGTCGGCCCGCCCGGTGCTCACGGCCGCCATGGTGTCGGCCACGGCGCCGAGGCCGTTGACGCACGGCCCGCACTGCCCGGCCGTCTCGTTGGCCAGCCATCCCAGCACGCGGGCGGTCTCGGCGATGCCGCACGAGCCGGGCGGCAGCACGGCCACCACACCGCAGCCGATGCTGGCGCCCAGGGGGCGGAGGGCGCCGTTGGCCAGGGCCAGCCCGGCGACGTCGGCGGTCGGGAGCCAGGTGCCGAAGTACCCGCCGGCCAGCACGGCCGCGTCGGCGGGGGCGCCGGCATCCTCCAGCACCCGGCCGAGGGCCCGGCCCATGGGGACCTCGTAGATGCCGGGCCGCTTCACGGCCCCGGAGAGGGTGAGCAGCGTGGTGCCCGGTTCGTCGGCCGTGCCCAACTCCCGGAACCAGTCGGCGCCGTGGCGGGCGATGAGGGCCAGGTGGCACAGGGTCTCGACGTTGTCGACCAGCGTGGGCCGGCCCTTCACGCCCCGTTCGAAGGGCCGGGGCGGCACGACCGTGGGGCGGGCGTCAGCCCCGTTGAGCCAGTTGACGAGGGCGGTCTCCTCCCCGGCCACGTACCGGGGCGGCGTGGCCGCCACCCGGATGGGGACGGCCGGCGGCTCGAGGGCAGCCCGCTCGGCCAGCGCCCGGTGCACGGCTTCCAGGGCGGTGGTGGCCGTCCGGTCCACGCAGAGGAAGATCTCGGACGCACCCACGGCGGCGGCCGCCACCAGGGCGCCGTCGATCACCAGGTGGGGGGCGTTGGCGAGGAGGAGCTTGTCCTTGGCGCTGGCCGGTTCACCCTCGGTGCCGTTGGCCACCACGATCCGCTGGGGCCGGCCTTTGGCCACGGCCCGGAGCTTGATGCTGGTGGGGAAGCCGGCGCCGCCCCGCCCCCGCAGGCCGGACCGGTCGACCTCGGCCAGCAACCGGCCGTCGGGCTCGGTCCTCACGTGGGGCAGCGCGCCGGCCTGGGCCCGGTGCTGGTGGAGGTCGGCCCACGCTCCAGGCGGGGGCACGTGGTCGAGCACCCGCCGCACGCTGGGCGCGGCGCGGGGGCGGGACAGTTGGGGCTTGGTGGTCACGGCCCACTTCCGTTCGAGGCGGGGTCGGCGCGCACGGTGCCAGTCACCTGGTTCGTCTGCGGGTCGACGCTGAGCTGGATCTGCAGGGCGAGGGCGTTGCCGTCGGGATCGGTCACGACGGCGCCGATCTGGCCGCCCTGGAGCGACGACACCGGCCCTTGGTACTGGGCGCCCGCGCCCGAGGCCAGGGCGACCGTGCCCTGCTCGAGGCGCACGCCTCCCGAGCGGCGGGCCATACCCTGGAGGATGACCTCGAGGGTCAGGGGTGGGGTCGCGTTCACGTTGGCCCTGATGTCGATGGTGGTCATGCCGTCGTCGTCCCCCTCGCTCCGGGTCGCGGCGCCGGTGAGCGGGGCGCTGAAGGACTGCGGCACGGCCCGGGGCGGCGTGGTGGGAGCGGCGGTTGCGGCGCCGGCTACGCCGCCGGTTGCGGCGGCCGTGGGGCTGCCGGCGCTGGTGGCGATCGTCGTCCGGGTCAGGAGGGGAACGGCCGTCTGCGCGGCACGGGACCACCCGGGTCGCAGGGGTCCGGCGGCCAACCAGAACAGCACCAGGACGGGCGCCACCAAGCTGGCGGACAGGGCGGTCAGCCGGATGCCCGTCCAGGCCGCCCGGGTGGGCCACACCCGCCACCAGAGGGTGACCAGGACCGCGGTGGCCGCGGCCGCGGTGAGCAGCAGCGTCCAGGGCTGGCGGGTGTCGCTTCCGGTTCCGAGCCCGTGGACGACAGCGATGGGCCAGCACGCGTATGCCGTCCAGTGGACGGCCTTCCACACGCGGTAGCCGAGGCGCACCCGGAGGAGGCTGGTGATGGTGACGGCGATGATCAGGTCGAACGCCACCGCGCCGAGGCCCAGCCAGATGGGGCGGTAGGGCGAGCGGAACGGAATGACCGCGTCGAGCCAGCCGATGGGTGCGAAGCCGTCCGTGATGGCGGTGGCGATGTGGACGCCCAGGAAGACGACGGCGAGCAGGGACACGTTGCGGTGCAGCCACTCGACCACGAACCGGGACCAGCCCGGCGACGACCACCGCTTCGTCGTGACGATGCCGCCGACCAGGGAGACGGTCAGCAGCAGCAGGGCCACGAGGCCACTGCCCCGCGTGAGGTACCAGAGTGCCTTGGTGTTCGCCGCCGCCACGAGCGCACCCGTGCCCACAACGGTCACGAACCCCGGGAGGAGGTCACCGGTGCCCGCCGCGTGCGGAAGGGCAGGGGTGTGGCCGGCTGGGCGAAGCCGTTGCTCGGCTGCTGCTGGCCGGCCGACGGGACCGTCGGGGCGGGCGCGTTGGCGGGGGCATTCAGGGGCGGCACGGTGATGGGCACGGTTTGCCCGGTCTCGGCCCGTCCCTCGGTGCCGGGGCGCTCCGATTCGGTCGTGCTGCGATGGCTGCCGGCGAAGGCGTGGGCGGCGGCCACGGAGAAGCCACCGGTCGCGGCCAGCGCGCTGATCGCTGTCCACTTGGTGACGCGGCGCACGCGTGCCAGCGACGCATCTCGGCTCTTCCTGGGGTCTGGTGCCACGATCGGAGTATCGCCAACCACCCTGAAGGGCGGCTGTGCGAATCCGCAAAGGTTCCTAAGAAGATCCTCCGTTGTGGCTGGCGGGGCTCGTGGGCAGCCTGATCTCGAACGCAGCGCCGCCGCCCGGTTGGTTGGCCGCCGTCACCGTGCCGCCGTCGCTCTCCACGACCTCCCGGACGATGGCCAGGCCCAGGCCCGACCCGGGGAGGCCCCTGGCCGCCGCCGCCCGGTAGAAGCGGTCGAACACATGGGGCAGGTCGTCGGCCGGGATGCCCGGCCCGTGGTCACGGATGGTGACGATCCCGTCGTGGCAGTCGACCTGCACCACGCCATCGGGCGGGCTCCACTTCACGGCGTTGTCGAGGACGTTGGCGACCGCCCGCTCCAGCCGGCCCGGGACGACCCGAACCGAGCTGGGCGACAGGGCCAGCGAGAAGCTCACTCCCCGAGCCCGGGCGTGCAGTTCGGACCGGGCCACCACGGTTGCGACCAGCTCGTCGAGGAGGATGGTCTCCCGCACCAGCTCGGGGGCGTCGCCCCGGGCCAGCTCCACCACGTCGCCGATGAGCGCGGTGAGCTCGGTCATCTGGGCCAGCACGTCCTGGCGCAGGCTCTCGCGTTCGTCCGGGCTCAGCTCGTCGGCCCGCTGGAGGACCTCGATGTTGGTGCGCAGGCTGGTGAGGGGTGTGCGCAACTCGTGGGACGCATCGACCACCAGGCGCCGTTGCAGGTCCCGGGAGTCGCCCAAGGCGCCGAGCAGGCGGTTGAAGCTGCGCGCCAGCCGGCCCAGCTCGTCCCGGCGGCCGGTGTCGTCGATGCGGTGGCTGAGGTCGGTGGTCTCGGCCACCCGCTCCACCGAGTCGGTGAGCCGGTCGAGCGGCGCCAGGGCGGCGCTGGACACCAGCCAGCCGATGCCGAGAGCCAGGGCCATGCCGCCGCCCGTCACCAGCCCGAAGACGGCGGCCAGGCGGCGGATGTTGCGCTCGACCTCGTCCAGCGGGCGGGCGATCTGCAGGGCCGTCCCGTCGCCGAGCGCCACGGTCAGGACCCGACGGTTGACCCCGCCCGAGCGCACGTCGCCCACGGTGCTGCCGGTGGTTTGGGCCGCCACCTGCCGAGCCCTCGTCGTGACCGGGATGGCGCCGGCCGTGCGGGTGAGAATGCGGCCCCGGGCGTCGATGACCTGGGCGATGGCGGCGATGCGGCCCAGCTCCTCGCTCGACTCGTCCGTGCGCCCCAGCTCGCCGCTGCGGGCCAGCCGGCTGAGGTCGCCGACCGGGCCGCGCAGGGTCTTGTCCACCGACCCGACCAGGTCGTGGCGCAGCACCAGGAACGCCACTGTCGACCCCACCAACACGGCGATCGCCCCCGCCAGCGCGGCAGCGAGCGTCAACCGGGCCCGGAGGCTCACGGCTCTCGCAGCACGTAGCCGACGCCGCGGACGGTCTGGACCAGGCGAGGCTCGCCGGCCGCTTCGGTCTTGCGGCGGAGGTAGCCGATGAACACGTCGAGCGAGTTCGACGAGGTGTCGAAGTCGTAGCCCCAGACTCGGTCGAGGATGAGGTGGCGGGGCAACACTTGGCGGGCGTGGCGGAGGAGGAGTTCGAGG
>DASRGI010000217.1:0-4482 GCA_035651095.1 Acidimicrobiales bacterium | reverse complement strand
TGCGGGACATCGCCACCGACACGGTGGCCGGCAAGCGCACGCTGGCCGTGCGCCTGGGCGACGCCGAGACGCGGGTCCTCTACATCGGCTGCATCGGTGTGGCCTTCGCCATGCTCGGGCCGCTGTTCGTGGCCCGTTCCTGGACGCTGCTGGCCGCGGCAGCCGTGGTGCTGGCCGTGCGTCCGGTGCGCACCGTGGCGAGGGGCGCCACCGGTCGGCGCCTGGTCGACGTCCTGCAGGACACGGGCCGGTTGCAGTTGGTGTTCGCCGTGCTGCTGGCGGTGGGGATCGTCCTCTAGTGGGCGGGCGACTCGCCGACGAACGCGGCGACCACGTCGCCGAAGGCGTCGGGCCGTTCGAGGTGCACGGCGTGGCCGGCGCCGGGGATGACCTCCACGGCGGCGTTGCGACCGATGGCCGCGGCCATGCGTTCGGCGATGGACCGGAACTTCTCGTCCCGCTCACCGACCACCAGCAGCACGGGCATGGTCAGCTCGGGCAGGCGGTCCCACAGCGGTTCCTGGGTGCCGGTGCCGGCCAGGCGCAAGCTCGACGCCAGGCCCAGCGGCGTGTTCTCCAGCCGGGTGTCGCGCCCGGCCTGGATGGGGTCGAGGTGGGCGAAGAGGGGGCCCGACAGCCATCGATCGATGAAGCGTTCCACGCCCTCGTCGATCACCAGCTGGGCCCACTCGCTGTCCGCCTTGCGCCGTTCCATGCGCTCGCGGGCGTCCTCGATGCCGGCGGTAGCGCCCACCAACACCAGGCGCTCGACGAGGTTGGCTCGGTCCAGGGCCAGGTGCAGGCAGTAGCGGCCGCCCATCGAGTACCCGACGTAGGCGGCCCGCCCGCCCGTCTCGCCGATCAGTCGAGCGCCGTCCCACAGACCGGTGCGGATGCTGCTCGACCGACCGTGCCCGGGCGCGTCGAGGAGCACGACTTCGTGGGAGCGGGACAGGCGGGCGGCGATGATGCCCCACGACCGTCCGGTCTGGGTGAAGCCGTGCACCAGCACCACTCGGGGCCCGGCACCCAGGACATCGGCATGGAGCATCGGTAGTGACGGTACAGGCCACCTTCGCGGCAACCCTCACCGACGAGTTCGTGCGGGCGGGCGTCACCGACGCGGTGGTGTGCCCGGGGTCGCGCTCCACGCCGCTGGCGCTGGCGATGGCGGCAGCCGGTCAGGGCCGCCTGCGGTTGCACGTGGTGGTCGACGAGCGCTCGGCCGGGTTCTTCGCCGTGGGCCTGGCCCGGGCGACGGGCCGCCCGCCGGTGCTCGTCACCACGAGCGGGACGGCGGCCGTCGAGCTGCATCCGGCCGTGGTGGAGGCATCGCAGGACGGCGTGCCCCTGGTGGTGTGCACGGCCGACCGACCCCCCGAACTGCACCTGGTCGGCGCGCCCCAGACGGTCGAGCAGGCGCGCCTGTTCGGCGACGCCGTGCGGTGGTTCTTCGAGCCGGGCCTGCCCGACGCGGCGGCGTCGGCGGCGTGGCGGTCGATGGCATCGCGGGCGGTGGCCGAGGCCGTGGGCGGCGCCGGGCCCGGCGGCCCGGGTCCCGTCCATCTCAACCTGGCGTTCCGCGACCCGCTGGTGGCCGAGCCCGGCGAGCTGCCGCCGGGCCGGGAGGACGGCGGACCGTGGCACCGGGTGGACGGGCGTTCGTTCGAGCAGGCGCCCATCCCCGACGGGGCGCGGGGCGTGCTCGTGGCCGGCGGCGGGGCGGGCGATCCCGCAGCCGTGTCGGGCCTGGCCGAAGCCTTGGGGTGGCCGTTGCTGGCCGATCCCCGCTCGGGGTGCCGCGTGCCGTCGCGTGCCACCGTGGCCGCGGCCGACGGCATCCTGCGCACCCGCTCGTTCCAGCCCGACATCGTCGTGCGCTTCGGCGGGCCGTGGGCCTCGAAGGTGGTCAACCAGTGGCTGGGCGGGTGCGGCGCCGAGCAGTGGCTGGTCGACCCCCATGGCCGGTGGCGCGACCCCGAGCGGGTCGTGTCACGCGTGGTGGGTGGCGTGGTGCCGGGCAAGGCCGCGCCCGCTGGGTGGCTCGACGAGTGGGCGGCGGCCGAGGACGCGGCCCAAGCCGCGTTCGACCGGGTGCTGGCCCGTCACCCCGAGCCCACCGAGCCGGGCCTGGCCCGCACCCTGCTGGCGTCGGTGCCGGACGGGAGCGCGGTGGTGGTGTCGTCGTCCATGCCCGTGCGCGACGTGGAGTGGTACGCCCGGCCGCGAGACGGCGTGCGGGTGCTCGCCAACCGGGGGGCCAACGGGATCGACGGCGTGCTGTCCACCGCGCTGGGCGTGGCCGCCGGTGCAGGCGGGCCCACGTTCGCGCTGGTGGGCGACCTGGCGTTCGTGCACGACGTGGGCGCGCTGGGCCTGGCCGCCCGGCGCCCCGACCTGGCGTGCACGTTCGTGGTGGTCGACAACGACGGCGGCGGCATCTTCTCGTTCCTGCCGCAGGCGCGTGCGTTGGCGGCGGAGCGCTTCGAGGCGCTGTTCGGCACGCCGCACGGGTTGGACCTGGCCGCCGTGGCGGGCGGCTTCGGCCTCCCGGTGGTGCCGTTGGACGAGGCGCTGGCCGCTGCGGCCTCTCCGGGGCCGCGGGTGGTGCACGTGCGCACCGACCGGGCCGCCAACGTGGCCGTGCACGACGAGCTGCACGCGGCCGTGGCCGCCGCCCTCGCCTAGCCCCCACCACCCGTTCTGCCGCAACTGAGTTTCGGCCCCCGAAACTCAGTTGCACGAGAAGCCCGGCGGCCGCTGGGAACGCCGGCGGGTCAGGGGCGGACGACGGCGGCGAGCAGGGCTTGGAGCTTGAGCTGGGTCTCGGCCAGTTCGAGCTCGGGCACCGAGTCGGCCACGATGCCCACGCCGGCCAGCAGGCGGGCGTGCACGCCGTCCACCTCGGCCGACCGGATGCCCACCGCGAACTCGCCGTCGCCCCGGCTGTCCATCCACCCCACGGGCCCGGCGTAGCGGCCCCGGTCGAACCCCTCGACCGCCGCGAGGTAGGCCAACGCCTCCTCGGTGGGCACGCCGGCCACGGCGGGCGTGGGGTGCAGCCGCCGCACCAGGTCCAGGGCGCTCGCCGCGTGGTCCCGGAGCGTCCCCTGTACCAGCGTCCCCAAGTGGCACACGTTGCGCAGGTGCACGAGCGACGGCGCCTCGGGCACCACGAGCGAGTCGCACACCGGGCCCAGGGCGGCGGCCACCTCGTCCACCACCACCCGGTGCTCGTGGCGGTCCTTGGCCGACGCCAGCAACTCGGCGCCCAGCCGGTCGTCCACGGCCGGGTCGCCGCTGCGGGGGATGGTGCCGGCCAGCGGGTGCGATCGCACCTCCCGGCCGGACCGTGACACCAGCAGCTCCGGGCTCGCGCCCAGGAACCCGTCGAACGAGAACACCATGCAGCTCGGGTACAGCGCCCGCAGCCGCCCCAGCACGGCCGACACCACGATGGGCCGGTTGGCCTCCACCCGCACCTCGCGCGCCAGGACGACCTTGTCCATGTCGCCCGCCCGCACCCTGGCCACGGCGTCGGCCACCGCCGCGCACCAGTCCTCGTGGGGCCGGCAGCTGGTGAGGGTGAACCCGTCGGGTGACGGCCGGTCCAGCGGCGGTGCCAGGTCGGCCGGGCCCACCGCCGTGGCCTCGCCGACGGTCGTGAGCCAGGCGGCGCCGTCGGCCGACCGACCCACGAGCACCGACGGGACCACCAGCTCGCCCGCACCGGTCAACCGGGGGTCGAACGGCAGCGCGCCCAGCGCCACCGGCCCCGTGCCCGGCCGGTCGACCTCGTCCTCCACGGCCATGGCCGCAAGCACGTCGAGGGCGGCGTCGGCACTGACCCGCAGAGCCACGCCCCGCCCGGCCAACCCGGCGCCGTCGCGCTCCCACAAGAACCCGTCGTCACCGGCCACGGCCACCAGGTCGGGCGACGCCTCCAACCGCACCGTGCGGGCGACCAACGGTGCCGTCATCGCCGCGTCCCCGTGAGCAGCTGGGCGATACCGCCCGACAGCAGGCGCCGCTCCACGCCGGCGAACCCGGCGCCCGCCAGCAGCCCTACCAACCCGTCGGCGGGCGGCAGGTAGGCCACGGACTGGGGCAGGTACCGGTAGGCGGCGGCGTCGGACAGCAGGGCGCCGATGCGGGGCACCACCCGGCCGAAGTACACGCTGTGACCCCACCGCAACACCGGGTTCGACGGCTCGGCCACTTCCAGCAATGCCACCCGCCCGCCCGGCCGAACGACCCGGCCCAACTCGTCGAACAACGCACCGAGGTCGACCACGTTGCGCAGGGCGAAGCCGGACACGGCCCCGTCCAGGGCGCCGCCGGCGAAGGGCAGTCGCAGCCCGTCCGCCTGCAGGAGCGGCGCCGCCGTGCGGGCGTGGGCGAGCATCCCGAACGACAGGTCGACGCCGACAGCCCGGTGGCCGGCGCCGGTCAGCTCCCGGCACAGGTCGCCGGTGCCGCACG
>DASRGI010000216.1:0-6955 GCA_035651095.1 Acidimicrobiales bacterium | reverse complement strand
GCACGGCACCGCCGTGGTGGTCCTGGCCGCCCTCACCAACGCCCTCAAGGTGGTGGGCAAGCGCATGCAGGACGTCAAGGTCGTGATGGCGGGCGTGGGCGCGGCCGGCGTGGCGATCACCAAGATCCTCATGGAGGCGGGCGTCCACGACGTCATCGGCGTCGACCGCAAGGGCGCCATCTGGGAAGGCCGGCCCGACCTGGACGTGTCCAAGCGGTGGTTCGCCGAGCACACCAACCGGGAGCAGCGCAAGGGCACGCTGAGCGAAGTGCTGCCCGGCGCCGACGTGTTCATCGGCGTGAGCGGCCCGGGGCTGCTGCACCGCGACGACCTGCGGGAGATGAACACCGACCCCATCGTGTTCGCCCTGGCCAACCCCGACCCCGAGATCACCCCCGAGGAAGCCGAGGGCCTGGTCGCGGTGATGGCCACGGGCCGGAGCGACTATCCCAATCAGATCAACAACGTGCTGTGCTTCCCCGGCATCTTCCGGGGTGCGCTGGACGCGGCAGCCACGTCCATCACCGAGGGCATGAAGCTGGCCGCGGCCGAGGCCATCGCCCGGTCGGTGCCCGAGGACGAGCTGTCCGCCGGGTACATCGTGCCCAGCGTCTTCAACAAGCGAGTGGTGGAGCGGGTGGCCGCCGCCGTGGCCGAAGCGGCCGTCGCTGGCGGCGTGGTCAGGGGCAAATGACGGCGGTCGAGGCGGTCACCTTCGACTACTGGAACACCCTTGTCTACGAGGACCGGGGCCACTTGCGGGGCCAGCGCCTGGAGGCGTGGGCGGGCATCTTCGAGGATGTCGGCTTCGCCGTGGAGCGGGAGCGGCTGGACGCCGCCTTCGACGCATCGTGGGACCGCTACGTGCGGTCGTGGACGGCCAACGAGCAGTACCAGGCGGCCCAGGCGGCCGAGGACATCCTCGAGGACCTCGGGTTCTCGGTGCCGGTCGACGTGCGCCGCGAACTGCTCGACGCCTTCGGCCGGGCCGGCGAAGAGGCCGAGCTCCACCTCACCGACGGCATCGAGAACTGCCTCCTCACCCTGAAGGACGCCGGCATCCGGCTGGGGATCATCTGCGACGTGGGCATGACGCCGTCGGCCACACTGCGCGACCACCTCATCCGCCACGGGCTGCTCCCGCTCTTCGACCACTGGTCGTTCTCCGACGAGGTGGGTGCCTACAAGCCGGCGCCGGCCATCTTCGAGCACGCCCTCGACGGGCTCGGCGGCCCTGCGCCCGAGCGGGTTGCCCATGTGGGCGACATCCGCCGCACCGACGTGGCCGGGGCCAAGGCCATGGGCATGATCGCCGTGCGCTACATCGGCGTCAGCGACGACCAGAGCACCACCGATCCGGAAGGCGACCATGTCGTGGCTGCGCACGCCGACCTGCCGGCCGTGCTCGGCATCACCCCCGGCTGACGGGTCACGCGCTCGCTGATGAGGGAAGCGATGGCGCGGCGCGCGACCACGGGGTGCGCGTTTCGGCCGGCCCGGCGTTCTGTTGCGACTGGGCCGCGAGATGCGCGGTGGATCTGCAACAGAACCGGTGTGCGGCGGGGTAGCCGGAAGGACGGGCGCGGCAGGCGCCTCCGAGTGGTCGGGACCGGCGTCGATCCGGTGACCTCGCGCTTTTCAGGCGCGCGCTCTACCAACTGAGCTACCCGACCGCGGTCCTGACGGGATTTGAACCCGCGACCTCCGGCTTGACAGGCCGGCGTGCACTCCAAACTGCACCACAGGACCACTGCTGCATCGCCGCAATGGCGGCATGCCAGGGTAGCGGACCTGGCACCCGCCGTCGTAGCCCGTGCAGAAGTGCGCCGGGGGTCGAAGCAGTTCTGCACGCCAACGGGCGAGGGGATGGCACCCCCAACGGGATTCGAACCCGTGCCGCCACCTTGAAAGGGTGGTGTCCTAGGCCACTAGACGATGGGGGCTCGGCCTCCCGGGGCGGCCCGGAGGGGGCTTCACGATAGCAGCCGCCAGGACGTCCCCTCGGGGCCGTCGTTGACCTCGACACCCAGCGCCACCAGGCGGTCGCGCACGGCGTCGGCGTCGGCCCAGCGCTTGCCGTCGCGGGCGGCGGCTCGCTGCTGGAGCAGGGCGTCCACGAAGGGCCCGACCGCCTCAGCCGGGTCCTTGGTCCCCGTGGCGGCCAGCTCGCCCAGCCGCACCACCATGGAGCGCAGCACGCTTCGGGCCCGGTCCATCTCGTCGGACTGGAGGGTGTCCCGGGACCAGGCCACCAGTTCCTCGTCCAGGGCCAGGACAGCCCGGACGGCTTCCCCCGCGTCGCCGTCGGCCAGGGCGGCGGCGAACTCGGCGTCCAGGCGGGCCACGGTGTCGAGCAGGGGCGACCGGGTCGCCGGTTGCATGGGAGCGGCTGCTGGGCTCGGCGCCGCTCCGGACGCCGTGCCCGGACCCGACGCCAACGCTTCGATCCCCACCTGCGTGCCCGCAGGCAGTTCGGTCGACTGGCCGTCCCGGCGCACGGTCACCACACCCAGGCCCACCACCGACGCCCGCCCGGCGTCGAGGTCGAGCACCAAGCCGGTGTGCTCGTCTACGCCCAGCACGAACGCCCCGTCGGGAAGCGCCGACTCCAGCAGCTGCAACCGGCGCTCGCCCAGGTAGCAGTAGCGCGTGTCGTGGTTGCCGCCCTCGGCGTTGTTGTAGTGGGGGATGACGGCGGCCCGGAGGCCGGTGGCCGCCGCCAGCAGGTCCAGCCCCTCCAGCCACACCGGGTCCTCGCCCACCTTGTAGATCTCGTAGACGGGCACGGTGACGACACCGAGGGTGAGGGCGGCGGCGCTGGCGAAGGTCACGCACCCACCCGCTCCGCCCGGCCGCACCTTGTCCTCGAGCACCGACGGCACCGGTGAGCCCCGCCACTGGCGCAGGGCGTACGACGGCGAGCCCGGCCCGGAGAACACGTACCCGGCGGACCGTAGGCGGGCGACGGCCGTCTCCCGGTCCAACGGGTCGACCTGGGCCGACCGGAACGTGACCACCTCGATGGCCGCCCCCACGCTCTCCCGGAAGTAGTCGACGGCCTTCGCGGCGATGTCGCCGGAGTTCTCCTGGAACCCGGACGGCGTGTCGAGGAGGACGGCGGGCGGGCTGACCCGGTCGAGCAGGGACCGGTGGGTCTTCACCATCGTGGGGCTGGTCTCGCCCGACCCCATGATGGCCAGCAGCCGGGGGTCCGTCATGCGGCGAACCCCGCCAGCAGTTCGGCCACTTCGTGTGGGTGTTGGGCATGGAGGTCGTGGTCGCCCCGCAACCAGCGCACGTCGCCCACCGGCACCTGCACATCGGGCCGGGCGTGCACGTCGTCGCCCTGGGCCAGGATGAACAGGGCGGGCACCTGCAGGAGCGGCAGCCGCTCGCTGACCGGGAGCTCCCACAGGTGGCGCAGGATCTGCATGTGGCGCTCGCGGGTGAGCCAGGGCGCCACCGTGCCGTCGTCGCGCACCTCGAAGTTGGCGAGCGTCCCCTCGATGCCGGTGACCGGCCAGTCCGGATGGCGCTTGCGCACGGCGGCGTCGATCTCCACGAAGGGCACGCCCTCCAACGGCGGCGGGGCCAACAGGCGAGCGCAGTCGTCCCAGTCGGGGATGCGGGCCCGCATCTCCCGGACGCCGCCGTCCACGGTGGCGATGGCCCGCACCGCATCGGGGTGGGCGACGGCCAGCTCGACCACCACGTTCCCGCCCCACGACTGGCCCACGGCCACGGGCCGCTCCCACCCCAGCGCCTCGATGACTGCCAGCAGGTCGGCCACCACGGTGGGGAAGTCGTACCCGGTGTCGGGCTTGCTCGAGCGGCCGTGGCCACGCTGGTCGACGGCGGCCACCGCGTGCCCGCGCCCGGCCAGCTCCGAAGCCACGCCGTCCCACAACCGGGCGTTGGACGCCAGGCCGTGCACCAGGAGGAACGGGACATCCGAGCCGGGCCACACGTCGACCGCCAGTTCCACCCCGTCCCCGGTGACCACCCGCATCTACAGGGCTCCGGTCGCGGCCTCGACCAGTTGGTCCTGTAGGAAGCTCAGGTACTGGTACAGGGCCAGCGTCGGCGCCCGGGGGTCCGTGGGATCGACCTCGCCCGAGTCCTCCTCGCCGACGTCGAGCCGGGTGCCGAGCACCAACCGCAGCTCGTTGATGGCGGCCAGCCACGCTCCCATCTGTTCCTCGGTGAGGAAGGGGGCGTCGATGGTGTCCCGCAGCGTCACCAGAGCCGCCTTGTGGCGGTCCTCCAGGTCCGAGCCCATGAGCCGGCGGTACTCGGCCTCCAAGGCCACGTCATCGGCTCCCGCGTAAGCGGGCGGGTAGAGCCGGGTGAGAACGGGATCGTTGGTGTCGAGCAACTCGAGAAGCTGGTCGGGCAAGGATCGCAACAGCTCTCGCTCGTCGGCGTCGAGCTTGAGGGCGTAGCGCCCGTCCCGCCGGCGCTTGACCCGGCGTTCCAGCATCAGGACTCCTGTTCCATGGTGGCCCACAGCCCGTGCTCGTGGAGGCGGAACACGTCCATCTCGGCCCGCTCCCGCGTGCCGCTCGACACCACGGCCCGGCCCTTGTGGTGGACGTCGAGCATGAGCTTGGTGGCCTTCTCCTTCGAGTAGCCGAACAGCTTCTGGAGTACGTAGGTGACGTACGACATCAGGTTGATGGGGTCGTTCCACACGATCACCAACCAGGGGCGGTCGAGCGTGACCACCTCGTCGGTGCTGGGTTCCTCCAGCTCGACGGGCAGCGTGGTGGGCGCTGGCGCCATGTCGATGATTCTCTCAGGTCGACGCGCGCACGGCGGCCAGATCCAGCCGCAGAGCCGCGATCCACACGGCCGTGGCCCCGGCGATGTGGATGCCGACCAAGAGCGGCGGCAGGCGGGTGAAGTACTGGGCGTAGCCCACCACTGCCTGGGCCACGATGACCAGCAGCAGCACCTCGGCGCGCTGCAGCACGGGCGCCGCGGCCCGGCCCGCTCGCGTGAGGGACCAGGCCGTGAAGAGGGTGAAGGCCAGGAACAGCATCACGGCGATGCCGTGCAACCGGGTGACGTCTCGCAGGGCGAACGGGAGGCGGGCCGCCCGCACGTCACCTCCGTGGGGACCCGAGGACGTGACCACCGTGCCGAGGAAGATCACGATGGCCGCGGCCACCACCAGCAGGCGGATCATGCGGCCCAGGTCCCGGTCGACGTTGGGCGCCCGGACGAGGGCGTCGTCGGGTATCCCGGCCCGGTGATGGAGCACCACTGCGCACCAGACCAGCAGCATCGACAGCAGGAAGTGGCCCATGACGAACGGGGGAGCGAGCTCGAACAGGACGGTGAGGCCCCCCAGGATGATCTGGCCCACCACGCCGGCCACCAGCCCGTACGACAGCCAGGTGAGGTCGCGCCGGCGGGGCGCCCGCAGGAGGGACGCGAGCACGGCCACGATCACCATCACCGACACCAGGCCGGTGATGGTGCGGTTCACGAACTCGACCATGGCGTGGTATTGGAGCGGGGCCACCACCCGGTTGTCGGCGCACGTGGGCCAGTCCGGGCAGCCCAGTCCCGATCCGGTGAGGCGCACGGCACCGCCGGTCACGATGATGAACGACAGCGCCACCAGGGCGAGCAGGGTGACGCGGCGATACACGGGGGGCGTGATGCGGGGGAGAGACATGGGCGGTCACTCAAAGTAGGGGCGACCCATGAGAACCGCCAGGCGCCACGAAGCCTGCGGAGCCGGCGCCGACCCGTGGGAGCACCGGCCGCTTGGTCAGTTCGCACCCACCTGCCGTAGTGTTCCCAAGCGATGTCCCCGGCCGCCCCCGCCGCAACTCAGCCTCGTGTCGCGGCTCGGATCGGGGCTTACGTTGCCCTCACCAAGCCCCGCATCATCGAGCTGCTGCTCATCACCACGGTGCCCACCATGGTGGTGGCCGAGCGGGGCATGCCGTCGGGCTGGCTGGTTCTGTGGACCTTGATCGGCGGCAGCCTGGCCGCCGGCGGGGCCAACGCCATCAACATGTACGTCGACCGCGACATCGACAGCATCATGAAGCGGACGCAGAAGCGGCCGCTGGTCACCGGCGCCGTCACCCCCCGGGCCGCCCTCACGTTCGCCATCACCCTGGAGGTGCTGGCCTTCGTCGAGCTCTGGTGGCTGGTCAACCTGCTGTCGGCCGTGCTCGCGGTGTCGGCCACGCTCTTCTACGTCTTCGTCTACACGCTGTGGCTGAAGCGCACGTCCACCAAGAACATCGTCATCGGCGGGGCGGCCGGCGCCGTGCCCGTGCTGGTGGGCTGGGCGGCGGTGCGGGACTCGCTGTCCCTGGCGCCGCTGGTGCTGTTCGCCATCATCTTCGTGTGGACGCCGCCGCACTTCTGGGCCCTGGCCATCCGCTACCGCGAGGACTACGCGGCGGCCGAGGTGCCCATGCTCCCGGCGATGGTGTCCATCGGCAAGACGGCCCGGCAGATCGTCGTCTACACCATCATCCTGTGGGCCACGTCGCTGCTGTTCGCCAGCGTCGGCGGCATGGGCCTCATCTACCTGGGCGCGGCCGTGGTGCTCGGGGCGGCCTTCCTGTTGCAGGCTCTCCAGCTCCGGAGGGACGGGACGCCCAAGCGGGCCATGCGCCTGTTCTCGTACTCGATCTCCTACGTGACGCTGCTGTTCGGGGCCATGGCCGTGGACCAACTCGTCCACCTGCGATGACGGTTACTAGAGTCCCGGCGGCCCTTTCCACGTCCCAGGAACGCGAATGACGCTCACCGAGACTCGCCCCGAAGAGGTCGCGCCTGCGCCGGAGGCGCCGGCCGTCGACCCCGGTGGATGGTTGACCACCGCCGACCACAAGCGCGTCGGCTTGCTGTACCTGGCCTTCGCCCTGCTGTTCCTCGCCCTCGGGGGCGTGCTCGGCGGGGTGCTCCGAGCCGAGCTGGCCGACAA
>DASRGI010000215.1:0-2478 GCA_035651095.1 Acidimicrobiales bacterium | reverse complement strand
CGAAGAGGGCGTTGAAGTCGTCGAGCGTGTCGATGGCCACGCCCAGCCGCCCCGCGTCCGACGCCGCCACCTCGTCGTCCGAGTCGTAGCCCAACTGGGTGGGGAGGTCGAAGGCACAGCTCACACCGTCCTGGCCCTGGGCGATGAGCGCCTTCCACCGGGCGTTGGTCTCCTCGGGGCCGCCGAAGCCGGCGTACTGGCGCATCCGCCACAGGCGCTCGGTGTAGAGCTTCGGGTGGATGCCGCGGACGAACGGGAACTCACCGGGGTGCTGGCCTCCGGGCGTGCCGACCCATGCGGGCACGTCCTCGGCCGTCCAGTAGCGGCGATCTTCGTTCATCGGGCTGGTCGCGACTCCCCGGGGCTGGGCTTTCGGTTCGCTGGTTCGCTGGTTCGCTGGTCGTTGCTTGGGGCGGGCGCTCAAACCGACCGCCACCGCCACCTCGACCATGAACAGAGATTTGCTTGCTCGCAAGCAAACGTAGGGCCACAATGGCCGGGTGTCAAGGAGTCAGCCCTGTTGCCCGCCGCCCGCCGCCCGTCTCGCAGCCCGGGCCCGCCGACTTGCCTGCAAGTAGAATCGAGCCCTGATGGCAGCCACGGGAGAGGGCGCAGCAGCGCCGCGGGAGCGCATCTCCCGGGACGACATCCTCGACATCGCCCGACGCCAGTTCGCCCAGAACGGCTACCGGGGCACCAACCTCGGGCAGGTGTCCGACGAACTGGGCGTCACCCGCCAGGCGATCTACTACTACTTCCCCAAGAAGCACGACGTCCTGGCCGGGCTGTTCGAGCGGTTCTTCGCCGTGCTCGAATCGGCGGTGGAGACGGCGGCGGCGTCGGAGTCCGAGCCCGGCGCCCGCTTCGGCGCCATGCTGCGGGCCCACGTCGAGACGGTGGCGTCCGACCCCGAGCTGTCGAGCGTGTTCCTGTCCGAGGGCCACGGCAACCTGCCTCCGGCGCCGGCGGCGGCCGTGCAGTCCCGGCGCAAGGCCTACAACGACAAGTTCGTGCAGGCGTACACCCAGGGCGTGGCCGCCGGGCAACTGGCCAGTGACGTGCGCCCCCGGGTGGCGGTTGGCTTGTTGCTGGGTGCGGCCAACTGGGTGTTCCGGTGGTACGACCCCAAGGGCCGCATGACCCCCACCGAGTTCGCCACTGTGGCCGAGCGCTTCCTGGCCAACGGGTTCAGTGCCAAGGGTTCGTCTCCCGGCCCGCGCCAGCGCTAGCTGTTCCTGCGTTCGCCCTGCTGCACTCCCCTGCCGGCCGTGTCACCGGCCGCCCCGGCTGCGCTCGCCCCGGCTGTCCCGGCTGTCCCACCCATTTTCTGTGCACGAACTCGGGTCGCTGAACCACGGCTTCCTGGGCGACAAGGGATCGGAGCGGCCCACCGCCAACGCGCTGGCACAGCACGGGTACGTCACCCTGCGGTACTCGAGCCGGGGATTCGGCAACACGCCCGGTGAGGTCGACCTGGTCGGGCCCAAGGAGTGCCAGGACCAGCTCGACGCCATCCACTGGCTCGACGACCCGGCCAACCCCGTCCTGGGCGGGATGCTGTGGCACGACCGGATCGGCCAGTACGGCGGGAGCTACGGAGGCATGCACGCGTGGGCCCTGGCCCTGGCCAACGACTACTCGCAGAACCTGCATCGGTGGATGGCCGAGATCAACAGCGGCGTGAACGTGGCTGACGCCAAGGCCGGCCTCGACGCCCGGTCCGTCAACGGCCGGTGGGACGACGTGCACATTCCCGTGTTCCTCATCCAGGGCAACAACGACGGGCTGTTCCCGACCAACCAGGCCATCGACGCCTTCCAGCAGTTGCGCCGGCGGGGCGTGCCCACCCGCCTGTACCTGGGTGGCATCGGCCACCCCCCGTCGAACGGCAGCACCACGTCACCCGAGGCACAGCATGTGGGCCTGGAGATGCTCGCCTGGTTCGACCACTTCCTGAAGGGCGCCGACAACGGCATCCTGGCCCAGCCGCCCATCGAGGTCAGCCGGTCGTCGTACTTCGGCAACAGCTGGGACGGCACCACCCGGGTGGCCGACTCCTACCCGTTCGGCGCCGGGCACCAGCTGCACCTCTGCACCACCGGCCCCACGGGCGGCACGCTGGCGGTGCGCGCGTGCGCCGACGCCTTGCCCGCGGTGGCGGCCAACACCTATGCGGGCGAGGGCTACGCCGACGAGCCCGTCACCGGCCCGTCCGTGCAGAAGGGCGCGGCCGGGCTGCCGGGCGGCAGGCCCGAGCTCAAGCGGGCGCCGGGCACCCTGACCTACGACGCCGTCCCCATGGCCGAGGGCACCGCGCTCGACATGGCTGGCCTCCCCCGCCTCGACCTTCAGGTGGCCAGCGCCGCCGGCCTGCCGGCTGACGCGGCCGGTGCCGCCCGGGGCGGCGCCGCCGCCTTTCAGCTCGACCCCAAGCTGTGGGACGTGGCCCCCGACGGCACCGCCGTGCTGGTCACCCGT
>DASRGI010000214.1:0-7761 GCA_035651095.1 Acidimicrobiales bacterium | reverse complement strand
ACGATGCCGCGATCTTCTCGGGGTCCTGGTCGGCCACCAACCGGAACGACACCTTCACGTTGGCCTGCGCCGGCACGATGGTCTTGATCCCGGCACCGCCGTAGCCCGACGTGATACCCACCACGTCGCACGTGGGCCGGGCCCAGATGCGCTCCAAGGTGGAGTAGCCGGCCTCGCCCACCTGCGCAACCACACCTGCCATCTCCCGCCACTCGTCGTCGTCGAAGGGGAGGGCCTCGAACGAGGTCTTCTCCTCGTCCGTCAACGCCAGGACGTCGTCGTAGAACCCGGGGATGGTGACGCGGCCGGCATCGTCGTGCAGGGCGGCCACCAACCGGGCGGCGATGTGGGCGGGGTTGGGCACGGCCCCGCCGAACGACCCCGAGTGCAGGTCGATTCGGCCGGTGCGCAGGGTTACGTCGAAGGCCGCCAGCCCCCGCATGCCCGTGCACATGGAAGGCACGTCCTGCGACCACATGCCCGTGTCCGACACCACCACGGCGTCACACGCGAACCGCTCCACCTCCCGCCGCAGCAGGGCCTCGAAGTGGGGGCTGCCCACCTCCTCCTCGCCCTCGATGAGGAACTTGAGGTTGCAGGGCAGGGCGCCCTCGGTCTGGAGCAGGCCCCGCACGGCCTCGATCTCGTAGAGCACCTGGCCCTTGTCGTCGACGGCGCCGCGCGCCCGGCACTCCCCGTCCACGATCACCGGCTCGAACGGGGGAGAGGTCCACGCGTCGAGGGGGTCGACGGGCTGCACGTCGTGGTGCCCGTAGACCAGCGCGGTGGGCGCCGACGGTCCCGCGTGCAGCCAGTCGCCGTACACGGCAGGGGCACCGTCGGTCTCCAGCACCACCACGTTCTCCAGACCGGCGTCCTGCAGGAGGTGGGCGGTGAACTCGGCCGAGGCCCGCACATCGGCGGCGTGGTCGGGCTGCGAGGAGATGGAAGGGATGCGGAGGTAGTCGAACAGGGTGTCGACGATGCGGTCGCGCTCGGCCTGGGCGTACGCGGCCAAGCGAGGTTCAGGAGGAGCCATCGCCCCTCAGGCTACCGATGCCCGTCGTAGGCTCCGGAACGTGAACGCAGAGTTGCGGCGGATTGCGGACGACGGCGAGGCGGCCCAGGCGGCGGACGTCCTGTGGCGTGCCTTCAACTGGAAACCGGACCGCATGCAGCGGTTCATCGAGACCCTCGACAAGGACCGCACCCTGGCCGCGTTCGTGGACGGGCGGGTGGCCGCGGTGTCGCGCATGCGGCCCTTCGGCATGTACTTCGGGGGCCGGCCCGTGCCCATGGGCGGCTTCTCCCCGGTGGGTGCGGCCCCCGAGTTCCGGGGCCAGGGACTGGCCACCGCCGTCACCGTCGGCCAGTTCGCCGACCTCCGCGATCGGGGCGAGGTGCTGTCCGCCCTCTTCCCGGCGTCCACCCGGCTGTACCGGGGCACGGGCTTCGAGGTGGCGGGACTGTGGTCGCTCCTCAAGCTGCCGGCCCGGGCCCTGCGCGACATCCCGGCGGCCGGTCCCACGGCGGCACCCGCCCGCCAGGCCACCAAGGACGACATCCCCGCCATCAAGGCCCTGTACGCCGAGGTGGCCCGCACCCGCAACGGCCACCTGGCCCGCCCGGACGTGTGGTGGGACCGCATCTTCGAGGACTGGGACAAGCTCCACGTCTACGTGGTCGAGGGTGAGGGGTACGTGCGGTACGAGCACCAGTCCCGGGCCGGATGGGGCTACGTCGTGGCCGTCGACGAGCTGGTCGCCACCACGCCGGAGGCGGCCCGCACCCTGTGGCGGCTGGTGGCGTCGTCGGCCACCCAGTCGCCCGATGTCCTGCTGAACGGGCCCATCGAGCACCCCCTCCTCCTCGTCCTCCCCGAACAGGACATCGCCCTGGAGGAGTCGCTGCGCTGGATGCTGCGGCTGGTCGACGCGCCTGGTGCAATCGCGGCGCGGGGATGGCCGGCCGGTGTGCAGATCGACGTGGAGTTGGACCTGGCCGACGTCCACTGTGACTGGAACCGAGGCGCGTGGCGCCTGATCGTGGAGGACGGGGAGGGGCGCATGGAGCGGGGCGGATCGGGCAAGGTGGGCCTGGCCGTGAACGGATTCGCGGCGCTGTACTCGGGCTACGCGTCGCCGTGGACGCTGGCCGAGTCGGGTCTGCTCACCGGGGCCGACGAGGCCACCCTCGCGGCGCTGGCCGCCGCCTTCGCTGGTCCGATGCCGTGGATGCCCGATTTCTTCTGATACCTAACTAATTAGACTGGACGCCCGTGCGTCGCCGCCCCAGACCACAATCGACCGATCCCTTCGTGAGCGCCCTGGCCGCCGAGCTCGGCGCCGACCGCGTGCGCACCGAGCCGCTGGAGCTCACGTTGTACGGGCGCGACGCATCGGTGTTCGAGGGCGGGCGGGCCGGCGTGGTGTGCTTCCCGCGGACCACCGAGGAGGTGCAGGCGGCCGTGTGCGTCGCCCGCGCCTTCGGGCGGGCCATCGTCCCCCGCGGCGCAGGCACCGGGCTCTCCGGCGGGGCCGTGCCCATGGACGGCGCCCTCGTCATCGTCACCACCCGCATGAACCGGATCCTGTCGGTCGATGCCGAGGAGCGGGTGGCGTGGGTCGAGCCCGGCGTGCTCAACCTGGACCTGTCCAAAGCCGTGGCCCACCTGGGCCTGCACTTCGCCCCGGACCCCTCGAGCCAGCAGTCGTGCTCGGTGGGGGGCAACGTGGCCAACAATTCGGGCGGCCCCCACTGCCTGGCCTACGGCGTCACCAGCGCCCACGTGCTGGCGGTGGAAGTGGTGCTGCCGAGCGGCGACCTGGCCATGCTGGGAGGGATCGACCCCGACCCCGCCGGCTACGACCTCCGGGGCGCCTTCGTGGGCAGCGAGGGCACCATGGGGATCGCCACCAAGATCGCCGTGCGCCTCACGCCCGTGCCCCCGGCCATCCGCACCATGCTGGCCGCCTTCACCACCGTCGAAGGGGCGGCGGCCACGGTGAGCGGCATCATCGCCGCCGGCATCGTTCCTGCCGCCATCGAGATGATGGACGCCATCATCACCAAGGCGGTGGAGGAGTACGTCCACGCCGGCTTCCCCATCGACGCGGCCGCCATCCTGCTGGTCGAGGTCGACGGTCTGCCCGCCGGGGTCGAGGCCGCGGCCGCCACGGTCGAGCAGATCGCCAGGGACAACGGGGCCACGTCCGTGCGGGTGGCGGCCGACATGGCCGAGCGGGCGCTGCTGTGGAAGGGCCGCAAGTCGGCCTTCGGCGCCGTGGCTCGCATCGCCCCCAACTACTACTTGCACGACACGGTCGTGCCCCGTACCAAGTTGGTGGAGATGCTCGCCGAGATCAGGGCCATCGCCGCCCGCCACGAGCTGGTGATGATGAACGTGTTCCACGCGGGCGACGGGAACCTGCACCCGCTCATCGTCTTCGACCGGCGCACGCCCGGGATCATGGAGCGGGTGCACATGGCGGGCGACGAAATCATGGCCGCGTGCGTGGCCGCCGGGGGCGTGCTGTCGGGGGAGCACGGCATCGGGTTGGAGAAGCGGGACTACATGCCCTTGGTGTTCAGCGCCGACGACCTCGACGCCCAGGCCCGGCTGCGCGACTCGTTCGACCCCGATGGCATGTGCAACCCCCACAAGGTCCTCCCGGCCGGGTCCCGGTGCGGCGACCTCCAACATGTGCCGGAGGGCGCGTGGATCTAGATGCGTTCGTGACGGAGGTCGGGACCACGGGGCCGGTGGTGCCCGTGGGCGGGCGCACCCAGTGGGACCTGGGCGGGCCGCCCGCGGCCGGGGCGCGCGAGGTGCGGGCACCCGCCGGCATCGTGTCGTTGCAGCCGGCCGAGATGATCGTGCGGGTGCGGGCGGGGACGACGGTGGCCTCCCTCGACGCCGCGCTGGCCGAGCACGGCCAGATGGTCCCCCTCGACCCCCGCGCACCCGAGCGGGCCACGGTCGGCGGCGTGCTGGCCGCGGGGGAGAGCGGGTTGCGCCGGCTTCGTTACGGCCCCGTGCGGGACACGCTGCTGGAGGCCCGGTACGTGTCGGCCGACGGCCGGCTGGTGAAGACGGGCGCGCCCCTGGTCAAGAACGTCACCGGCTTCGACCTGTGCCGCTTGCTGGTCGGCTCGCTGGGCACGCTCGGCGTCCTGGCCGAGGTGGTGCTGCGGGTGTACCCGCGCCCGGCTATGTCCCGCTGGTTGATGGGGACGGGCGACCCGTTCGCCATCCGGCGCCGGCTGTTCCGGCCCTCGTCCGTGCTCTGGGACGGATCGGTCACGTGGGTGCTGCTCGAGGGCCACGCCGACGACGTGGCCGCGGAGATGGCCACGCTGGGCCCCGGTTTCGTCGACGTGCCCGGCCCGCCGCCGCTGCCGCCGCACCGCCACTCGTTGCGGCCGGGCGAGGTTCCCGGCCTGGCGGGCGCCGGCCCCTTCGTGGCCGAGGTGGGCGTGGGCACCGTGCACCGGCACGAGCCTGCGGCGCCCCGGCCCGTGAGCGAGTTGCACGAGCAGGTCAGGCGATCCTTCGACCCCACGGGTCGGCTCAACCCCGGAAGGTTGGTGGCGTGAAGGTCAACCCGTTGCGACTGGACGACGACGAGCTGTCGTCGTGCGTGGCCTGCGGGCTCTGCCTGGCTCACTGCCCCACGTTCCGGGTCACGGGTGACGAGTCGGCCTCGCCCCGCGGGCGCATCGCGTCGATGCGGGCCGTGCAGTGGGCGGGCGCGCCCATGGACGACGACTTCGCCGACTTCATGGACCGCTGCGTGCAATGCCGGGCCTGCGAGGTGGCGTGCCCGTCGTCGGTCCCGTTCGGCCACCTGATGGAGGGGGCGCGAGAAGCGCTGTCGCCCCGGATCCCCTGGTGGAAGCGGGTGCCGTACCGGCTGCTCAGCCACCACCGGTTGCTGCTGGTGCTGTCCACCATCGGGGCCGTGCTGCAACGTCTGCACCTCACGCCCTCGTCGGCCCCGCCCATGCCGCTGCGCCGGCCCAAGCTCCGGTCGAGCGGCGACGACGTCATCCTCTTCACCGGGTGCGTGATGGACGCGTGGATGCGCGACACGCACGCTGCCGCCCAGCGGGTGGCCGAGGCCACGGGCGCGGGCGTACAGATCCCCGGCGCGGGATCGGGTGCGGCGTGTTGCGGGGCGCTTGCCGTCCACGCCGGCTTGCGCGACGTGGCCCGGGCCCAGGCCCGGCGCACCATGAAGGCGCTGCCCGGCGACGCGCCCATCCTGGTCGACTCGGCCGGCTGCGGCGCGGCCATGAAGGAGTACGGCCACCTGCTGGGCACGCCCGAGGCGGCTGCCTTCGCGGCGCGGGTACAGGACATCCACGAGTGGCTGGCGGCCCACGCCGATCGGCTGCCCCCGCCGGCGAGCGGCCGGCGGATGGACCAGCCCGTGTGCGTGCAGGACCCGTGCCACCTGCGCCACGTGCAGCGCGCCCACCAGCACGTGCACACGGTGCTGGCGCCCTACGCCGACGTGGTCGAGCTGGACGACGAGGGCATGTGCTGCGGGGCGGGCGGGGCCTACTCGGTGCAGCAGCCCGAGCTGTCGTTCGCCATCCGGGACCGCAAGCTGGCGGCCATCGCCCGGTCCGGCGCCCGGGTCGTGGCCAGCGCCAATCCCGGCTGCGCCATGCACCTGGCCGCGGCCGGCCTCGACGTTCGCCACCCGGTCGAGATCATCGACGAGGCGATCAGTGGCCGGTGAGTTCGACGACATCCGCCGGCGCCTGGTGGCGATCAGCGAGGAGTTGGCCGACCTGGCCATCGAGCGGTTGCGGGAGTCGATCGACGCCGGCGGCCAGGAGCTGCCCGTCGACGAGCGCCGCCTGACCCGCGCCCGCCGGGCGGTGGAGAAGGCGGCCGCCATCCTGGCCGAACCCGACGACACCCTCTGAGGGGCGCCCCCCACCCCCCCCTTCCCGTTCTCGTAACGCTGGCGCCGTCATAGTGGGCGCCAGCGTTACGAGAACGGCGGCGGGGTGACATGGCGGAGCACGGCAACCGGCTGGGGGTTCCGGTTGCGCCCGTCGTCGACGCCCAGCTCCGTACGCAGGCGGTCGAACACGGCCCGGGCCTCGGGGGACGATGGCCGGCGCCGGGCCGCTGCGGCCTGGACCTCGGCCCGCTCCACCAGCTCCCGGGCGGCCTGGTGGGCGGCCCGCATCACGTCGGCCGTGGCCTCGCCCAGCGAGTGCAGCAGCTCGCGCTCCACGCCCGCGCTGGGCGCCGAGAGCGTCGCCAGCTCGGCCAGCAGCTGGTCCTCCCGCACGCCGGCGGCGGCCAGCTCGGCTCGCAGCCAGCGGATCTCCTGCTCGGGCGTGAGCCGGGTTGCTCGGGGCGGGACCACCGGCTCGGTGTCGACCACCATCCCTTCCAAGGCGGCCGGCCGCGTCCCCTTGCCCAGTACCAGCCGGCTGGCCAGGGCGGCGGCGAGGAAGCACCCGCCGGCCACGGCCAGGGCCACCCGCAGCCCGGCGTGCACGCCCAGCCATCCGGCCAGCGTCACCCCCGCCAGGTAGGCCACGTCGAGCACGGTTTCGGAGGCGGCCACGATGCGCCCCCGCAGACGATCGGGCGTGCGGTACTGCAGCAGCGTCTGGTAGGCGATCGTCCCCACGGCGTTGCCCGACCCGGCCAGCAGCCACAGTCCCAGCAGCGAGGACAGCTCCAGCGACCGGGACGCGGCCAGTACGACCAGGCCCACCACCGCCACGCTGAGGGTCAGCATCCGCTCGCACGACCACCGGCGCGCGGCGGCGGGCGCGGCCATGGAGCCGAGCAGCATGCCCAGGCCCCACACCGCGGGCGGGAGGCCGAGCACGGCCGTGTCGGAGTGGAGCACCCGCAGCAGGAACAGCGGTTCCAACGGGTTCCGGATGGCCGCCGCGAACATGATCATTCCGGTGACGAGCAGGATGCCCCGCACCACCGGCGTGCGCACCGCGAAGCGAGCGCCTTCGGCTAGGGCCTTGCCGGGCGACGGGATGACCTCGCCCGGATCGCGGTGCTGCTTGGGGAGGCGCACGCCCGCCACCAGCAGGGCCGACAGCACGAACGAGGCCGAGTTCACGGCGAAGGCGGGCGTGAGGCCGAGGTGGGCCACGAGCAGGGCGCCCACCAGCGGGCCGATCATGATGGCGAGCTGGAAGGTCGCCGATACCAGGGCGTTGGCCGCCACCAGCCGGTCGGGTGCCACCACGTTGGGGATGGACGCCTGGAGGCTGGGCTGGAAGAGAGCGCCGAACAGGCCCAGGCAGGCGGCAACCGCGTACAGGTGGTGCAGCGACGGGTCCGGCGTGAACATCAGCGATCCCACGGCCGCGGCCCGCACCAGGTCGGCGATCACCATGATCTTCTTGCGGGAGAAGCGGTCGATCACCGGACCGCCCAGGGCGCTGGCCAGCGCCCTCGGCGCGGCCTGCATCACGACGAGGGTGGCGAGCGTGTCGGCCCCCAGACCCCGGCGGGCCAGGCTGGCCACCACGCCGAGGGTGTACACCCAGTCGCCCTGGTTGGACACGGCCTGCGCCCCCCACAGCTTCAGGAAGTTGCGCTCCTTGGCCAGGACGCTGAACTGGCCCGTGCCCGACGGGAGCAACCGCGACCCGGCCGCCCGGTGGAGCCCGATGAAGGCGCCGAGGAGGATGCACAGGTCCCCCACCGAGAACACGTTGTGGAACGGGAGCCACGACGGCACCGCGAACACGTCGCCCAGGAAC
>DASRGI010000213.1:0-6027 GCA_035651095.1 Acidimicrobiales bacterium | reverse complement strand
GCGCCGGGCCGCTCGCCTCCTGGCCGGAGCGGTCGGATGACGCGGACGTGGCGCGTGCTCGCCGTCCTGCCGGGCGTGGCCGTCCTGAGCGCGACCCTGTCTGCCTGCGCGGGCGGCGCCTACAAGGTCACGGCCACCTTCGACGACGTGGGCGATCTCCAGAGCCGCGGCGGCGTGCAGGTGGCGGACGTGCGGGTGGGCCAGATCGGCCGCATCAGCCTCACCCCGGACTTCAAGGCCAAGGTCACCATCTCGCTCAACAAGGGCGTGCAGATCCCCAAGGACTCGCAGGCCCTGGTGCGCACCACGTCGCTCCTCGGCGAGAAGTTCATCGAGCTGCGGCCCAAGGGCGACCCCACCAAGGGGCCGTTCCTCCACAACGGCGACCAGGTCGCCGACACCGCCCAGGCCCCGGAGCTGGAGTTCGTGGCCGAGCAGGCCGTCACCGTCCTGGGCGCTGTCACCGCGGGCGACGTGGCCAGCCTGGTCGACACCGGCGCCGCCGGCTTCGGGGGACGGGGGCCAGAGCTGAAGTCCCTCATCTCCGACCTGGCCGACATCAGCTCCACCCTGGCCCAGCGGACCAAGACCATCCAGAGCCTGATCGACGGGCTGGACCGCACCAGCGCCACCCTGGCCGCAGGCTCGGGTGACATCGGCACACTGCTCGACAACCTGGCCCAGACCACCAAGATCCTGGCCGACAACCGCCAGCGGGCCATCAACGCCTTGGACAAGCTCGACGCGCTGGCCAAGTCGCAGAACGCGGTGCTCGACACGTACCGCACCAACATCGACCAGCAGATCAAGCAGGTGTCGGCCATCGTGGCCGTGGTCGCCCAGAACACGGGCGAGGTCAGCAATCTGGTCGACTGGCTGGACCGCTTCTTCACCAACCTGCCCAAGGCCATCCCCGGCGATTTCACCCAGGTCTACATGTGGGCCATTCCCTGCGCCCAGGACCCGCGCGAGAACGGCAACTGCCCGCCCCCCGCCCCTCCGGTCCCCCTGCCATGAGGGACCCGGCATGAGGGACCCGGCATGAAGAACTGGCGCGTCCTCCTGAACTTGGCCGTGTTCACCGTGCTGTTCGTGGTGATGGTCGGCTGGGCGGTGAAGAACGTGGTCAGCGTGGACCAGCTGGAGAAGCCCTATGCCCTCTCGGCCGACTTCGCCAACGCCTTCGGGGTCGGACCCAATGCCGAAGTCACCTACCGGGGCGTGCCCTACGGCTCCATCACCAGCGTGCGCCGGGTGCCCGGCGGCGTGCGGGTGAGGATGAAGGTCAAGAAGAACCTGCAGCTGCCCGAGGGCACCAGCGCCAGCCTGTTGCGCAAGTCGGTGGTGGGGGAGCCCTACGTCGACTTCGAGCCGCCCGCGGCGTGGAAGGGCGGCGGGCCCTACCTGACCGCCGGCGCCGTCATTCCCCGGGAGCGCACCACCGTGCCCCTCGAGTTCTCGGAGTTGCTCAGGTCGGCCAGCGCCTTGGTGTCGAGCATCCCGCCGAGCGACGTGTCCACCCTGCTGCACGAGGCCGCCACCGGTCTGTCGGGGCGGACCGACTCCCTGCGCCAGCTCGCCGAGTCCGGCGACCAACTCTCGGCCACTCTGGCCCAGCAGACCGGCGCGCTGGACCGGCTCATGACGAACGGCACCCGGTTGACCCACGTGGTGACCCAGCATCGGGATTCACTGGGCCAGTCGCTCACCGACCTCGAGAACGTGGCCGCCAGCTTGAAGAACGCCCGGGGTGATCTGTCCACCGTGCTCGACAAGGCGCCGCCCCTTCTCACCCAGACGGCCGACCTGGTGGCCAACCAGAAGGCCAACCTGGACTGCGACCTGAAGATCCTCGGGGTGATCGTGGACGAGACGAGCACGCCCCGGCGCCTGGCCGAACTGGCCGCCCTGCTGGAGATCGGCCCCCGGGCCAACGACCAGCTGTTCGATGCCACCGACGTGGAGCCCGACGGGCGCTGGATCAGGGTCGGCCTGGTCACCAACAGCAACAACAAGCCGCCGGTGTACGTCCCGCCCAAACCCCTCCCGCCGGCCAAGCCCGTCCCCGACTGCACGTCGGCCCTGAAGGCCGCCCTGTTCACGGACTCGGCCGCGGCCCCGGCTGCAGCGCCGTCGAACACCCTCCCCGCCACCGGCGGCACCGGCCTCCTCGTCCTGGGAACGGTGTTCGCCACCGCCTTCCTGCTCGTCCGCCTGATGGGCACCGGGGTACGGTCAGAAGGGTGACGTCGGAAGGACCCAACCCGGAGCACGTGCACGGCATCGGCCCCCTCCTCGACGAAGAGGGCGTGCCCGTGATGACGGCCGAGGCCGAACCCGACTTCGGGCCCGAGGCTGAGCACCAGGTCCCCGAGGCTGAGCACCAGGTCCCCGAACCGGTCGAGCCCGACGAACCCGCAGAAGCCCCGCCCCGGCCGGGGGGTCGCACCCTGTTGGTGGTGGGATGCGTGGGCCTGGCCGTGCTGTCCGTCGCCCTGGGCATCCTCGCCGCCGTGCTCTCGTCCCGGCTCGACCACGAGCGGGGCGACCGCCAGGCGGTCCAGGAGGTGTCCGGCCGCTTCGCCGCCGCCCTCCTCACCTACGACTACACGGACCTGGACAAGGCCAAGGCCCGGGTCCTGGCCCTGTCCACCCGCAAGTTCCAGAAGGAGTACGACGCCGCCTTCACCGGCGGGCTGGACGTGCTGGTCAAGGAGACCCAGACCCGGTCGGCGGGCACCGTCACCGACGTGTTCGTCGGCAACATCTCGGGCGACAGTGCCACCACCATCGCCGTGGTGGACGCGGTGTCGCAGGGCACAGCCGGGCGCAACCAGCTGGTCAGCTCGTACATCGAGTTGGAGCTGGTCAAGCTGTCGGGCACGTGGAAGATCGACAACGTCACCAACCTCAACTTCGGCCAGGCGGCCGGGGCGGTTCCCGGCGCTACGGCGAGCACCACCACGACCACCACCCAAGCTCCGAAGTAGCACAGCGGCCGGGTGTATGGTTCCGGCCCGCGTAGCGACCCCCAGCTGAACGAAACGGATTTCCCGCATGGCTGACGACCTGGAAGACGACCTGCTCGACGATGAGGTCGAGGAGCCCGAGGAGCTCGACGAAGCCGACCTCGAGGATCTGGGAGACGACGACCTCCTGGCCGACGACGACGTCGACGACGCCCTGGTCGAGGACGACGAGGACGTCCCGGACGACGCCGTCGAGGTGCCCGTGGCCGTCGTCGTCACCGAGGAGGACGAGGACGAGGACGACGACGAGCTGGACGACGACGATGTCGAGGCCAGCCTGGACGTCATCCTGAAGGAGCGCCTGGTCGTCGCCGACGACGAGGACGAGGAGGACGAGGTCCCCGATCCCGAGGACCGCACCGCCGACGCGGTGAAGGTGCTGCCCAAGCAGCCTGACGAGTTCGTGTGCCAGTCGTGCTTCCTGGTGAAGCACCCGAGCCAGCTGGCCGACGCCAAGCGGATGTACTGCCGGGACTGCGTGTGAAGCCCTACCGGAGCGTGGTCGTCGGCACGGACGGCTCGGAGCGGGCCAACCAGGCCGTTCGCCAAGCCGCCCAGCTCGCCGCCGCCTCCGGAGCACGCCTCACCGTCGTCACCGCGTTCGTCCCCGCTCCCCGCACGCCCATCGCCCATGAGGAGGAGATCCCCGACGAGATCCGTTGGCGGATCACCGGCTCGGCCGAGGCGGACGAGAAGGCGGCCGAGGGCGTGCGCATCGCCCAGGCGGAAGGGGTGAAGGACGTGCGGGCCCGGGCCGAGAAGGGCGACGCCGCGGCCGCCCTCATCGAGGTGGCCGAGGACACGGCGGCCGACGTGATCGTCGTCGGGTCCAAGGGCCTCACCGGCGCCAGCCGGTTCCTGCTCGGAAGCGTGCCCAACGCCGTGAGCCATCACGCCCCGTGTGATGTCCTGATCGTCGACACCATGCAAGGATCGGAGCCGTGACCGACGAGAAGAGCCCGCTGGACACCGCCTTGGACCTGTTCGTCTACGCCCCCCTGGGGCTGGCCGTCACCGCCCAGGAGGAGCTGCCCAAGCTCATCGAGAAGGGGCGGGAGCGGGTCAGCGGGCAGGTGACCATGGCCCGGACGATCGGGGAGTTCGCCGTGGGCCAGGGCAAGCGGGAGGCCGAGAAGCTGGTGCGCCGGGTCCGAGCGTCGGAGCCGCCCCGGGTGACCCCGCCGGCGTCGACGTCACCGGAGCGGGCGCCTGCACCCCCGCCACCCGCCGCCGCCGCCACGCCGCCAGCAGCCGACCACACCGGCAACGGGTCAGCCCCGTCGCCGGACAGCCTGGCCATCCCCGGGTACGACGCCCTGTCCGCCTCGCAGGTCGTCCAGCGCCTGGCCGGGTTGTCGCCCGAAGAGCTGGAAGCGGTGGGCGCCTACGAAGCCGCCACCCGCCACCGCAAGACCGTCATCAACCGCATCGCCCAGCTGCAGTAGTGGAGGCCGCCCGCCCGGCGACCGCGGAGGACGTCCCCCGCCTGGCCGAGCTGTGCCGCCTGGCCCGAGCCGAGCTGGGGTCCCAGGAACGAGGGGGTGCGGTCTTCGTGGCCCGGGAAGCTCGGCCCGAGCCGGTGGACGAGAGCCTGCGGGCCATGGTCGAGGGCCCCGGCACCCGCGTGGTGGCAGGCACGGTGGACGGGGTGATCCTGGGGTACGCCACGGCGCGCGTCGAGGACCTGCGGGACGGCATCCGCCTGGGCGTCATCGAAGACCTGTTCGTCGAGGAGGGCGGCCGGCAGGTCGGCGTGGGAGAGGCCATGATGGCTGAACTGTTGCCCTGGTTCCGGGCCCAGGGTTGTACCGGTGTGGACGCGCTCGCCCTGCCCGGGGTGCGGGCCACCAAGAACTTCTTCGAGGAGTCCGGCTTCACCGCTCGGCTGATCACCATGCACCACCGCTTGCGAGATGCCCCGGCCTGAGGTCTGCGTCGGCGCCGTCGCCGTCGACAACGAGCGCCTCCTCTTGGTGCGTCGCGGGCGAGGCCCGGCGGCGGGGGAGTGGTCGATCCCCGGCGGCCGGGTGGAGGAGGGCGAGACCCTGGCCGAGGCCGTGGTGCGGGAGCTGGCCGAGGAGACGGGCGTGGAGGGCGTGTGCGGGGCGCTCGTCGGCTGGGTGGAGCGCATGGGCCCCGGCTACCACTTCGTGATTCTCGACTTCCGGGTCGACGTCCTCGAAGGGGTCGACCCCGAGGCGGGCGACGACGCCAGCGAGGCCCGCTGGGTGCCGCTCCCCGAGGTGGCCGACTACGCGCTGGTGGACGGGCTGGCCGAGTTCCTGGCCGACCACGACATCATCCCCGTCATCGCCTGAGGCTCCCTGCCGCGTGCACGCCATTCGACACGAGCGCATCCCCCTGAAGCACTCGTGTCGAATGGATGGGAGTGGCGGTGGTCAGCGGCCCTTCCACGCCGGCGGGCGCTTCTCGATGAAGGCGCGGGGACCCTCGGCGAAGTCCTCCGTCTGGGCCACGCGGGCGAAGGCGGCGCCGCTGCGCTGCCACAGGGTGTCGTCGTCGGCCGTGGCCGCGTCGAGCACGATCTTGCGGCTCTCCCAGACGGCCACCGGGGCGTTGGCGCAGATGCGCTCGGCCAGGGCAATGGCCGCGTCGAGGGCGGCGCCGTCGTCGACGACCTCGTTCACCAGCCCGAACTCGTACGCCCTGGTCGCTGAGATGGCTTCGCCAGTGAGCACGATCTCCATCGCCACCTTGGGCGGGAGCGTGCGGGGCAGGCGGAACAGCCCACCGGCGGCAGCCACCAGCGAGCGCTTGACCTCGGGCAGCCCGAAGGTCGCACTGCGAGCGGCCACGATCAGGTCACACGCCAGCGCGATCTCACAGCCCCCCGCGAGGGCCGGACCGTTCACCGCCGCCACCAGCGGCTTGGTGCGAACCTTGCGAGTGATGCCGGCGAAGCCGCCGGTGCGGGTGCTCAGCGAGTCGCCCTCCCCGGCCGCGATCGCCTTGAGGTCGGCGCCGGCCGAGAACACCG
>DASRGI010000212.1:0-2597 GCA_035651095.1 Acidimicrobiales bacterium | reverse complement strand
GGACCACCGGCGGCTCGGGTACCACCCGCACGACCGCGGGGGCCGGGCGTCTCGGGGGTGGCGGCTTCGGCGGTGGTGGAGGTGGCTTCGGCCGGGGCGGCGGGTGACCGGCGTGACCGAGGTGCCCCCCCGACCGGTCATCGCCCTGGACCGGGTCACCAAGGTCTACAAGACCGGCGCGGTGCCCGTGCATGCCCTGCGGGGGGTGACCCTGCGCATCGACCAGGGCGATTACGTGGCCATCATGGGCAGCTCGGGAAGCGGCAAGAGCACGCTCATGAACATCCTGGGCTGCCTCGACGCGCCGAGCAGCGGCCGGTACTTCCTCGACGGCGTGGACGTGCGCCGCCTGGAGGACGACCAGCTGGCCGTCATCCGCAACCGCAAGATCGGCTTCGTGTTCCAGAGCTTCAACCTGATCCCCCGGGCCAGCGCGTTCCACAACGTGGAGCTGCCCATGATCTACGCCCGGCTGAGCAAGGCCGAGCGGCGCCGCCGGGCGGTGGAGGCCCTCCGCCTGGTGGGCCTGGCCGACCGCATGGACCACCTGCCCAACCAGCTCTCGGGCGGGCAGCAGCAGCGCGTGGCCGTGGCCCGGGCCGTGGTCACCGACCCGTCCCTGATCCTGGCCGACGAGCCCACCGGCAACCTCGACACCGCCTCCTCGGCCGACGTGCTCAGCGTGTTCGACGAGTTGCACCGGGCCGGTCGCACGGTGGTGCTCATCACCCACGAGCCCGAGGTGACGGCCCACGCCCGCCGGGTCATCCGGGTGCGGGACGGGCAGGTGGTGGAAGACGTCCGCCCGGCCGCTGGGCAGGCGGCCACGGGGCAGGCGGCCACGGGGCAGGCGGCGGTGCCGGCATGATGGGCGGTGAGAGCCTGCGCATCGCCCTGGGCGGGCTGCTGGCCAACCGCCTGCGGTCGGCCCTCACCATGCTCGGCATCCTCATCGGCGTGGGCTCGGTGATCGTGCTCGTGGCCGTGGGCAACGGGTCGTCCAAGGCCGTGCAGCAGCGCATCGAGAGCCTGGGGACCAACACCCTCACCGTGTTCCGGGGAGGGTTCGGCCGGGGCGGTGGGGGACGGGCGGCGCTGGGCACGCAGAGCCGGGCCGCGCAGCTCACCCTCGCCGACGTGAAGGCCTTGCAGGACAAGACCAATGCTCCCGACGTGAAGTCGGCCTCGCCCGTGGTCACGGTCACGGTGACGGCCACCAACCAGGGCGCGAGCTACCAGCCCCAGTCGTTCGTGGGCAGCGACCCCGCCTACTTCCACGCCCGGGCCTACACGGTGGCCGAGGGTCGCTTCTTCGACGCCAACGACGTGACGTCGCGGGCGCGGGTGGTGGTGTTGGGGCAGACGGTCGTCACCCAGTTGTTCGGGAACGCCGACCCCATCGGCTCGTCGGTCAACGTCAACGGCATCGCCTTCAACGTGATCGGCGTGACGGCCAAGAAGGGGAGCAACGGGTTCCAGGACCAAGACGACGTGGCGCTCGCGCCCTACACGACCGTGCAGGACCACCTCACCGGCGTCGGCAACCTGAACCAGATCCTCGTGGAGGCGGCCGGGCGCAACCAGACCAGCGCGGCGCAGGACGAGATCACGACCCTCCTCCTGTCCCGCCACCGCATCACCAACCCGGCCCAGGCCGACTTCAGCGTGCTCAACCAGGCCACGCTGTTGCAGACGAGCACGGCCACCAACCGGGTGTTCACCGTGCTGCTCGGGGCGGTGGCCGCCATCAGCCTGCTGGTGGGCGGCATCGGCGTGATGAACATCATGCTGGTGACGGTGACCGAGCGGACGCGGGAGATCGGCATCCGCAAGGCCATCGGCGCCCGCCGCCTCGACGTGCTCGGGCAGTTCCTGGTGGAGGCCGTGCTGCTCTGCCTGATGGGTGGCGTGGCCGGAGTCGGGGCGGGGTTGCTGGGCAGTCACTTCAAGATCGTCGGTGTGCACCCGGTGGTGCAGCCGTACTCCGTGTTGCTGGCCTTCGGCGTGGCCGTGGCCGTGGGCCTGTTCTTCGGCATCTACCCGGCCAACCGGGCCGCCTCGCTGCGGCCCATCGATGCGCTCCGCTACGAGTGAACCTGGAGACGTGATGTCCGAACAGCTCACCACCGAGCCGCCCACCGAGCCCACCGAGGACTGGGTGGCTGACGACAACGACCTGGTCGCGGCCCGGCGCACGCGGCTCTCGCTGTTCAGCCGGGTGCTCATCGGTGCCTTCCTGGCCGCGCTCGGGTTCCTCGGCGGCGTGCTCGCCCAGAAGGACCACGACAAGACGTTGGTGGCGGCGAGCGGCGTGACCGGGACCACGGCGACGACTGCTCGGGCCCGCACGACGACGGGCGCGGCCGCGGCCGCCCCCGCCAATGGCCTGGCCAACGGTGCCGTCGGTCAGGTGAAGCTGGTCGACGGCAACACCATCTATCTCACCGACTTCAGCGGCAACACCATCACCGTCACCACGTCGGGCTCGTCGACCTTCACCAAGCAGCAGTCGGCGTCGCTGCACGACGTGCAGCCGGGTGACACGGTCGTGGTGCGGGGCGCCAGCCAGCCGGACGGCAGCGTGGTCGCCACCCAGG
>DASRGI010000211.1:0-52574 GCA_035651095.1 Acidimicrobiales bacterium | reverse complement strand
TACCCGGTTCGAGCAGCATGGCCACGTAGTCGCACCGCCGGGTGGGGCCGCAGGCGCTGTTGAACGACTCGGTATCGGGGTACGACGGCTGGCCCGGGTCGATGCCCACGAACGCGTCCACGTGGGCACCCGGCAGGGTGTCCACGTAGTCCTCGAAAGCCTTGGCCCCCTCCCGCCCGAACTTGTACCGGCTGTCGTAGACGATGCCGAAGCGGTGGGCGCCGAGCTGGGTGTAGGCGTGCTCGGCCATGATCCGCATGGTCGACACCGTCGCCGTCGCCACCGGCCACACCCACGGGTCCTGGTACTGCTCCTTCAACATGCCGTCGCTGCCCACCACGGGCACCTTGGCCGTATCCAGGTAGTGGCCCCTGATGGCCTGGGTGAGGCCCTCGGACGACGGCACCACGGGCAGGGCGAAGTACCCGGTGGCGTCGTTGAGGAAGTTCTGGATGAAGGACGCGCCGAGGGCGGCGTCCCACCCGTCGTCCCGGAGGGTGAGGTCGAGCAGGCGGCCGCAGATGCCGCCCTTGGAGTTGACGTCGGCCACCACCGCCTGGATGCCTATGTGGCTGTCGCCCAGGAACGACGACCCCTGCCCGGACAGCACGTGGGTGGACGCCAGCCGGATCTTCTCGGGGGTCACGCCCGTGTCGGTGGCACCGCCGTTGCGGCCGGGCGAGCACGTGGCCGAGTCGGCCACCGGGGCGCCGCCGCCCGCGGCCGGGCGGGCGCCGGGTGGGGTCCCGGGCGTCGCTGCTGCCGTCAACCCCGGGGCGGGGTTGGTGGTGGCGTCGCCCGATCCCGCGGCCGGGATGTCGCCGGTCCCGGGCAGGTTCGTGCCCCGGGCCTGCTCGGCCGCGCCCAGCTTGCGCTGTTGCGCCGGCGTCTGCACGGCCACGAACGACAAGGCCGCGAACACGGCTGCCCCGGTGAGGACATTGCGGGCGCCCGGCGTCACCAGTCCGGCCCTTCGGGATCAGCGGCGGCCACCGCTCGCAGCGCCCGCCGCCGCCGGGACGCGATCCACGGCGCCCACAGGAGGGCCCACACCGTCGCCATCAACAGCGCCTGGCGGGGGCTGGCGAACAGCAGGCGCAGGCTGTAGTCCACGCCCGCGGCCGTCTGGCGCAGGGTGCGGAGCACGGGGTTCTCGTGGTCGACCGGCAGGTGGACGAGCAGGGCCACGCCGCCGCCGGGCAAGGGCCGCCCCGCCGTGAGCGAACCGGTCGTGACGTTCAGGACCGAGCCCGGCTGGGCCGCGCAGGTGCGGCACGGCGAGCCGGCATCGGCAGCCGTGCCCCCGCCGGCCAGCGCCTGGATGCCGTAGTGGCTGTCGGCCCGCACCCCGGCGAACTGGTACACCTGCCGGGCCCGGCCCACCGACGGGTTGTCGTTGTACGTCACCAGCTCCAGGGCCGGGATCTCCACGCTCTTGTCGCCCGAGAGGCTGCTGTCGCTGGCCTGCTGTTTCTGGGACTTGAGGATGCCGGCCTCGTACCCGCCAGGCGAGCCCTTCGCCAGCGACGCCTCGGGCGCGACCCGCCGGAACTCGGCTCGCCCGGCCAGGGCCGAGTTGAGGACCCGCACCACCTGGTCGACGTTGCACTGGTTGGTGCACGAGGGGATGCCCGGTCCGCTCACGTCGGCGATCCGGGGCGGGTCGAACACGGTGCCTGCCGTTCCCGTGCGGCCGTGGGCGAAGGACGTGGCCCGGCTGGTGATCGAGCCGATGGTGATGTCGCCGATGCGCACGCCGTCGACGCGCGCCGTGGCCACGGTCACCAGGCCCTTGGCCTTGTCGAGCCGGACAGCGGTGGTGGTGGCGGCGTGAGCCACGCTCACGTCCAGCGCGTCGGTACTGCCAGCGGTACCCGGGAGGCGGCTCTCGGCCGACGCGCTGATGGCGTCGGAACGGGCGCAGTCGACGGACGTCGGCCCCGACAGGCGGGCGCTGTTGGGCCCGGGCTGGTCCTTGCCGCCCGGGGTGGTGCAGTCGGCCGGCGTGTAGTCCCACGCCGTCTGGGGCCCGACGGTGCTGTTGGCCGCGGGGCCGGCGGGGCCGAGGGTGCCGTCCCGGTTGAGCAGCGGCGTCACGAAGCTCAACGGCGCATTGCCCTTGTACGAGTTGTAGATGTCGCAGCGGGACGGCGTCTTGGAGTCGACGATGGTGGCGGCGTCGGGGTCGACCGACGCGGCCCGGGCGAAGCGGGCGGTGTCGCTCAGCTCGGTCTTGCTGACGTGGGCGAACACCAGCTCCCGGTCGGTGAAGCCGCACGCGCTGTTGACGCCCTGCAGGAGGTCGCCGGCGTCGCCGTTGCCGTTGGACGGCGTTGCCCCGGCCACGCCGCGCGACAGGAGCGTCCGGTACCCGTAGGCCGTGGCGTTGCCGCCGTACTGGGCCACCGTGCGTCCCGCCCCCTCGGCCACCTGGGCGGTGCGGGTGTCGGGGTCCTGGGCGGGGGGCACGGGAAGGGGCGGCGGCACGCTGATGATGTCGTAGGCGGGCTTGGCCGACCCGCTCCCCACCGACGAGCCGGGGAGCGACAGCACCCGGTTGCGCTTGGCGTCGACCAGCAACCGGAACGACCCCGGCGCGGCCAGACGGGGGTAGACGTCGGCCTGGGGCACGGGGTCCTGGGCCCCGGCGGCGATCATGAAGCCGTAGCTGGGCCCCCGGGCGTACAGGCGACCCGACCCCTCGTCCACGCCCAGCGAGAGGCTGTTGGCCTCGAGCGCGCCCCGGGGCGACAGGGCGAGGATGCCCACGAAGGCGTTGGTGGCGACCTCGTACACCCACGCGTCGGTCTCGGCCGAGGTGTTGACCAGGTAGAGGCGGCCGTGGGCCTGGTCGACGGCCCAGTTGCTCACGCCTGCGGGTGCCACCACCACCCGCTCGTCGGTGGCGCTGGGGTCGAGGGCGGTGGCTCGGTCCAGGCGGGCGATGACCACGTTGCTCGACAGGGCGGTCGAGTAACACGGGAAGACCACCCACGTCTTGAGCGCGCCGGTGTCCTCGTCGACGCCCTTGGCGACGAGGATGGGCGTGAGGTACTGGCTGCCGGGCTCGTTGAGGGGGTCCTTGCGGCAGGCTCGTACCGGGCGCGGCGTCTGCTCCGGGAGGTTGCCGCCCTTCAGGAGGTCCTGGGACCGCCAGCCCATGAGGAACAGGGCGTTGCCCACGTCGTCGGAGGAGCGGGTGGCCGCCTCCAGGATGAGCACGGTGTCGGTGGTCTCGTCGTACTCCAGGCCCACGAGGGTGAGCAGCTCGCCGCCCGTGCCGGCCAGGAAGTCGGGGAAGGTGCTGTCCGTAAAGGTGAACGTGGCCAGGTCGATCGCCAGCAGGCCGGGCAGGTTGGTGCCGGCCACGGAGTCGGGGGCGCCCAGCAGGCCGTCCTGGGGGAGGTAGGCGATGAAGAGGTGGTCGCCCTTGGTGTCGAAGGTGCTCACCCACTCGGCCCCGTTGGTCCCGTTGGCCAGGTAGGCGCGGTGGCCGGGGATGAACAGGGTGCGGCGCAAGGCGAAGGAACCCAGCTCCCGCTCGGCCACCAGGAGGGCGCCGGCGTGGGGGCCGGCCGTCAGGTTGTAGAGCTGGTAGAGGCGATCGAGGTTGGGGTACACGAGGGCCAGGCCGCCCTCGCTGTTGGGGTCGGACGCCTTCTGGAGGTCGGGGACGCCGGCGGCCGCGGCCAGGTCGGCGCCGAAGCGGGGGAGGGAGCCGGTGACGGCCGGCCTCGGGGGCCCGGGCGGGTTCGACGCCGAGCGGGCCGAAGGCGCGACGACGAACCCGAGCACGCTGACCAGGAGCAGGGTGGCGCAGGCGACCGCTGCCCGCCGCGCAGCCGACCCCGGCCTGCCGCTCGAGGTCTCGTCAACTTCTGCGTTGGGCTGCTGCATCGACGTGATCCTCGCCCCGGAAGAATTCGCCGTCTGTCGCTTTCGTCCCTGTCGTCGGGTGTGTTGGTTCGGCTACGAACTCGTCGTGTCCACGAACGCCCCGTTCACGCGGAACATGGTCGCCGTGCCCGAGTCACACGAGTTGTTGCTGGCGTCGGACGAGGGCAGCAGGGCATTGAACCCACCCCGGGCCCCGGCGTCGACGAGCACGAACACGCTGCCCACGTTTTCCCAGCGGAGGTAGGCCGTGCGCCCCCGGAGGGTGGCCAGACCCTGGCCCACCGACCGGCCGCAGTAGCCGATGGCGTGACCCTGGGACGTCACCGGCGCCATGTCCTCGGCGCAGTAGCCGTTGAGGACCCACTGGAAGTGGTCGCCCACCTGGACAGGTGTGTCAGGCGTGGACGGGGTGGCGCCGAAGTTCTCCTGGCGGGGGATCTGGCGCTCCACCGTGGGGTCGCTCCAGGGTGAGTACAGGCCGTACCAGGTGCGGGGCTGCTGGGTGTCGACGTCGGTCCAGGAGCCCTTGTTGGCCTGGCTCGGGCGAGGAATCTCGCTGTTGGCCACCAGCAGGATCTGGTCCCGGAGGGTGCAGGTCTGCCCCGTGGTCGCAGCCTGGACGTGGACCATCGGCCCGGCCGCCATGGCGGCAACCAAGCACGCCACCGCCACGTGCATCCGGAAACGCCCCGGCATGTGTGCTCCTTGGTGCGACGAGAGTGCTGCCACGAAAGAGTGTGTGTGCGCCATGCAGGCCCAAAGGGTCATTTCGACACGCAATCGGCGGCCCCCTGCCTGCTCGCCACCTACCCTCTCCCGTCATGGCGGCCGCCGCCCGCGAGCGCATCCTCGAAGCCACCTACGCCTGCGTGGCCCGCTACGGCATCAGCAAGACCACCGTCGAGGACGCGGCCCGGGAGGCCCGGCTGTCCCGGGCCACCGTGTACCGCCACTTCCCCGGGGGCAAGGACGAGCTCATCTCCGAGACCATCCGCTGGGAGACGGCCCGGTTCTTCACCCGCCTGGCCGAGGCCGTGGCCGGCGCCACCAACCTGGCCGAGACCCTGGAGGAGGCCCTCCTGTTCGCCCACCGGGCCATCGAGGAGCACGCCGTCCTGCAGAAGATCCTCCAGACCGAGCCGGAGCTGCTCATGCCCCAGTTGTCGGTCGACAGCGAGCGGGTGCTGGGCTGGATCCGGGCCTTCCTGCTGCCCGCGGTCACGGCCCATGGCCTGCCTCCCGGCGTCGACCCCGCCGCCGCGGCCGACTACCTGGCCCGCATGGTGCTGTCGTTCATCGCCGCCCAGGGCCGCTGGGACCTCACCGACCGGGCCCAGGTGCGCCAACTCGTCCGCACCGAGCTGCTGGCCGGCCTCGAGGCCTGAAGGGGCTTGCCGGCCGCGTGCGCCCACGAAGACCGGGATGTGACGCCCGGCACAGTGAGACGTCATTGACAATGAGACAAAAACGGGCTTACCGTCTCACTCATGTCGATGGTCGCGGTTGCTCCTGCCGTCGCCACGCCCCCGGCCCAGCGCCCGGCCCAGCGCATCGTCGATGCGACCCTTCGCTGCATCGCCCGCTGGGGCGTGGCCAAGACCACGCTGGACGACGTGGCCCGGGACGCCGGCTGCAGCCGGGCCACCATCTACCGCCTCTTCCCCGGGGGCAAAGACGGCCTCATGGACGCCACCGCCCGGGCGGAGGTGGAACGCTTCTTCGACGGCGTGGCCGCCGCCATCGCCGATGCCGCCAGCCTCGAGGACGTCCTCGTCGCGGGCATGACCGAGGCCGGCCGCGGCGTCCTCCGGCACCAGGCCCTGCAGTACCTCCTCACCCACGAGCCCGAGGCCATCCTGCCCCGGCTGGCCTTCGCCGAGCTCGACCGGGTGCTGGCCGCAGCCGCCACGTTCGCGGCGCCCCACCTGGGCCGCTTCATCCCGGACCCCGACGGCTCCCGCCGGGCGGCCGAATGGGTCGCTCGCCTGGTCGTCTCCTATGCCTGCACGCCCACCCCGGGCGTGGACCTCACCGACGAGGCGTCCGTCCGCACCTTGGTGCGGACGTTCGTCCTCCCCGGACTCACCAACTGAGCCTCATCACCGACTCGTAACACCAACTCGCAACAAGGGGGAACCACCACCATGGCCAAGACCCACGAGGAACTCATCGGCCGAGCCGAGATCGACGACCTCGAAGCCATCCTGTCCGTCGCCAACACCGATGTGAACGAGGCGCTCCACAACGTCAAGGACAACGCCGAGGCCATCTTCACGTGGGACTACGAGAAGGGCTCGCGGCCCAAGCTCAACCGCCTGTACGAGAAGGCCAAGGGCGCCATGTGGAACGGCGAGACCGACCTCCCGTGGGATACCGAGGTGGACCAGGAGCAGGTCGTGCTGGCCAACGCCGCCCAGATGGGTGGCCTGGGCGCGGGCATGGACATGACGGGCACGCCCTTCGAGAAGTGGGGCGACAAGGAGTGGCTCACCGTCGGCATCGAGAGCCAGAACTGGACGCTCTCCCAGTTCATGCACGGTGAGCAGGGCGCCCTGCTCTGCACGGCCAAGATCGTGGAGACGGTGCCGTGGATCGACGCCAAGTACTACGCGTCGACCCAGGTGATGGACGAGGCCCGCCACGTCGAGGTCTTCGCCAAGTACCTGGACACCAAGCTGTCGGGCCACTACCCGATCAACGCCCACCTGAAGATGCTGCTGGACGACATCATCAACGACAGCCGCTGGGACATGACCTACCTGGGCATGCAGATCATGGTCGAGGGCCTGGCCCTGGCCGCCTTCGGCTTCATCCACGCCCTCACCACCGAGCCCCTGCTGAAGCAGCTGCTCCGCTACGTCATGTCCGACGAGGCCCGCCACGTGGCCTTCGGCGTGCTGTCGCTGCAGGACTACTACCAGGAGCTCAACGCCGCCGAGCTGCGGGAGCGCCAGGAGTTCGCCTTCGAGGCCGCCGTCCGCATGCGGGACCGCTTCCTCCAGCAGGAGGTGTGGGAGCGCATGGGCGTGCCCGTGAAGGAGGCCATCGAGCTGGTGCAGCAGGCCCCCGAGCGGCCGATGTTCCAGCAGATGCTGTTCTCCAAGATCGTGCCCAACTGCAAGAAGCTCGGCCTGCTCGACGCGGCCGATGGTTGGCTGCGCACCAAGTTCGGCGAATTGGGGGTCATTCAGTTCGAGGACTGGGCCGACACGGGCGAGGAGTACGAGATGTTCGCCCTGGCCAACGGAGAAGTCAGCGCTGCCTGAGGTTGCCGCTGCCCTAACGTAAGGGCGTGGCGCGCCCCTCGGACCCCCGCACGTTGGTCCTGCACGCGCTGCGCCTGAAAGGGTTCGCCGACGATGCCGTGGTGGCCGCCCACACCGGGCTTCCGGTCGCCACGGCTTCGTCGTTGCTGGCCGGCCTGGCCGACGAGGGCCTGGTGGCCCACCGGGACGGCCGGGTGGTCGGGTGGGCGCTCACCGTCGCTGGTCGCCAGGAGAACGCCACCGCCCTCCGGGTCGAACTGCACGGCGCCCGGGACGACATCCAGGCCGCCTACACCAGCTTTCTCGCCGTCAACCACGACCTGCTCACGGCGTGTACCGACTGGCAGCTGCGATGGGCGGGCGCCGAGCGGGTGGTCAACGATCACGCCGACCCCGCCCACGACGCGGCCGTCCTCGCCCGGCTGATCGCCATCGACGAGTACATCCAACCGGTGTGCGCGGCGTTGGCCGCCGTTCTCGACCGCTTCGCCTCCTATGGTCCCCGCTTGGCGCACGCCCGGGCCCGGGTGGAGGCTGGCGATGGCGACTGGTTCACCCGACCGCTGATCGACTCGTACCACACCGTGTGGTTCGAGCTGCACGAGGACCTGCTGTCCACCCTCGGCATCGAACGTTCGAAAGAGGAGATGTTGTCCTGATGGCCGGCACCCCTGGGCGCTTCGGCGCCGTCCTCACCGCCATGGTCACGCCATTCCACGCGGACGGGTCCCTCGACCTCGACGGGGCGGCCACCCTGGCCCGCTGGCTGGCCGACAACGGGAGCGACGGGTTGGTGATCGCCGGTACCACCGGCGAGTCGCCCGTGCTCACCGATCCCGAGCGGCTCGACCTCATCGCCGCCGTGGCCCAGGCCGTGACGATTCCCGTCATTGCCGGGACCACCACCAACGACACCGCCCACTCGGTCGACCTCACCGAAAAGGCGCGCACCATGGGCGTGGCCGGCATCCTGGCCGTCACCCCCTACTACAACCGCCCCGGGCAGTCGGGCCTCGAAGGCCACTTCCGGGCCGTGGCCGAGGCCGCCGGCAACCTCCCGGTCATCCTGTACGACATCCCCATCCGAACCGGCCGCAAGATCGCCCACGAGACCTTGCTGCGGCTGGGTCGGGAGGTGCCCAACGTGGTGGGCGTGAAGGACGCGACGGGCGACCCCTACGCCTCCGCCCGCCTGGTGGCCGAGGCCCCCGACGGCTTCGAGCTGTACAGCGGCGACGACGGCCTCACCCTCCCGCTCCTGGCCGTCGGCGGCGTGGGCGTGATCAGCGTGGCCAGCCACTGGACGGGCACCCTGCAGGGGCAGATGGTCGCCGCCTTCTTCAAGGGCGACGTGGACGAGGCCCGCCGCATCAACGCCCGCCTGCTCCCGTCCTTCGTGTTCGAGACGGGCGACCGGGCGCCCAACCCCATCCCGACCAAGGCGGTCATGCGCGTGCTCGGGTTGCCCTCGGGCCAGTGCCGCCTCCCCATGGGCCCGGCGCCCGACGGGTTGGAGGACGAGGCCCGCGCCATGCTGGCCGACCTGGGTTCGGACGCACCTCGTGGCTGAGCCCGCCCGCGGCTCCCGGCCCGGCAATGGCTCCGGCGTGCGCATCGCCTTCCTCGGCGGCCTGGGCGAGATCGGCCGCAACTGCGCCGCCTTCGAGCTGGAGGGGCGCATCCTTCTCCTCGACTGCGGCCTCATGTTCCCCGACCTGGAGATGCCGGGCGTCGACCTCGTCCTGCCCGACTTCACGTGGCTGCGGGAGAACGGCGACCGCATCGAGGGCTGCGTCCTCACCCACGGGCACGAGGACCACGCCGGCGGCTTGGCGTTTCTGCTGCGGGAGCTGTCGTTCCCCATCTACGGCTCGCGGTTGTCGTTGGGCCTGGCCCAGAGTCGCATCGAGGAAGCGGGCGTGGCCGACCGCACCCAGCTCATTCCTGTGCACGACGGCGAGCGCCGCCGCATCGGCCCCTTCGACGTGGAATTCATCCCCGTCACCCACTCGGTGCCCCACGGCTTCGCCACCGCCTTCCACACGCCCTCGGGCGTGATCCTCCACTCGGGCGACTTCAAGCTCGACCTCACCCCGGTCGACGGCCGCCTCACCGACCTGGCCCGCATCGGCGCCATCGCCAAGGAGAGCGGCATCCGCCTGCTGCTGTCCGACTCCACCAACGCCGAGGAGCCCGGGCACACGCCCAGTGAGCGCACGGTGGGAGAGGTGCTGCGCGACCTGTTCCTGGCCCACACCGACAAGCGCATCATCGTCACCTGCTTCGCCAGCCACATCCACCGGGTGCAGCAGATCGCCGACGCGGCCGTGGCGTCGGGCCGCACCATCGCCACGCTGGGCCGGTCGATGGGCAAGAACGTGGCCCTCGCCCGTGAGTTGGGCCTGCTGCGCATCCCCGACAACGCCCTCGTCGACATCGAGAAGATCGGCGAGCTGCAACCCGAGAAGGTGTGCGTCATCTCCACCGGGTCACAGGGCGAGCCCATGTCCGCCCTGGCGTTGATGGCCGCGGGCGAGAACAAGTGGCTGAAGGTCGGCAGTGGTGACCTGGTGGTGCTGAGCTCGCACGCCATCCCCGGCAACGAGTCGGCCGTGTCCAAGGTCATCGACGGCCTGTACCGCCTCGGGGTCGAGGTCGTGCACTCGGGCCTGGCGCCTGTACACGTGTCCGGCCACGCCATGCAGGGCGAGCTGGCCACCCTGCTGTCCATCGCCCGGCCCGAGTTCTTCATCCCCGTGCACGGCGAGTTCCGCCACCTCACCCATCACTCCCGCCTGGCCATGCGCATGGGCGTGCCCCAGCAGAACGTGCTGTTGTGCGAGGACGGCGACGTGGTCGAGCTCTCCAGCGAGGGCCTCAACTTCGTGGGGGACGTGCCCGCCGGGTACCTGTACGTCGACGGCATCGTGGGCGACGTGGGCCACGGCGTGCTGCGAGATCGGCGGGTGCTGTCCGAGGAGGGCGTGGTCGTGGTGGTGGTGACGGTCGACGCCAAGTCGGGCGAGGTTCTCACCGGGCCCGAGATCATCACCCGGGGTTGGGTCTACGCGCCCGAGGCCGAGAACCTGCTGGAGGAGGCCAAGGCGGCCGTGCGGGCGGGGATCGAGCAGGCCGTGTCGAGCGGGGGCAACGACTTCGAGACGCTGCGCCGCCACGTCCGGTCCGCGTTGGGCAAATTCGTGAACGAACGGACACGGCGGCGGCCGATGATCGTGCCGGTGGTCATGGAGGTCTGAGTTGGGCGAGCTGGGGAAGCTGCCGGCCTACGACGAGCTGCCGGAGGGCAGGGCCTGGGGCGTGTGGGGCGAGGGCGACGTGATCGGCTCGCTCAACCTGCTCACGCCCGAGGCCGTGCGGCGGGGCGCGGCGTGCGTGGAGAAGGGCGCCGTGTTCGCCCTGAACCGGGACATGGAGCTGCCCGATCCGCCGCTGTTCGGGCGCCAGCCGTTCGGCCACGAGGTCAACTGGTTGGTGAACGAGGTGGGCCACGACGACGTGGTGTCGGGCTGGAACACGCAGTCGTCCAGCCAGTGGGATGGGTTCCGCCACATCCGCCACATGGGCCACGGGTTCTGGGCGGGCGTCGCCGACGAAGACCACGGCATCCACCACTGGGCCCGCCGGGGCATCGCCGGGCGGGGGGTGCTGTGCGACATCGGCCGGTGGCGGGAGGCCACCGGGCGCCCGCTCCGTTACGACACCCCCGACCCCATCGAGCCGGCCGAGATCGCCGCCTGCCTGGCCGACCAGGACACCGAGTTCGAGCCCGGCGACGTCCTCTTGCTCCGCACCGGGTGGATCAGCTGGTACCGGGGCCTGGATGCGGCCGGGCGCCAGGCCCTGCCCGACAACCTGGCCGCGCCCGGGCTGCGGCCCGGGTTCGACACGGCCCGCGCCCTCTGGAACCTGCACCCCGCGGCCGTGGCCGCCGACAACCCGGCCGTGGAGCTGTGGCCGCCCGGTGCCCACGCCACCCCCGACGACATCAGGGCGGCCATGAACGACCCCGCCCAGTCGCCGACGATCTTCCTGCACTTCGCCCTGCTGCCGTTGCTCGGCCTGCCGCTGGGGGAGATGTGGGACCTCGACGCCCTGGCCGAGGACTGCGCGGTCGACGGTCGCTACGAGTGCTTCCTCACCTCGGCCCCGCTGAACCTGCGGGCCGGCGTGGCGTCGCCGCCCAACGCCTTGGCCCTGAAGTAGCGCGGGCGCAGCAGGCCTCAGGGTCAGACGGGAGAGCGTCCCAGCGCGTGCGTCTGCCATCATCGGCACGAGGAGCGGCCCAATGGACGCAGGCACGACGGCGTTGCTGGAACGAGCCGCGGCGCTGGTCGCCGAACGGCTCCGGGCGCCGCGCCGCACCGCCGTGGAGGACGTCTTCCTGCAGCTGGTGGTGCCCGCCGTGTCGGCCGCCGAGGCCGGCAATTACGGCGTCGCTGCCGCCCTCTTGGTGACCGAGGGAGATCGCGAGCTCACCGTCGTCGCCCGCAACTCGATGCTCACCGACGGGGATCCCTGCGCGCACGCGGAGACCAACGTGCTGGCCGGCTTCCGGATGGGGCCCAGCCGGAGCCGTGACGTCGGGTTCGCCATGCGGACTCGCTCGAACGGCGCACCTCCCGGGCCGGCGACCCTGCTGTGCACCACGGTGGAGCCCTGCCCCATGTGCACGGTGGCGATCCTGAACGCCGGCATCGACCAGGTGGTGTGGGCGGTGGCCGACGACGGTGGGGGCGCGTTCGACGAGTCGCGAGCCGAGCGCCTGCCGCCGGTGTTCGTCCAGGCCCGGTCCCGGATGAAGGCCGGGCCGGTCAGCACCGACCCGGCCAGCGAGCTGTTCGTGGCCGGAAGCGTGGTCGACATCCTTGGGGAAGCGTTCCGTACCGGTCGGGACGAGCTGGACGCGCGGCTCGTCGACACCGGCGTGCTGGATGTGGGGAGGGGCTGGGAGCGGGCGGTCTCCGCGCTCGACATGGGAGGGAGGAGCCCATGAGTGGGAGCCGGTTGCAGGCCCACGCCGCCCAGGTCGCAGGACGGCCGCTGTGGCGAGGGCTGAGTCGCTTCGTCGGGCCGGGGTGCATCACCGCCTCGGCGTTGGTGAGCGGCGCGGTGGCGGCGGCCTTGGTCATCTTCGGCCTCGGGATGTCGACGCTCGATTTCGTGCTGACCGAGACCTCGTTCCGGGAACGCCAGCGCCAGCGCCAACGGGTGCGGGTGGAGGACCTCCTCGAAGTGGCGCGGGACGTGCTCTGGGCCAGCGGGTCGAAGAACGTGCGCGTCAACGTGATGCTCGCCGACGCGGACACCCTGCGGGTCGAGTACAAATGTGGCAACTACGCGCCCGAGGAGGTCAAGGATCCCTGGGCTCGCGGGGTGGGGTGTGCGGGCATGGCCTACGACCGCGATCGGGTCGTGCTGGGCACCGATACCGCCACCCAGCCTGCCGCCGTTGCCGCCCTGACCCTGGCCGACGCCGACGTCGAGGTGCTGCACGCCCGGCCGACGATCACGGCCGAGCACATTGCGTCGGTGATGAGCGTTCCCGTGCGGGGCCGTGACCACAGCGTCATGGCCGTCATCAACGTGGACGACCGTCTGCGGCTCACCGACTCCGCCCTCATCAAGCCGGAGATCATCCGGGCCTTCGAGCGGATGGCCGTTCGCCTGGCGGACGTGCTCGACGACGACGCGTACTGAACCTCGATCAACCAGTCGACTCCGGTGAGGCGATCGATCCGCTGCGGTGATGTCGCCGAAGGTCGAGGGGGGCCACCGCCTTGTCCCACGTGCGCACCGCCATCGTGTAGCGGACGCCAGCGCCGTCCCAGAGACGCGGCGTTTCTGGCTGCGCGGCGCACCACGCGTGGAGGCCCGGCCCGGGCGGTGGTCGCGGCAGCGGCGCCGGCGCCGGCGCCGCTTGCGGACCCAATCTCCGACAGTTTCAGGAAAAAGCTGACACGAGGCCGTTGCGCAGGCGTAATCCCATTGAAGACACAAGTGCAGCAAGATCGAGAAGGACTCGGGGGATGGGACATCTTCGTTTCGCCGCGGCGCGGCCGCGCTTGGCAATCGCGCTCATGTTGGCCACGGCTCTCATCGGTGCCATGTTCAGCGCGCTGCCCGTCCCGTCCGCGGCCGCCTCGCCGAAACTCGCGGCTGATCTCCCCGGACTCGAGTCACCGACCCCCAAGCGGCCGGACCTGTCCATCCCCAGGGGCGATTTCTCCCGGCCGCCGAGCGCCGAGGACGGGATCTCCCCGCTCCCCGCCGACGCGATCGCGCTCGCAGGCCTCGACACCACCGGCAAGGCCGTGATCGCCCGTACTGCGAACACCACTACCTACGCCAACCCGGACGGCACCAACACCCTCGTCGTCCGCGGGGGCATGGTGAACTTTCAGGACGCCGGGGGCACCTGGCGCCAGATCGACCCCCGGTTGCACGCCGACGGAGCCGGGGACTTGGTGAACGGCGCCGGGCCGGTGGCGGCCCGCTTCCGGCACACGCCCACCGCCGCCGAACTGCTGTCGCTGTCGGGTAGCGGGTGGTCGCTCACATCGGGCCTGGTCGGACTCCCGGCGGGCCTGGCCGCCACGGGGGTCGGAGCGACCGCCCACTACGGCGAGGTGCTGCCCGGCGTGCAGTTGGACGAGCAGATGGGCACCGACCGGCTCAAGGAGACCCTGCGGCTGGACCAGCCGCCCGCCGTCCCCCTGCCCGGCACCCTACGCTTCCCGCTGCGCCTCAACGGCCTCTCCCCCCGCACCGAGGCCGACGGCGCCATCACCTTCGACGACGCCACGGGCACCACGAAGCTGCGCATCCCGGTGGGCCTGGCCACCGACTCGTCCCAGGTCATCGACGCTCACGGGCTGACTCCACGAGCCCCGGTGGTGCCAAAGCTGGTCCAGATAGGCCCGGCGTGGGAGGTCGATCTTCAGCTCCCCTCTCAATGGCTGACCGACCCGGCCCGGGTGTACCCGGTATTCATCGACCCGACGTACACCTTCAACGCCGGGCCGCGCGACACCTCCGGCTACGACGAGAACGTGGGCTCGGGCTGTGGCAACTGCTACTACGACGGGGCGACCTCGGTGGAGGCGAACGCCTATGTGGACCGGGTTGGTTACGAGACCTTCAACGGCGGCAACTGGCAGTTCTTCAGCTACCTGCACTTTGACGTGAGCCAGGTCCTGCACCACTCGGTCAACTCGGCCTTCTTCAACGGCCACGTCTACCAGGGTGGCTTCGTGCGCACCTACCCGGTGGCGGGCGACTGGACCATCGGCATGGATATGGACCACCGGGTAGGCCACCGCACCGACTCGGCGGACATGGCGCCCGCCTCCAACACCGACTTCTCGTTGAACATCACGTCCTGGGCCCAGAACTGGGCCAGCGGGGCGTGGGGCCCCTACGGGCTGACGATGGACACGGCGGGCAACCCCAACTACGTCCAGGTCGCAGCCATGGAGGAGGCGTTCGCCGGCCAGGATCCCTACATCGCCATCTCCTTCAACGACACCCCTGCGTCGGTCCCGGCCAACGCGCAACTGAGCCCGGCCGATGGCACGGTCACGACCAACCCCACGCCCACCCTGACCTCGGCGGCCATGACCGACGCCGAGGGTGACCCCGTGAGCTACTGGTTCCGCCTGGCCACCGGGCCCGACGCGGAGTCGGGTCAGGTCATCAACTCGGGCTGGTTCAACCCGGGGGCGGGGGTCGCCCCCAGCTTCCAGGTCCCCGCCGGGGCAATGCAGGACGGCGCGACGTACTCCTGGAAGGTCTTCACCTGGGACGGTTACGGCCCGCCCGGCTATCCCAGGGGGACCCCGTACTGGTCGTCGTGGCCGCCGATGAAGGTCAAGGTCAACCTGCGCCTGGGTGACTCGGCCAGCCCGAACGACGCCTACGGGCCAGTCAGCACCAACCTGGCCACCGGCAATCTTCACTACGGCTACAACTCCCCATCCATCGCCTCGGTGGGTGGCCCCATCGGCGTCGGGTTCGACTACAACTCCCGGGCGCAGTCGAGCTTCGGGCTGACCGGCACGTACTGGGACAACTGCACGACGCCACCGTCGTCCATGCCGCCGCCGGGGGCGCAGGAGAAGGTCGTGCGGCGGGATACGCAGGTCAACTTCTCGTGGGCCACGCCGCCGGTGCCGTTCATGGCCGCGACGGGCTATTGCGCGGAGTGGACGGGTTACCTCACCCTTCCCTACCAGGCCAACTATTGGTCCCTCGGCGCCTCATCCGACGACGGCGTGCGGATCACCCTCACCGGCGTCAAATGCAACGACGGCACGACGAACGTGCTCGACCGCTGGGCGGATGGATCCACCGCGCCGGTGGACGCGTTCAATGGCTCCTGCACGTTCAGCACGATTGGGCCGAACCAGACCGTGCCCATCAGGGTCGACTACTACAACAACCAGGGTCCGGGCTCGATCGACCTGTACGTGGCCGGGCCGGTCGGGGGCGAGTTGCCCGTCGACTGGCTGTCCCCCTCGATCTCGACCGTGCCCCAGGGGTGGTCAGTGTCGGGTGGCGCCAGCGCTGCCGGCGGCTACACCAACGCCCGGGTGGGCGACAACAGCTTGGTCCTGACGGACCGAGACGGCACCCCGCACGAGTACCAGCGAACGGGTAGCGGCGCCACCACCATGTGGAAGCCGGTGGACGACGGAGACTCCTTCGTCTCGCAGGACGCCGCTGGCAACATCGTGGTGCATGCCGAGGACGGGGTCATCTACACCTTCAACCCCAAGGGCAACCTGACCTCGGCCGTGGCCGCGACCGACGACACGCATCCGGCCGCACCCTCGTACGGCTATGACCCCAACAGTGGCCGGCTGACCACCATCACTGACCCGGTCTCGGGCCGGGTCAGCACTCTCACCTACCAGGCCGACCCGGACGGCACCGGGGCCGACCCGAACTGCCCGACCAAGACGGGGTTCCTTCGGGCGCCTGCTGGGATGCTGTGCACCGTCAGGTACGGCGACGCCAACGCCACGCGCACCAACCTGTACTACAACACCAACGGGCAGCTGGCACGGATCGAGGAGTGGGCCTCGAACACCAACACCAACACGTCCATCACCGACTTCACCTACGGCACCTCCGGCCAGCTCGTCACGGTGCGCGACCCGCTCGCGGCCGACGTCGTGGCCAGTGGTGGCAGAGCGGACGACCAGACACACACCACCGCCCGCACCCTCATCGCATACGACGGCGCGGGGCGGGCCCAGAGCGTCACCCTCCCTGCCCCCAGCGCGGCCACCGACGCGCGTCCCACCCACACCTACACCTACATCTCGGCCTCCGAGACCCGGGTGGCAGCGGCCGGCATCACGCCGACCGTCGGCTGGTTCCGCCGGGTCCTGTACGACCCGCGGGGCCGGGTAACTGACGACTTCGACGCGGCTGGCCTCGACACCAAGACCACCTGGGACAACCAGGACGGCGTCACGTCCAAGACCGAGCCATCGCTCCTGGAGACAGCGACCATCTACGACGGCGGCCACCCAGCCGGCGGCGCCCCGCCCCGCCACCTCCCTACTGACACCTACGGGCCTGCCCCCGCATCGTGCTTCAACGCCCCTGATGCAAACGGAGCCGTTACCCCGAACGGCACCTGTACCAACCCGCCCGTACCTCACGCCGTCACCAACTACGACGAGGGCATCAGCGGCCTCGCGGCCGCCTACTACGCGGGGCCAGAGACGAACGGGCCGGTTGTGTTCCACGACACCAGCCTCCACACCGGGAACATCCACAAGGTCTGGGCCTCGTCGTCGCCGGGCGGCGGGCTCAGCCTCGGCAACTGGGCCCTGCGCCTCACGGGCGAGTTCAACGCACCTGGCGGCACCACCAACCTCGACACCAAAGTCGCCGGCGGCATCCGCATCTGGGTCGACGACAACCTGGTCGCGGACCGCTGGGCCGTGACCATCGATCTCGTCGAGCGCATCAACACCGTCTCGCTCGGCGCCGGGTGGCACCGAATCAGGGTGGACTTCCGTCCGTACGACGCCTCCAATGCCACCATCTCGGTTGACAACAAGGTCAACAACGTCGACATCCCCTGGTTCGACGGATCGTTCTCGCCGCGGTACGGCCTAGCCACCTCCAAGGTCGACCCCGACGGGAAGAAGACGGCCACGCAGTTCGCGGACGCCGCCCACGGCATCGGCCCAGAGTTCGGCCTGCCCACGGCCACGGTCGACGACCCCGACGCGGGCGGCCTGGCCCTCACCACCGCCACCACCTACGAAGCGCCCGGCGCCAGCACCTACCTGCGCCGGCTGTCCAAGACCATGCCCAAGGGCGCTGCCACGACCTACGCCTACTACGCCGCGGGTGACAGCGCGCCCAGCAACGACTGTGGCGGCGGCGTGGCGGCGGGGATGCTCAAGCAGTCGGCCGATCCTGCGCCGGCGACGGGCTCGGCGATCGTTCACCAGTACGTGTACGACGGGCTGAACCGGGTGGTCGGCGCCCGGGTCGTGTCTGGCAACACGGCGGACACCTTCTGGTCGTGCACCAACTACGACGGGCGGGGACGTACGTCCTCGCAGCGGGACTCCAAAGGGGTCACCACTACGTACAGCTACTCCACCCCCGCCCAGGTGACCACCAGTTACACCGACTCGGGAGGCACCCCCCGAACGACGGTGCGCAAGGTGAGTCTTACCGGCCAGCAGATCTCCTACACCGACGAGTTGGGCACCATTACCCGCGTGGCGTATGACCAACTGGACCGGGCCAGGGACTCCTACCGCACGTTCTCCGGTTCCGCTGAGGGCCACCTCATGAACTGGGCCTACGACACCGGCACCGCCCGGCTGGCCTCGGTGTCGGACTACTCGGCAAGCCAAGCGTCCCCCCGGACCACCGCCTTATCCTATGACTCAGCCGGTCGGCTCACCACCACCGCCCGGCCCAACGGGGTCACCACCACCACCAGCTTCGAGCCCAACGTGGGCACGGTGGCGTCGCTGTCCAACAAGCTGGGTGCCACCGAGCTGTCTCCTTGGGCCTACACGTACACAGCGGGCCAGCGGGTGGCTACCGAGCAGGCCACGGTCTCCGGGCAGAGCCGGACCCGCACGTTCGCCTATGACGGTGCGGGGCGCCTCACCCGCACGGCCGAGACTTTGGGCGGAACCAACAGCACTCGCAACTACAGCTTCGACGCCGACTCCAACCGGTGCTCAACGACGACGACGTGTGACGGGAGCTACAGCTACGACGGCGCCGATCGCCTGTTGGCCTCGCCCTTCGCTACCAGCTACGCGTACGACAACCACGGCAACCTGGTGACGGCCAGCCCGCTCACCAGCCAGCCGGACGGGGCCATCAGCGACTCGTGGGCGTTCGACGCCGTCACGGGGACACCGCACACCACCAGCTACACCTTCAACAAGGCCGGCACCTTCAGCGAACGCGTGACGAGCGACGCCATGCCGAGCTATGCCTCGAACACCGCCAGCGGCGCCGTCGCTCCCGCGGGCGTGTCGTCCACGGCTGTGGCGGTGCGGGGGCCATCGTTCGTCAAGGCGAGCTTGACCTGGACGCAGGGTGCCGGCGGGTATGCCCCCGTGACCCTCCGGCTGAAGGACGCCACCGGCGCCGTGGTGAAGTCAGCGGCGGGCGCAGGCGGCAGCGTCAACCTGTCGTACCTCACGCCCAACGTCACGGCCACCTGGTCCCTGGAGGTGGCGGACACGTCGTCGAGCGTTGCCGTCCCCTCCTTCAGTCTCCCGTGGTCGATCACCGCCGAGACACCGGCCACGTACTCGGGATCGCTGAACCCGGGCACGAACGTCGTAACCGCCGGTACCGCCCTGGGCCCGGGCTACGTGACTGGCGGCTTCTCCTATGCCCCAGGTACGGCGCAGCGGTCGTCGTCGCCCACCGGCACAGTGGCCGGTGGGAGCACGTTCAGCCAGCCAGTCAGCATCAGCGCGGCCGGCCCCGTCACGGCCAGCCTCGACTGGCCGGGCCTCCCCGTTTACACGCCCGGCAACGCCGCGCCGACGGTGGGAGCCGGTGGCTCGTGGAGCGCGCCGATGACGGCTGCGGGCCGTTCGTACGTGCATGCCGCCGCGAGCTGGAACCAAGCGACGCATTCGGTGCCCTCGACCGTGACCGGCACGGCGTCGCTGTCGGACATGCAGCTCCTCAACGTCACCGCCCAGGGGACGATCTCGGTTTCGACGGATTGGAGCCCGACCACGGCCTCTCTTTTCCAGACCGACCAGCCAGCCAGTCCGACCCAGGCGTGGACGAGGGCGCTGACGATTAGTGCCAATGGCAACGTCTCGCCGAGCATCACCTGGACGAACGGGACGGTTCCATCAGTGCTGGAGCTGGCCCTGCTCGACCCCTCGGGGAACGTGGTCGCGACGTCCAATACGCAGCCCGGCGCCAACTCCGCCACTATCTCGCCCTACTTCGTGGCAGCGGGCTACGCGGCCAAGAAGACCTACACGCTGCGCGTAACGGACACGGGTGCGGCGGTGAGCTTCAATGTTTCCGGGTCCTACCCGGTGACACCCAATGCGACGGTCGAGCTGTGGGACCCTGTGGGCGCGACCAAGCTGGCGTCGAATTACGCAAGCACCACCAAACCCAAGTCACTCAGCTACGCCATGCCGGCGGGCGCCCCCACCGGCAACTATCGCTTGAAGGTGATCTCCACCGACTACCCGGCGCGTTACACAGCCACGGCCAGCCTGCCTCGGAGTGATTATGCCAACGTCCAGATGGTGCTGAAGCGGTCCGACGGCACGGTGGCTGCGACGGCCCCACCAGGAGCCGGCTCGCTGGAGCTCGCCTACCTCACCCCGGGCGTGACGCCGGTGGACGCGTATTCGCTGGAGGTCGACGACGTGTCGACCGACCTCCCGGCGTCGGCCCTGTCGGTGACGTGGTCGACCAACACGGAGAGCTCCCAGGCCCCGCCGGCCTCCGTGGCGGCCACCTCGCTCGCCTCCCTCCCTCTTGCTGTTGCCGACCAGGGCTACGTGGACGCCCCCATCACCTGGCAGGGCGATACCCACCAGGTCTCCGCCAGCCAATCCGGCTCGGTCACGCCCCGGGGCAACACCACGCAGTTGTTCAACGTCACCGGGCAGGGGACGATCTCGTGCACCGTCGACTGGAACCCTACGACCGCGAGCCTGGCCCAGACCGGCCAGCCCGCCAGCCCGACCCAGGCGTGGACGTCTGACGTCACGGTGAGCGCCAACGGGACCATCGCTCCGACCATCGCCTGGACGAACGGTGCCGTGCCCAGCGTCTTGGAACTGTCGCTCCAGGACTCGTCGGGGAACGTGGTCGCCACCTCGAACACCCAGCCGGGAGCGACCTCGGCCACCTTGGCGCCGTACCCGGTGACTGCGAGTTACACGGCCAAGAAGACGTACACCCTGCGGGTCACCGATACGGGTCCAGGCGTCAGCTTCGATCTGTCCGGCTCATTTCCCGCGACGGCAACCGTGAGGCTGGAGCTCTGGAACCCGGCCAACACCACGATGCTGGCGTCGACTTCGACGGGCGCCAAGCCGAAGTCGCTGAGCTACACGATGCCAGTGGGGGCGCCCACCGGCAACTACCGCCTGAAGGTGATCTCGAGCAACTACGCGGCCACCTTCACCTCCAACGCCAACCTGCCGACGTTGGACTTCGCCAACGTCACGCTCCGCCTGAAGGACAGCACCGGCGCGGTGCTCAAGAGCGTTTCGGGGGCAAACGGGTCAGCCGAACTGGCGGCCCCGGTGGCGAGCGCCGGGAACTACACACTTGAGATCCAGAACACGTCGGCGGACCTCGACGCAGTCGCCATGAGCGGCGTCGTGGCGGCCCCCGGCGTCCACAGCGCCGATCTCGACCTCGAACTGTACGACCCCTCTGGCGCCCGGGTGGCCCAGGCGGCGAACAACCCGACAGCCAAGCCAGAGGTGCTCGCCTACACGGTTCCCGCGGCCGGGCCCTTGGGCACGTACTCGTTGAAGGTCATCTCCCACGACTATGACGCGTCGTGGCACCTGTCCGAATCTCACTGGGAGAGCGGTTACGCCACCTTGGTGGGCCATATCGACGACCACGACGGCAACGTCTTGGCCTCGGCGACGTCGAACAACGGCTCGTTGAGCGTCGACTACTTCACCGCCACCGTCGCAGGCGGGGCTGCTGACTACTCGTTCAACGTGACCAATACGTCGAGTGACTTCCCCGTGCCTTCCTACACGGGCTCCTTCGCCGTCCCCGACCTCCGCTACGGGGACCTCACGTTGCAGTTGAAGGACGGTGCCGGGCAGGTCGTGACCTCGGCGTCCGGGTACCAGTCCGTTGCCGTGCAATGGCAGGTCTCAGCCGGCCAGTACACCCTGGTGGCGACACCGACCGGGGGAATGGGCACGGCCACGGCGACCGGTTCCTACCCGAGGGCAAGCCAAGAAGCTCTCACCTACGACGGGAGCGACCACGCCACTTCTATCGACGACGGAACCGTCAAGGTCAGCGAGACGCTCGCCCCGTCAGGCCGGGTCATCGAGCGCCGGGTGGTGATCGATGCCACCGGCGTAGTAAGCGAGGACACCTTGTTCGGCTACGACGGCGACAACGACTCGCCCGCGTACTCGATGCCGGCCTCGGGCTCGGGCGTGACGACCTACGTGTCCGGCCCCCAGGGCTTGTTGCTCACCGATACGGCGGGCATGGCCTCCTGGGCCATTACCAACGCACACGGCGACGTGGCGGGCACGACCGACGCCAATGGTGCCTTCACCGCCAGCCCGCCAACGGACGAGTTCGGCGTAGGCGTCGAGCCTGCGAGCAGGCTCGGCTGGCTCGGCGGCAAGGAGCGGTTCGGCTCGGGGACCACCCTCGGGTTCGTGCGGATGGGCGTGCGGCTATACGACCCGAACCTCGGGCGGTTCCTTGAGGTGGATCCGGTCGAAGGCGGGAGTGCCAACGCGTACGATTATGCCGAAGCCGACCCCGTGAACTGTGCCGATCTAAATGGAACGGCGGCCCATCACGGGCTGCCTGCAGATGACGATATTGGCGGTTTGAGCTGTCGGAAACTGCAAGAGTACATTGCCAAGGCTATCGCCAACCTGAAGAGCCGAGACCGAGATTTCCGACAGAATCGTCGCGGTTACGACTACAACGACAAGGGTTATCGTGACCACGTCACCTTGTACAGGAGCATTCAGCGGAAACTCCGACTACTGCTTGACGAATATAATGACAGGTGTGGAGCGGTGAGCACCAAGGCTTTCCGCGCTGCCTATGGAGATCCTGCTCGGCTCGGCCATCCTGGGCAGTCTTATATGTTTGGCGGACCCTCTATTCCATTCTTGCCAGAAATAAGAATAATAGAATTCGTCTAAGATTGAACGACAAACCAAGGACCCATCGATATGCCTGACGACCTAGAGGAACTCATAACCCTTGTGGCGGATGAATTGCCCGGGTTTGTTCCTCGAACGGCAACAGTCTCGTGGTCAGATGATGATCATGGCCCGGCAAGCTTTGTGGTTGCCATCTACGCCGTCACAAGTCGTGGTGTGGATGAATTCGTGCAAGCGTTATATTCTCGGGACCAAGGGTCATGGCGACTGGAAAACCTCGATCCCGCGCCTGGCTCGCAACGCCTACCCGACGGGACGGAAGTGGAATCACATCGCGTCGTGGTTGGCAACAAGGTCCAACACGTTCGACTCGTTCAGGACGGTAAGCAACTTGAACTGCCTGTCTTTGACGGATCCCTCTGGCTAGTTGATTGGCAAAAGTCGATCCGACCGGAGTTCGTATGGCCGATGGTTGAATCGTTCGATATAGAAGGTCAATGGGAGCCCGCTATGCTCCCAACAATTTATCTTACCCGTGATGGTCTGGTCCGAAATCTTCTTGCCGGATACGAATCAGATGAACCATTGGGAGATGATCCGATCCAGCGATTAGCCACCACGAGCGCTATCTACTTCGACACGTTGATCTCCGAAGACCCTCACCAAGCATTGCCTCTCTTGCTCCAACTTGTGCACGCTGCCGACCCCAGTTGCTATGGGCGTATCGCGGCTGGTGTACTGGAGGACTTCGTGGTAGAACAGGGTTCGAAAATGCTCCCGCAACTCTTACGAGTCCTAGAATCTGATCAGGAACTGCGTGAGTGTTTCAAGGGCGTTTGGCTTACTCGTGCACCCAAGAAGGTGCGGAAGGCGTTGGAGCAGTATGGCGGATAACGCCAGCCGATCGTTGGGAGCCGAGCGGGCTCAGCCTTCGAAGTGGTGACCCATTCCTGCCTCGGTGATGAAGTACCGAGGGCGGGCCGAGTCGGGTTCGAGTTCGCGGCGAATGGCGGTCAGCAGCGGTTCGGCTCGGGTACCACTCTCGGGTTCGTGCGGATGGCCGTGCACCTGTACGACCCGAACCTCGGGCGGTTCCTCGAAACCGACCCTGTGGAGGGAGGCTCCTGCAATGCTTATGACTACACTTGCCAGGACCCAATCAACGGCTCGGATCTGGACGGACGTTGCATCGACGGCGTTACGACCGCAGCGTGCGTCGTAGCCGCAGGCCTTGCTGTCGTCATCGTTGTGGAAGCCGTTGGGGGCGTCGTTAGTGCCATCCTCGGCCACCGCCATCGTCAGAGAGCGTCACGCTGCACCCGTCGCTCGCCATGCATTAGCCGCCGAGCGCGAAGTCGCAGGGCGACGGGCATGGACGGTCTATACCGCGATTACTATGGACCGGGCGGCTACTACGATGACGGCGCATACCACACCTTTGATCGCGTCGACAAGCTCGAACTCGATATACCGCCGCTCACCCTGTACGGCCTCAACTGATAGACGGAGAACTGTATTGGCGTTCCGGACCCGCGTTCTATTGGGAATAGTCGTTGCCATCATTATTGGTGCAGCCGTCGCGCCGATTTTCATCGGGCTCGGTCAACGAGTTCTTGACAGCGTATGGTTCCTCGTCCTGAATATTGCCGTTCTCGTGTGTGCTGGAGTGGTATTGGCACTCATAGTGCCGCGCCTCATCGAGGCCACAAAAGCAAATAGGACATCGCGCTGAGACCACCACACACGCTGCGAATTTGCATCCTCGTCGTGATCGGCATCGTTGTGTTCGCGGCAGGAATCTGGCTGGATGCCTATGCGGCTGATCGAGAACTGAAGTGGATTGGACTTGCAGGCGCCCTGCTGTGGTTCTCGCCCTTTACCATGACTCTCGGCCTCCTCGGTCGGTCTGAGACACCAGTAACGCCTCGAACACATAACCGAGGTATCACTGTTTCCCTCTCCATCACAGCGGCGCTTGCGATTCCTGGCTTACTTCTTATGCCGACCGCCAGTTACGTCGGAGGTATCCTTCTACTAACGGGCTCCGAATTCCCGCTCGCGATGATGTTCGCCAATCTCCGCAGCCCGGTTCGCGCTCAGCACGCCGATACCAGACGATGATCGGATCCGGAGGCGGCTCTATAAATCTCGGCTCCGGCGATTCCTCCAAGTCGATCCCGTGGAGGGCGGATCAGCCAACGACTACGACTATGTGTCCGGTGATCCGATCAACCAGTTCGACCTCGCGGGGACGTACTGCGTCACAGGCAAGAACAAGAACGTACGGCCAGAAGCCCGGCACCTCGATGCTGATCGGCGTCGGACCCGCTGCAGGTTCGGTTGACATCCCATGTGTGGGACGTGCTCCCACGGAAGGATGGCAACTGTGCCCAAGAGGTTCCCTCCGCAGTTCAAGCGTGATGTGGTCACGGTCGCCCGTCGCGGTGACATGTCGATCACCGAGGTGGCCGCCGACTTCGACATCTCGCCGGAGTCGGTTCGCCGCTGGATGCGCCAGGCCGACATCGACGACGGCATCAGAGACGGCCTGACGACCGCCGAGCAGTCCGAGCTGGTGCAGCTCCGACGCGAGAAGCGCCGCCTCGAGATGGAGAACGAGATCCTGCGTCGAGCGGCCGCCTACTTCGCCAAGGACGCCCTCCCAAAATGAAGTACCCGCTGGTCCGGGACCTGGCCGCCGAGGGTTTCCCGGTGCGGTTGACCTGCGGGGTGCTCGGCCTTTCCGCCCAGGCGTTCTACAAGTGGTTGAAGCAGCCGGTGTGCGACCGCGACTGGCACGACGCGCATCTCACCAACGCCATCGTCGACATCCACGCCGACGATCCCGCGTTCGGCTACCGGTTCATCGCGGATGAGCTCGTCGCCGCCGGCCACCAGGTGGGCGAGCGACGGGTGTGGCGGCTGTGCCGGGACCAGCGGCTCTGGTCGACGACGGTCCGCAAGGGCGGGCCGGCAGCGGGAAGCGGCCGGGGCCGGCGGTCCACGACGACCTGGTGCAGCGCCGGTTCACGGCGCCGGCCCCGGATCGGTTGTGGCTGACCGACATCACCGAGCACCCGACCCTCGAAGGCAAGGTCTACTGCTGCGCGGTCAAGGACTGCTTCTCGCACCGGATCGTCGGCTACTCGCTCGGCGACCGCATGACCGCGGAGCTCGCCGTCGCCGCGCTCCGGGCGGCGGTCGCCCGCCGCCGACCGACCGGTGTCGTGGTTGTTCATTCGGACCGCGGGTCGCAATTTCGCGCTCGAGCCTTCCGGGCCGTGCTCAAGGCGGCCGGGCTCAACGGTTCGATGGGCCGGGTGGCGGCCGCCGCCGACAACGCGGCCATGGAGTCGTTCTTCTCGCTGCTGCAGAAGAACGTGTTCGACCGGCGCCGCTGGCGCACCCGGGACGAGCTCATCTCCGAGACGATCGTGTGGATCGAGCACACCTACAACCGCCGCCGCCGTCAACGCGGGCTCGGCAAGCTCACCCCCGTCGAGTTCGAGTTCGCCTTCACGACACCGCCCTGCCTCGACGCTGACAAGGCGGCATGATCAACACAACAAACGTCAACCAGACCTGCAGCAGACCCGCGCCATTTTCGAGAGTGTCGCTGGCAGCATCGAGCTTGTGAGGGTAGGAGTTGCGTGATGAATCGCCAAACGCAATGGGCGAGGGGCCGCGTTCAACGGGGGTTGGTGGGCGGACTAGCGACACTCTGTGACGTTCCTGACGCGATCCTCTACCGGATGCAGCACCCACTAGTGCGACGACTCGCGAAGTCTTGGGATTGCTGGCTCGCGCGGCGGTCGGTGGCACTCGATGAGCGATGGGCGACGGGGTTCTGGGATGCCGGAGGCGCCCCGGGCGAACGATGCGCGATCTGCGAGTACCGCCCGAGCATCCATGAACTGGCGGTTCGGGGCGAAGGTGGCGAACCACTCCTGGTCTGTGGGTGGTGTGAGACGAAGTTGGACTGGAGTGACTTTGACGCCGCGCTCGTAGAAGCTCGGAGGCTCTCCGTTCCCGCTCGTCGCTAGGCGGCAGCCCACCCTTCTGCCGGTTCCTCTACCGGATCGTCCGGTAGGAGGCCCCAGACTGCGACAGGAACCCATCACCAAGGCTGCGCGAGGTCGCAGGTCAGCAGCCTATTCCGGTATGAAGCGGTACCCGCCGACACACCCCCTCGTGTGACTACGGCTCAGAAGGTTGGGGGTTCGAATCCCTCCGAGCGCGCAAACCCTTGACCAGTGTCGTTTGCCAGCCGCATGGGACCACCCCTGTTGCCAGTCATGGGACTACCCTGACGGTCCACGGGGAGTCCGACCAGCAGCTCGCACATGCGCGTAGGGTCCATCTGCACAGGGGCTCTCCCGAACTCGACGACCTAGACACCGTCAAGTTCGCAGGACGCCTGTCTCGCGTCAGGGATGCCCTAGACCCCGCTCAGATCCGAAGTGCCGCCAAGGGACGAGTCGGCGTAGGCGCCGAACTTGCGAGCAGGCTCGGCTGGCTGGGCGACAAGGAGCGGCTCGGCTCGGCCACCACCCTCGGGCTCGTGCGCATGGGCGTGCACCTGTACGACCCGAACTTCGGTCGCTTCCTCGAAGCTGACCCCGTCGAGGGGGGATGCAGCAACGCCAATGCCTACGTCAACGGTTACCCAATAAATACACGACGTCGATTTAGCCCGCAGATACGTAGACGGGTACGCCCGATGGGACCTCCACCCCGGCGGCAATCAACACCCCGGACGGTGCCAACGCAAACACGGCCATATTCGTTTCGGCTCGGCGCTCAAGGCCGATGCGGACGGCTCCGGGCTAGGGTTCACGATTGCAGTGACCGTCATTGCGCCAAACCCATGGTCCGGTAAAGCGGTTGGGGAAGGAATCGGTGGCGTTGCGGATGACATCCAGAACCTGCGTGATGAGCACGCAACGACGCTCTGTTCGGGTGCGCTCCGAGGGCGACGTCGTTCCAGGCGTTCGCATGAGTCACGCGGCAACTCCCTGGTGGCGACAGTGATCCGTGGGCGGCGGACTGAAAGCCTTGTCCGGCCGTGGTTCATCATCGGTGCCTCCTCGGTTCTGGTCATCGCGGGCATCAGTGCCCTCCAGCACCGCTACGTCGCAGCGGGCGTCCTCGTTGGCTGTGTCCTGGTGGGCATCGGACTTCGCCTCTGGCGCCCGCAGACGACTGGTGGCTCGCCCGTACGCTCCCTGCTCCACGGTCACACCGCGCAAGCCTTGACCAACTCGATACGAAGTTCGTTTGGTATCTGCCCATTGTGTGGATGGCCATCGGTTTCACCTTCATCCTTGGAGGCGCAGCGGCGCGCACGCCTCGCTTCATTAGCATCGGCCTAGTCGCGATCGTCTTTGGCGGATACACCAAGAAGAAGTCGAGATGATCCACGACACCGCTTGGTAGTGCTCGATGACCGTCACCGAGGGCGCCGTGTCGGGCTTCGCCGACGCGGGCGAGCCGTCGGCCTGAATGGGTCGCATCTCACACACGTACAACGGCCGCTGACGCCAACGCGCGATCGGCAAGCTCACCCTCGTCGAGTACGAGCTCGCCTTCACGCCACCGCGCTGCCTCGCCGACGACGACGCGGCATGGCCAGAACACCGGCAGCGGCCTGCTCAGGGGAGCTTTCCGGCTGGTCGGCCTGCGTCAGACCACGTCAATCGGTGATCCCGTACGAAATGTCCGGGTCAAGAGGTGCGCGGGGTGGGCGGGCCGAACCACTCAACATGGGTCTGTCGCTCTCACTGGTCGGCTTGGTGCTGGCCCTGGCCGCCCTCCTGCTGGTGCGGGTGGGAGGCGAGCCTCGCTGAAGCTGCGTTTCCTGTGCAGTAGCTCGCGGTAGTCGCGAACGTCTGCACAGGGAATGTGCCCGCGCCCACCCTCGGGTGGGCCTGTTGCTGGTGTTACCGTTGTTGTCATTGTGACAAAGACGACCAGCCGCGCCCGCAAGCCCGCCGGCAAGCGGCCTGCTGCCGCCGGCCGGGCCCGGAAGCCCGCCGCCCGACACAAGAAGAAGCCCACGCTGCGCCAGACCCTGGCCACCCACCTGGGCCGCCAATCCGATGACGTCTGGGGCGTCATCCTGCTGGTGGCCGGCGTGCTGGCCGCCCTGGGCATCTACGCCGACCTCACCGGCCCGGCCGGCCGTGCCGTGCGGGACGGGGCCGGGGCGCTGCTCGGGTGGGGCCGCCTGCTCGTCCCCGTGGCCCTGGCCGGCGTGGGGTACGCCCTGCTGCAGGGCCGCGCCCGCCACGAGCCGGCCCGGGCCGTCATCGGCTTCTCCTTCCTGACGATCGCGGTCACCGGGCTCCTCCACGTGACGCGAGGCGCCGACGGCTGGCACGAGCCCTGGCCCGTCCTCCGGGACGCCGGCGGGCTGCTGGGCGCGGCCGTGGGCACACCGCTGCGCACCCTCCTGGCCCCGTGGGGTGCCGGCGTGGTGCTGGTCACCCTCGTGCTCCTGTCCGTCCTGATCCTCACCCGCACGCCCGTCCGCACGGCCGTGGCCATGCTCAGTGACGGGGCCAGGGCCGTGGGCCGGGGCCTGGGCGCGCTCACCCGCTGGCTGTCCGCTGTGGGCGACCGGGACGAGCTCGACGAGGCCGTCGAGCGTCACCCGTCGTCCAACGAGGAGGCCCCGCCGGCCGAGCCACCCGAGCCCGATCCCCACGACGCCGGAGCCGCCGGGGAGGCGCGGGAGCTGGCCGTCTCCTTGCCCCCGCCCCCGCCCGCCCCGCCGGCCGACACGGGCGACCAGCTGGCCATCGCCCTCGGCCCCAGCGCCAACAAGAGCCAGTGGCGCCTGCCCCCGCTCGCCCTCCTCACCCGGGGCAAGGCCCAGGAGCTGGACCGCCGGGCCCTGGAGAACCGGGGCCGCGTCCTGGAGGAGGCCCTGGCCGGCCACGGCGTGGAGACCCGCCTGGTGGGCATGACCGTCGGCCCCACCGTCACCCGCTACGAGTTGGAGCTGGGCGCGGGCGTGAAGGTGGCCCGGGTCACCAGCCTCCAGAAGGACATCGCCTACGCCATGGCCGCGCCGGACATCCGGCTGCTGGCGCCCATCCCGGGCCGCTCGGCCATCGGCGTGGAGGTACCCAACACCCAGCGCCAGCTGGTCACCCTGCACGACATCCTCGCCTCCGAGGAGGCCCGCCGGGCCACCCACCCGCTCGAGGTGGCCATGGGCCGGGACATCGCCGGCCGCTCGGTGATGGAGAGCGTCGCCGCCATGCCCCACGTGCTCATCGCCGGCGCCACCGGCGCGGGCAAGTCGTCGTGCATCAACTCGCTGATCACGTCCGTGCTCCTGCGCAGCACGCCCGACCAGGTACGCATGATCCTGGTCGACCCCAAGCGGGTGGAGCTGGGCCAGTACAACGGCCTGCCCCACCTGCTCACCCAGGTGGTCATCAACCCCAAGAAGGCGGCCAATGCCCTGGCCTGGGCCGTCACCGAGATGGAGCGGCGCACCGACCTGCTGGCCGAGGTGGGCGTGCGCGACATCACCGGCTACAACGCCGCCTACGACCGGGGCGACCTCCAGCCCGACATCCACACGGGCGCCGTGTACGAGCGCCTGCCCTACATCCTGGTGGTGGTCGACGAGCTCAACGACCTGATGATGGTGGCGGCCCGGGACGTGGAGAACTCCATCATGCGCATCGCCCAGATGGGCCGGGCCTTCGGCATCCACCTGGTGATCGCCACCCAACGGCCGTCGGTCGACGTCATCACCGGCGTCATCAAGGCCAACGTGCCGTCCCGCCTGGCCTTCGCGGTGTCGTCGCTGGCCGACAGCCGGGTGATCCTCGACCAGCCCGGCGCCGAGCGCCTCATCGGCAAGGGCGACATGTTGCTGCTCACCGCCTCGTCGTCCGTGCCCCGGCGCATCCAGGGTCCGTGGGTGAGTGAGGAAGAGGTGCGCAAGGTCGTGTCCCACTGGAAGCGCCAGGCCCAGCCCCAGTACGTGGAAGGCGTGGAGGGCGATGCCTCGGGGTCGGGGTCCGGTTCGGGCGGCGGGTTCGGCGACGACGACGATGACGACATGCTCGACCAGGCCATGGAGCTGGTCGTGCGCTCGCAGCTGGGCTCGACGTCGATGCTGCAGCGCAAGCTGCGGGTCGGCTTCGCCCGGGCCGGGCGGCTGATGGACCTGCTCGAGCAGCGGGGCGTGGTGGGCCCGTCCGAGGGCTCGAAGGCCCGGGCCGTGCTCATGACCGTCGAGGAACTGGACGCCCGCCAGTCCGTGTAGCGGACGCGAAGAGGGCGCCCACGTCGTTGTGGGCGCCCTCTCTGTGTTTGCTGGTGGCTCTGTGTTTGCTGGTGGCTAGGCGGCCATGCTGCGGGGCCGCTGCATGGGGTGACGGACCTCGGGGGCGTCACCCTCGGACGAGCCGAGCCAGTGGAACGCCGCTCGCCACACGCTCGTGCAGCCGGTGATGATCAGGCCGGTCGCGGCGACTGCCATCCACCGCTCCCTGAAGCCGATCTTCCAGCTGTCGAAGATCGAGTAGTCGAGGGCGAACGCACCCGCTACGCCCAGGATCAGCGTGGCGAGTGAGTGGTACCGGGTGAGCCCCGGAAGGAGGTCTTCCAGCACGTCGACCACCTTGAAGAGGGCCAAACCCAACAGGACGACGACGGCAAATGCGTACATTTGGTTTTCTTCTCCTGACGGGAGGGTCGTGGTACTCCCGTCGCCGCGTTGGACCGTGCTCCCTGTGACGAGGTAACAGCGCCAATAGGCTCGCCGCCCATGCGCGCCAGGGCGCCCGCCTCCTCGGCCAACCTCGGACCGGGTTTCGACACGCTCGCCGTGGCCGTCGCGCTCTACGTCGAGGTGGACGTCACCGACGCCGACCAGCTCACCGTGCGCACCGAGGGCGAGGGGGCCGACCTGCCCCAGGACGCCGGCCACCTGGCCGCTCGCATCGCCATCGACGTGCGGGGCCACGACCGGCTGGCGGTCACCGTGCGCTCGGACATCCCGGTGGGACGAGGCCTGGGTTCGTCGGCCGCCCTGGCCGCGGCCGCCGCCGCGGCCGCCGGTGCACCCGACCCGCTCGCCGTGGCCGCCGAGGTCGACGGCCATCCCGAGAACGCGGCAGCGTCGGTGTTGGGGGGGCTGGTCACGGCGACCACCGTCGGCGGCCAGGCGGTTGTGTCCGCCTTGCCGCTGGACGCCGACCTCGCCTTCGTGGTGCTCGTGCCCGACCGCACCCTGCCCACCAAGGAGGCCAGGGCCGCCCTGCCTGCAGCCGTGCCCCACGCCGACGCCGCTTTCAACCTCGGGCGCATGGGCCTGCTCCTCACCGGCCTGGCCGACGCGTCCCGCCTGCGGCCGGCCGCCACCGAGGATCGGCTGCACCAGCACCAGCGGGCGCCCCTGTTCCCGGAGGCCGCCGGGCTCATGGCCGCGCTGGTCGAGGGGGGCGCGCTGGCCGCGTGCTGGTCGGGCGCGGGGCCCACGTTGCTCGGCATCGTTCGGGGGGGCGACGCCGAACGAGTGCGTTTCGCGGGGCAGGCGGCGCTGGCTGACGCCGGTGTGACGGGGCGGGCCCTGATCCTGGAAGCCGACCGCCAGGGGTTGACCATCCTCGGCTGACGCCTAGGCGTGGGCTACGGTCGTCCTCATGGCTACCTACGAGGGGTACTGCGTCAAGTGCCGTGAGAAGCGTCAGTTCGAGGGCGAGGTCAAGGAAATGGCCAACGGCCGTCGAGCTGCCCAGGGCACCTGCCCTGTCTGCGGCACCAAGATGAACCGCATGCTCGGCAAGGACGCGAGCTAGGCACACCTGGCTCGGCGGCTGCGGCCTGCCGGCCGGAACGGCCCACGCGGGCCGGCTGCCGCTAGCTTCGGGGGACCATGCCCTCGAAGCCGCACCGAGACCTCGTCGCCGTCCCCAACCCCCACCCGGGGCGGGACTACGAGGTCACCTGCGAGACCCCAGAGTTCACCTGTGTCTGCCCGATGACCGGGCAGCCCGACTTTGCTGCGGTCAGGATCCAGTACGTACCGGGCGAATCGATCGTGGAGCTCAAGTCGCTCAAGCTCTACCTCTGGAGCTACCGGGACGAAGGGGCCTTCCACGAGGACGTCACCAACCGCATCCTCGACGACCTTGTCGCCGCGGTGGCTCCCCGCCGCATGACGGTGACCACCGACTGGCTGGTGCGGGGCGGCATCCATACCGTCGTCGTCGCGTCGTACCCGTCGGTAGCCTGAGGTTCGTGGCCCCCCGCTCCACGCCCGCCAAGTTCGGCCTGCCCCTGGTCACCGTCCTGATGGGCATCGGCCTGGTGGCGGCGGTGGCGAAGACCTACGTGCCCCTGAAGCTCGATCCTGGTGCCGGCGAGTTCACCGCGCCGCTCCTGCCCGTCGACGCCGAGCAGGCGGTCGGCGTGAGTACCACGACCACGGGCGCGGTCTCGCCCCCCACCACGGCGGCGGCACCAGCCGGCCCAGCCCCCACCACCACGGCCTCCACGTCGGTGTCCCGCCCCGCGAGCCCGGTGTCCCGACCGGCTCCCAGTACGGCGGTCACGGCTGCCTCGGTGCAGGGGCCCACGACCACCACGACGTCGAGCACGACCACCACGATGGTGCCCTCCACGACGACCACCAAGCCGAACAACTCCGGATCGGGCAGCGGCGGTCACCGGACGACCACCACCACCCGGCCCCCCGACGACGACTAGCAGCCCCCCCAAACCGTTCTCGTTGCGCTGACGCACGCCTACCGGTCGTAAACGCAACGAGAAGCGGAAGAGGGGGTTGGCTAGAGCGAGGCGCTCACGGGCAGCTCCAGCAAGTGGGGCCCGCCCGCGTCGACGGCGGCCCGCACGGCGTCGCCGACGTCCCCCGCCTTCTCCACCCGCAGGGCAGGCACGCCCATGCCCGCGGCCAGGCTCACGAAGTCGACGGGCGGCCGGTCGAGATCCATGCCCACGGACCGGCCCGTCTGGTCGGCGGCGTCGTGGCGGTCCCGCAGGCCTCGCTTGAGGATGAGGTACTGGCGGTTGTCGAGCACGGCGAAGACCACGGGGAGATGCTCGGCCGCCGCCGTCCAGAGGGCCTGGGGCGAGTACATGGCCGAGCCGTCGCCCACCGCGCACAGCACCGGCTCCCGCCCGTAGGCCAGCGACACACCCAGGGCCGCGGGCATGCCCCAGCCCAGGCCGCCGGCCCGGCCGAAGAAGTACCGCCCCGGCTTGGTGGCGTGGTGGAAGCCCCGCACGTACGACCCGGCGGTGATGGCCTCGTCGACCACCGGCGTCTCGGGCCGGAGGGCTCGCAGCAGGGCGTGGACGGCGGCCATGGGGTGCATGGGCAGGGCGTCGTAGCGGGCCAGCGCCGTCTCCTCCAGGTTGGCCAGCTCGGCCTTCCGCTTGGCCCTGAGGTCCTCGGGCACCCCTCGCCGGGGCAGGCGGGGGAGGAGCGCTTCGAGGCTGGCTCGGGGATCGCCGGTGAGCCCCAGGCGCACCGGGAACGTACGGCCCACGTGGGTGGAGTCGGGCGAGAGGTGCAGGAGCTCGACGTGGTGGGGGAGGGGCGGTCCCGGCGTGTACGGGTAGACGAGGAAGGGCTGGGCGCCCACCAGGAACACCCGGTCGTAGGCGCCCAGGATGGCGGCCATGGGCTGGGCGCTGGGGGGCAGCGGGCCGGCGAAGAGGGGGTGGGTCGGCGGGGCCACGAGCGACCCGTGCAGGGGCGAGGCGTGGATGGGTGCACCCAGGGCCTCGGCCACGGCCACCAGGGCGTCGACGGCGCCGGACATGGCGACCTCGTCGCCCGCCACCAGGGCGAGCTTGCCGGGGGCCGTGTCGGCGAGCAGCGCGGCCAGCTCGTCCAGGGCCGCGGGCACGGGCACCGTGCGGCGGTCGATCACCGACGGCGTGGGCACGGGGGCGTCGGACTCCTCGTCGAGCACGTCGGAGGGGATGGACACGAAGACAGGACCGGTGGGAGGCGTGGCCGCGTCGGCGAAGGCCCGGCGCAGGATCGTGCCCAGCTCGCCCGGGTGGCGGACCTCGTGGGCCCACTTCACGACGGGCCGGGCCATGCCCACCAAGTCCCCCGAGAGGAGCGGATCGGCCACCAGGTGACGGCGGTCCTGCTGGCCGGCGGTCACGACGAGGGGCGTGCCGTTGGCCTTGGCGTTGGTGAGGTTGCCGATGGCGTTGCCCAGGCCGGCGGCGGTGTGGAGGTTGACGAAGGCGGGTCGGCCCGTGGCCTGGGCGTACCCGTCGGCCATGCCCACGACCGTTGCTTCCTGGAGGGCGAGCACGTAGTGGAGGTCGGGGCGCCCGGCCAGGGCGTCGATGAGGGGGAGCTCGGTGGTGCCGGGGTTGCCGAAGAGGTGGGTGACGCCCTCGCTGTCGAGGACATCGAGCAGTGCGTCGCGTCCCCGCCTCGTCACGACTGGCTCGGCACTACAGGTGCTCGGCGGCTGCGGCCTGCACGGCCTCGACGATGGGGTCCCACTCGGCATCGGGTGAACGGGTGACGGTGACGAAGTCGTTCACCCCGAAGATGGCGACCACGCCGGGGGCGGCGAACACCTCGGTGGCGAAGGCGTCGCCCGCGGCGTCGGCCGCGCTGTTGAACGACAGGGTGTCCGGCAGGGTCACGTCCAGCTGGAAGCGCAGGGCGTTGGGGTTCGGGGAAGGCGAGGGGACGGCGGTGGCCATGGGCCGGATCGTATCGGTGGGGACGTGGGCCGTAGCATGGAGGGTCGTGGCCACCCCCCGCAGCTACTGGGTCGAGACCCTCGGCTGCCCGAAGAACCAGGTCGACTCGGACAAGCTCGCCGGCACGCTGGAAGCCGACGGGCTCACCCGCGCGGCCGGCCCCGAGGACGCCGACCTGGTGGTCGTCAACACCTGCGCGTTCATCGAGGCCGCCCGCCAGGAGTCGGTGGACACGGTGCTGGCCCTGGCCGATGTGAAGGGCGAGCAGGCCCGGCTGGTGGTCACCGGCTGCATGGCCGAGCGCTACGGCGACGAACTGGCCGACGCCCTCCCCGAGGCCGACCTGGTGGCCGGCTTCGGCGTGCCCGTGCAGTTGGGCTCGAAGCCCAACGGCGGCCCGACCGTGCCCAAGCTCGACCTCCTCAACCTGCCCCGGCCGGCGTCGGCCGTCCCCTGGGCCTACGTGAAGGTGGCCGAGGGCTGCGACCGGGTGTGCGGGTTCTGCGCCATCCCGTCCTTCCGGGGCAAGCAGCGGTCCCGCTCCGAGGCCGCCATCCTGGCCGAGGTCGACGCCCTCGGCGACAGCGTCCAGGAGATCGTGCTGGTGGCCCAGGATCTGGCGTCGTACGGAAAAGACCAGGGCCGGGCCGGCGCCATCGTCCCCCTCGTCAGGGCGGTTGCCGAACGAGTGGCCCGCACCCGGTTGCTGTACCTGTACCCGTCCGACCTCTCGGACGGTCTGATCGACGCTGTGCTCGACACCGGTGTGCCCTACTTCGACCTCTCCCTCCAGCACGTGGCCAAGCCCCTGCTGCGGCGCATGCGCCGGTGGGGCGACGGCCAGCGCTTCCTGCGCCGCATCGAGGACATCAGGGCCCGCCGCCCCGACGCCGCCTTCCGCTCCAACTTCATCGTCGGCTACCCCGGCGAGACCGAGGCCGACCACGACGAGTTGCTCGCCTTCGTCCAGGCCGCCCGGCTCGACTGGTGCGGGTTCTTCGCCTATTCGAAGGAGGCGGGTACCTACGCCGCCGACCTCGACGGCGAGGTGCCGCCGTCGCTGGTGCGTGAGCGCATGGCCGAGCTGAGCGCCCTGCAGGACGGCATCACCGCGGCCCGCCGCCAGGACCTGCTCGGGGAGGTGGTCGAAGTGCTCGTCGACTCGCCCGGCGTGGGTCGTGGCCACCGTGAGGCGCCCGAGATCGACGGCGTGGTGCGGGTGCCGGTGTCGCTCCCCGTCGGGCAGTTCGCCAAGGTGCGGATCACCGGTGTCGAAGGCCCCGACCTCGATGCCGAGGTGGCGTAGGTGAACACCGCCCGCACCGGTTTTGGGCCGTCGGCCTTGGCCACCCCGGCCAACGCCATCACCCTCATCCGCCTGCTGGCCACGCCCGTCCTCCTCCTGCTGATCGCCGACCAGGGCGCGGCGTGGGGGTCGCTGGGGTTCTGGGTCGTGCTGTCGTGCACCGACGGCGTGGACGGGTACCTGGCCCGCCGCCACGGCACCACCAGCTCCGGTGCCTTTCTCGACCCGCTGGCCGACAAGTTCCTCGTCCTCGGCGCCCTCTTCGCCTTGGCCGGCAAGGGCGTCTTCTGGTGGTTCCCGGTCGTGCTCATCGCCGTGCGCGAGGTCGCCATAAGCGTGTTCCGCTCGTTCCAGGGCCGCCGGGGCATCTCCGTCCCCGCCCGGTACGGGGCCAAGGTCAAGACCGTCGTGCAGGACGTCGCCGTGGGCTTCGCTCTCCTGCCCTGGACGGCCGATCACAGGTGGGTCGCCACCGCCTGGCTGTGGGCGGGCGTGGTGCTGGCCCTCGTCACCGGCGCCCAGTACCTGCTCGACGCCCGGAAGGTGGCCGGTGCGGTGTGAGGTCGTGGCCGTGGGGACGGAGCTCCTCCTCGGCCAGATCGTCGACACCAACTCGTCGTGGATGGGGGAGCACCTGGCTGCGGCCGGCATCGACTCGCACTTCCAGGTGAAGGTGGGCGACAACCTCGAGCGCATCGTGCAGGCCCTGCGCATCGCCCTTTCCCGCAGCGAGGCCGTCATCGTGTGCGGCGGCCTCGGCCCCACCCAGGACGACATCACCCGCGAGGCCATCGCCGAGGTGATGAACGTCCCCATGGAGCGGGATCCCGAGATCGTCGAGCGCATCGCCGCCATGTTCCGGGCCCGGGGCCGGGAGATGTCGCCCAGCAACGAGCGCCAGGCCGACGTGCCCGTGGGCGCCACTGTCATCCCTCAGACCCGGGGCACGGCGCCCGGCCTCATCTGCCCGGTGGGCCACAAGGTCGTGTACGCGGTGCCGGGCGTGCCCCACGAGATGCAGGACATGTTGGAGCGGGCCGTCATCCCCGACCTGGTGGCCCGGTCGGGCACGGTGGCCACCATCGTGTCGCGGGTGCTGCGCACGTGGGGGCTGGCCGAGTCGACCCTGGGCGAGATCGTCGGGCCGCGGCTGGCGGCGTTGGACGCGGCCGGGGGCAACCCCACCATCGCCTTCCTGGCCAGCGGCATGGAGGGCATCAAGGTGCGGGTGACGGCCAAGGCCGCCACCCACGAGGAGGCGGTGGCCCTGCTCGATGCCGAGGAGGCCGAGCTGCGGGCCATCCTGGGCGACATCGTCTTCGGCGTCGACGACCAGAGCATGGAGTACGCGGTGGGCACGCTGCTGGGCGGCCGGAGGCTCACGCTGGGGCTGGCCGAGTCGGTCACGGGCGGGCTGGTGGCGTCGCGGCTCGTCAACGTGCCCGGTGCCAGCGAGTGGTTCCGGGGCTCGGTGGTCGCCTACTCCTCCGAGGTGAAGTTCGACGTGCTCGACGTGCCCGAGGGCCCCGTGGTCACCGAGGAGGCGGCCAAGGCCATGGCCCAGGGCGCGGCCAAGGTGCTGGGCGCCGACGTGGGTTTGGCCGTCACCGGCGTGGCCGGTCCCACCGACCAGGACGGCATGCCCGTGGGGACGGTGTTCCTCGGCGTGTACCTGGACGGTGCCGCCGAGGCCGTGCGCATCTCGTTGCCCGGGGACCGCAACCGCATCCGCGAGTTCGCCGCCATCTCGCTGCTCGACCTGCTGCGACGGCGGTTGCTGGACCGGACCGAAGGTTCAGCGTCGGAGCTTGCGAGCAGCCCGGCGCGCGACTTCACGGACGGCTAGCCCCGCCAGCTGCGGCTTGGTGGGCTTGCGCAGGAAGACGATCACCGACGTCCAGCGCATGGCCCCTTCGCCCATGACGATGTGGGGGTGGCGGTCGATGTTCTCGGCGATGATCACCGGGTCGTCGATCAGCTCGCGGGGCGGTGGGGCGTCGTCCAACTCCTCGACAGGGATCAGCGCGCTGGCGTGGACCACGCAGCGGTCGAGGATGTCGGGCGCGAAGTACTCCTCGTTGGCCGGTCCCTCGAGCACGAGCTCGGTGGCGACCACGGCGATGCCGCCCGGCTTGAGGACGCGGGCCTTCTCCCGCATGGCCACGGCCGCCATCTCGTGCCCGCCGAAGTGCTCGATGGAGCTGAGCGAGTAGACGACGTCGAACGTCTCGTCCTTGAACGGCAGCTTGAGGCCGTCGGCGGGCAGGGCGGTGAGGTGGGCCTGGCGGTAGGGGAAGGGGGCGTAGCGCTCGGGTTCGGTCATGAAGTCGGGCGCGGCCTCGGCCGCGGGCGTGTCCACGAAGTGGCCGCCGTAGAGATCGGTGGCCACGGTCAGGTGGGAGCGGTTGGCCAGGTAGTAGAGGACGCGCTCGTGGCCGGCGCCAACACCGAGGACGAGCTTGTCGTCACCCAGGGCGTGCAGGCGTTCGAGGCCGTAGACGAGGTGGGTCCACTCGAACGCTTTGCGGTGGACCAGGCCGGGCTCGATGTCGAGCATGCGGTTGTAGGCGAGCCACTCGGGGTCGTCCCACGCGTCGGGGCGGCAGACCCGGTTGAGGGCCAGGCCGGTGGCGAAGCGGCGGTGGGGAACGGTCGCCGTGCGAGCCAAGGCCGCGGCGGACGGTCGACGGGGGCGGAGCATGCCGCGGATTCTGGCGGGTCCGGTGCGAGGATGGCGACATGAGCCAGTCGGCCCGGCTTTTCGTGGCTGTCTGGCCGCCCGAGCCGGTCATGGCGACGCTGGCCGACCTGCCCCGGCCGGACGTGCCCGGGCTGCGCTGGACGTCGCCCGAGCAGTGGCACGTGACGCTGCGGTTCCTCGGTCAGGTGGCGGACGTCGAGGAAGTGCTGTCGTCGTTCGCGGGGCTGGCCGTACCTCGGGGCGAGGCTCGATTGGGGCCGTCGACCGGGCGGTTCGGCCAGTCGATCCTGCACGTGCCCGTGGCCGGGCTGGGGGAGCTGGCCGCCGCGGTGTCGTCCCTGCCCAGTCCCGAGGCCGACCGTCCCTTCCGGGGGCACGTGACGCTGGCCCGGTCCCGAGGGCGGGGCGGCGGCGGTGTCGATCTCCGCCCGTTGGTGGGTGTGCCCGTGGCCGCTTCGTGGCCGGTGGAGGAGGTCACGCTCGTGGCCAGCCACCTGGGCCGGGGGCCGGCTCGCTACAGGGTCCTTGCGTCGAACACATGTTTGTAGTTACGCTCGTGTCATTCGTCCCAGCTTTGGTGTTACACCCCCTCCGTAGGGTGGCCGCTGTCAATCGATCTTGAACTGAGAGGGGTAGTCCGGTGGAGCGTGACAAGGCACTCGAGATGGCGCTGAGCCAGATCGACAAGCAGTTCGGCAAGGGCTCGATCATGCGCATGGGCGAGACCACGCACATGGGCATCGAGGCCATTTCCACGGGCGCCATGTCGCTCGACCTGGCGCTGGGGGTAGGCGGCCTGCCCCGGGGCCGGGTGGTGGAGATCTACGGCCCGGAGTCGTCGGGCAAGTCCACCTTGGCCATGCACGTGGTGGCCGAGGCCCAGCGCAACGGCGGGATCTGCGCGTACATCGACGCCGAGCACGCCATGGACCCGGTATACGCCGGGGCCATCGGGGTCGACGTGGACGAGCTGCTGATCTCCCAGCCGGACACGGGGGAGCAGGCGCTCGAGATCGCCGACATGCTCATCCGCTCCGGCGCGCTCGACGTGCTGGTGATCGACTCGGTGGCCGCCCTCACGCCCCGGGCCGAGATCGAGGGCGAGATGGGCGACAGCCATGTGGGGCTCCAGGCCCGGCTCATGTCCCAGGCCCTGCGCAAGCTCACGGGCACGCTGAACAAGTCGAACACCATCGCCGTGTTCATCAACCAGCTGCGGGAGAAGATCGGCGTGATGTTCGGCTCACCGGAGACCACGCCGGGCGGCCGGGCGCTGAAGTTCTACTCGTCGGTCCGGCTCGACATCCGCCGCATCGAGTCCATCAAGGACGGGGTGGAGGTGGTGGGGAACCGCACCCGGGTCAAGGTGGTGAAGAACAAGGTGGCCCCGCCCTTCAAGCAGGCCGAGTTCGACATCATGTACGGCAAGGGCATCAGCCGTGAGGGCTCGCTGCTCGACATCGCCGTCGACCTGGGGATCGCCAAGAAGTCGGGCGCCTGGTACACGTACGAGGGCGAGCAGCTGGGCCAGGGCCGGGAGAACGCCAAGCAGTTCCTCACGGACAACCCCGAGCTCATGGTCGAGCTCAACGAGCGCATCCGCCAGCAGTCGGGCCTGGCCGGGGCCGAGGTCGGGGCAGCCGCTGATGTGCCCCTGGGCGAGGGCGAGGGGGACGACGAGCCCCTCGTGCTCAAGGACTAGCGACCGCTCGGCGGCGGGGCGGTGCTGGCCCGCTGGGCCGGACGGTCGGGCGGCCGTTCGGCGCCAGCGCGCTTTCCTCGGGCCGGCGGCCCGGGTTCGGTTCGGCGCCCGGTCGGCGTGCGCGGCCAAAGTGGCCCGCCCCGCGCTCGCCCCGCAGCCACCGCCAGCCACGGCGGCAGCCGCGCCCGGCCCCAGCGGTTCTGTTGCGACGCCCACCCCTGGAAATGGCGCTCGGTTGCAACAGAATGGTTTGGGCCGGGCCGGGGCTATGCACAAGACGGCGCCGTACGCATCGCTTGACGGCGCGTTCCGTGTGCAGCAACTCGCCAAGCGTGCGCATTGCGGCACACAAGACGATGGCGCTCGGCGTCCGGTCAGCCGCCCGCCGCGTGCTTGTGCAACGCCGGGCCGGGCCGGGGCCATGCCCCGCTGCGCCGGCCCGCCGCCGCGCTTCCAGAGATTTCCGGGCGGGACCACTCCGCGCAGCTTTCGGGTGGTATTTCCGTTTTTGGAAGGAGGACCCCCCAGCAGCGTCGAAGTAGGGGGCGCTCGCATCCCACGCCAGGTTGGGGGGCTCATGGAAGTCCTGAAGGTGTCAAGCAAGTCGAACCCCAACTCGTGCGCTGGCGCCATGGCGGGCGTCGTGCGCCAAGCGGGCGCCGTCGAGGTCCAGGTCGTGGGGGCGGGGGCCCTCAACCAGGCCATCAAGGCCATCGCCATCGCCCGGGGGTATCTGGCTCCGTCCGGTGTCGACCTGGTGTGCGTTCCCACGTTCGCCGACATCGAGATCGACGGCCAGAGCCGCACCGCCATCCGCCTGTTGGTGGAGGACCGCCACAAGCGGGTGCCCACGTCGCTCGACATCCGGGACGAGACCAGCCTCCCCACCATCCGCCAGATCAGCGTCTGAGCAGCAGGCGGGCCAGCGCCCCACGGTCGCCGGCACAGCAGTCGATGGCCGGCCCTCGCCGCCTATCCTTGGCCGTTCGTGGCCCGCAAGTTCCTGATCCGCACGTTCGGCTGCCAGATGAACGAGCATGACTCGGAGCGCATCGCGGGCCTGCTGGCGGCCGAGGGCATGGAGGCCACCCACGATGTGGCCGAGGCCGACGTCGTCGTCCTCAACACCTGCACCATCCGGGAGAACGCTGACAACAAGCTGTACGGCAACCTGGGACACCTCAAGGCCCTGAAGGACGCCAAGCCCGGCATGCAGCTGGTCGTCGGCGGTTGCATGGCCCAGAAGGACCGGGGCCTCATCCAGGAGCGGGCGCCCTACGTCGACGTGGTGTTCGGCACCCACAACGTGGGCAACGCCGCCGACCTGCTGCGCCGGGCCCAGCTCGAAGGCCCCGTGATGGAGATCCTCGAGGAGTCCGACGCCTTCCCGAGCGCCCTTCCGGCCCAGCGGGACCTGCCCTATGCCGCCTGGGTCACCATCCAGATCGGCTGCGACAACAGCTGCGCTTTCTGCATCGTCCCCTCGGTGCGGGGCAAGGAGATCAGCCGGCCCTTGGACGAGATCGTGGCCGAGGTCGAGGCCCTGGCCGCGGCCGGCACCACCGAGGTCACCCTGCTCGGGCAGAACGTCAACTCCTACGGCCGCGACCTCACCCGCCGCCGGCCCCTCTTCGCCGACCTCCTCCACGCCGTCGGTGCCGTCGACGGCATCCGCCGGGTCCGCTACACCAGCCCCCACCCCAAGGACCTGCGCCCGGAGACGGTCGAGGCCATGGCGTCGGTGCCCACCGTGTGCGAGCACCTCCACCTGCCCCTGCAGGCGGGGAGCGACCGGGTGCTGGCCGCCATGCACCGGGGCTACACGGCCGAGCGCTACCTGCAGAAGCTGGCCGCCGCCCGCGCCGCGGTGCCCGACCTGGCCGTCACCACCGACCTCATCGTGGGCTTCCCGGGTGAGACGGACGACGACTTCGAGCGCACCCTGGAGGTCGTGGCCGAGGCCGAGTACGACTCGGCCTACACGTTCATCTTCTCGCCCCGGCCCGGCACCGAGGCGGCGGCGTGGACCGAGCGCTTCGTCGACCCCGACGTGGTGGCCGAGCGCTTCGAGCGGCTCAAGGTGGTGGTCGAGCGTTCGGCCCGCGGGAAGCACGCGGCCCGCGTCGGGAGGACCGAGGAAGTCCTGGTCGAAGGACCGAGCAAGAAGGATGCGGCCGTGCTCACCGGGCGCACCCGGCAGAACAAGCTCGTCCACTTCGCCGGCGCGCTGGCGCCGGGCACCTACGCCGACGTGCACATCACCGGCGCGGCCGCCCACTACCTCACCGGCGAGGTCGTCGCCGTCACGGCCCGGCCTCGCCACAAGACGCGCATCCCGGTGGCCGCTCTCTGACGCATCTCGCCCTGGTCGGCCCGACGGCGTCGGGGAAGTCGGCCCTGGCCCTCGCCCTGGCCCGCTGCCTGCCCGGTCCGCCGGTGGAGCTGGTGTCGATCGACTCCATGCAGGTCTACCGGGGCATGGACGTGGGCACGGCCAAGCCCACGCCCGCCGAGCAGGCCGAGATCCCGCACCACCTCATCGACCTGGCCGACCCGTCCGAGGACTTCACCGTCACCCGCTTCCAGGCCGCCTTCGCCGAGGCCCTGGCCGGCATCGAGGCCCGGGGCCACCGAGCCCTCCTGGTGGGGGGCACGGGCTTGTATCTGCGGGCGGTCGTGGACGACCTGTCGCCCCCCGGCCAGTGGCCCGACGTCCGTTCGCAGCTGGAGGCCGAAGCCGCCGCCGACCCCGACCCCGCCTCGCTGCATCGGCGATTGCGAGAGCTCGACCCGGTGGCCGCCGGCCGCATGGAACCAACCAACCGGCGCCGGGCGATGCGGGCGCTGGAGGTCACCATCGGGAGTGGGCGGCCTTTCTCGTCCTTCGGCCCGGGCCTCGACGTGCACGCCGGGTCGGGCCCGGCGACCCGCTTTCGCATGGCCGGCATCTGGTTGCCCCGGCCGGTGGTCGCGGCCCGGATCGAGGCCCGGGTGCACGCCATGGTGGCGGGGGGCCTGGTGGAGGAGGTCGAGCGCCTGGCTGCCCGCCCCGAGGGCTTGTCCCGTACCGCCCGCCAGGCCTTGGGCTACAAGGAGCTGCTGGACGGCCTCTCGTTGGACGACGCCGTGGCCGAGACCATCCGTCGCACCCGTGCCTTTTCCCGGCGCCAGCGGATGTGGTTCCGGCGTGACCCTCGCATCACGTGGTTCGGCGCGGCGGACAACCCGTTCGCCGTTCTTCCCTCGCTCTTGGGAGACTGGGGCCGATGCCCGTCCTCACCCTGACCAAGCACCACGCACTGGGCAACGACTTCCTCGTGCTGCTCGACACCGCCGGCGCCACCGCGCTGACGGCCGAGCTGGCGCGCGACCTGTGCGACCGGCACACCGGTGTGGGGGCGGACGGCCTCATCCGGGTGACGCCCGGCCCTGCTCCGGTCGACCTCACCTTCGAGCTGCGCAACGCCGACGGCAGCCCGGCGGAGATGAGCGGCAACGGTATGCGCTGCGTGGGCCAGGCCGCCGTCGATGCGGGGATGGTGTCCGGTCCCGAGCTCCAGGTCGCCACTGTGGCCGGGGTGCGCCGGGTGGTCGTCGAACCCGAGTCGGCGCCCGGGCTGCGCCAGGTGAGCGTCGACATGGGGCCGGCCCGGGTGTCGGAGCACGACCTCGGTGCGCTGGTCGACATGGGAAACCCCCACTACGTCATCCTCGACTCGGCCGGTTCGCTCGACCTGGCCATGCTCGGCCAGGCCCACCCCGACCTCAACGTCGAGCTCATCGCCGTGCGGGGCGGCGACATCGACCTGCGGGTGTGGGAGCGGGGCGTGGGCGCCACGCAGGCGTGCGGGACCGGAAGCTGCGCGGCGGCGGCGGCGGCCGTGTCCTGGGGGCTGGTGGGTTCGTCGGTGGTGGTCCACAACCCCGGCGGCGACCTGGCTGTCGACGTCAAGGAGGACACGGTGGTGCTCACCGGTCCCACGCAGCTCGTCGCTCGGATCGAGGTGCCCCGCCCGTGACCCTGATCGAACGCTCCTTCCGGGAGCAGATCGTCCTGGTCGGCGTGGTCACTCCGGACACGACCACCGAGGAGGTGGAAGCGCACCTCGACGAGCTGGCCCTCCTGGTCGACACCGCCGGGGCCGACGTGGCCGCCCGGGTGGTGCAGCGCCGCGCCGCCCCGGACCCGGCCACCTATGTGGGCAAGGGCAAGGCCGAGGAGCTGCACGAGATCAGCCTGGCCGTCGACGCCGACACCGTCGTCTTCGACGACGAGCTCTCGCCCGCCCAGCAACGGAACCTGGAGAAGATCCTGGGGCGAACGGCCATCGATCGCACCGACGTGATCCTCGACATCTTCGCTCAGAACGCCCGCACCCAAGAGGGCCGAGCGCAGGTCGAGCTGGCGTTGCTGCGGCACCGGTTGCCCCGCTTGCGGGGCCGGGGCAAGCAACTCTCGCAGCAGGCGGGCGCCATGGGTGCCGGCGCCGCCCGGGCCCCCATCGGGTCCCGCGGCCCTGGTGAGACCCAGTTGGAGATCGACCGCCGCCGCCTGCTCCGTCGCATCACCAAGCTGGAGGCCGACCTCCGTGCGTTGGACAAGACCCGGCGCACGCAACGCCGGTCCCGGCACCGGTCCCGGCTGGCCGGGGTATCGCTGGTGGGGTACACCAACGCGGGCAAGTCGACACTGCTGAACCGGCTCACCGACGCCGGCGTGCTCGTCGAGGATCGCCTGTTCGCCACCCTCGACCCTCGCACCCGCCGGCTGGACCTGCCCGGGGGCGAGTCGGTGCTGCTGTCCGACACCGTCGGGTTCGTGCGCAAGCTGCCGCATGGCCTGGTGGAGGCGTTCAAGTCCACGCTCGAGGTGGTGAGCGATTCCGACCTGCTGGTGCACGTGGTCGACTCTGCCGCGCCGGATCCTGAGGGCCAGATCGAAGCCGTGCACACCGTCCTGCAGGAGATCGGTGCGTCCGGCGTGCCCGAGTTGCTCGCGTTCAACAAGGCGGACGTGGCGCCTGACATCGATCGGCTGCTCGCGGCCCATCCCGGTTCAGTGGCCATCTCCGCACTGCGGGGCGAGGGGATCGACGGCCTGCTGCAGGCCGTGGGGGACCGGCTGCGCGCGAGCGGCAACATCGTGGAGCTGGTGGTCCCGTTCGAACGAGGCGACGTGGTGGCGGCTGTCCACCGGGAAGGCGAGGTGCTCGTGGAGCAACACGAGGAGGGCGGCACCCGGCTGCGAGCCCGGCTGGACCGGGTGGGCGCGGCCCGGTTCCGGGAGTTCCTGGTCTCATGAGCGTTCGCGCGCCTGGTGGTTTCGAGCCGCCCGCCTACCCGTACGAGCGGTTGGACGGCTTGAAGGAGAAGGCCAACGGGTTGCCCGGCGGCGTGGTCGACCTGTCCATCGGCACGCCCTGCGATCCGCCGCCCGCGGCCGTGGTCGAGGCGCTGGCGACGTCGGGGGCGGAGCGGGGCTACCCGGCGTCCATCGGCACGCCTGCCTACCGGGAGGCGGCATCGGCTTGGATGGCTCGCCGCCTGGGCGTCGACGTCGACCCGTCGAACGTGTACGCCTGCGTGGGCACCAAGGAGTTCGTGGCCACGCTGCCGCAGTGGCTCAAGCTGCGGACGCCCGAGCGCGACACCGTGCTGTACCCCGCCGTCGCCTACCCGACCTACGAGATGGGCGCAATCCTGGCCGGGTGCCGGGCCGTGGCCGTCCCGATGGACTCGCAGTGGCGTCTCGACCTGTCCGCCGTCTCGGCCGACGATGCCCGCCGGGCGCTGGCCCTGTGGGTCAACTCGCCTGGTAACCCGGCCGGGCAGGTGGAGGATCTGGCCGCGGCGGCGGCGTGGGGCCGGGAGTACGGCGTACCCGTGTTCAGCGACGAGTGCTACGTGGAGTTCACGTGGTCGGGCCCGCCTTCGACCATCCTGTCGAACGGCCTCGACGGTGTCGTGGCCCTGCATTCGTTGTCCAAGCGATCGAACCTGGCCGGCGCCCGGGCCGGCTTCTACGCGGGCGACCCCGCGCTGGTTCGGTACCTCGGCGAAGTGCGCAAGCACGTGGGCATGATGGTGCCCGGGCCGGTGCAGGCCGCGGCCGTGGCTGCGTGGGCCGACGACGCGCACGTCGAGGCGCAGCGGGCGGTGTACCGCGAGCGGATGGAGCTGTTCCGCTCGGTGCTGGCGTCGGCCTTCGGCGTCAACGTGGACATGCCCGGCGGAGCCTTTTACCTGTGGCCGCAGGTGGGGGACGCCTGGTCGTTCGCCGAGCGCCTGGCCGCCGAAGGGGGCGCCCTGGTCAGTCCGGGCGACTTCTACGGCGCGGCCGGGGCGAGCAACGTGCGGGTGGCGTTGGTGCAGTCCACCGAGCGATTGGAGTTGGTGGCGGCGCGGCTGGGCGTGGGGTAACGCCGGCGGTCGGGTTCACGCCCGTCGCAGCACCACCCAGCTGCCCCAACCGGCGTCGGCGGCCACACCCTGCCAGGCGCCTGGCATGGCGGTGAGCACGTCGTCGGGCGGCAGGTAGATGGGCGTGGCGTCGCCCACCGTCGACACCCAGATCAGGGCGCCGTCGGCCCGCAACAGGCGGTCCACCTCGGCGGGGAAGAGAAACATGTTCACCAGCGCGATGGTGGCGATGGTGCGGTCGGGGAACGGGAGCTGCGCGCTGTCGGCCAGTACCCGCGGCGTGGTCGCTGGGGCCCGAGTCAGCATCTCCGGGGCCAGGTCGACGGCGATCAGCGCACGGTCGCCGAACCTGCCCACCAACGTGGGTGTCATGAGCCCCACGCCCGAACCCAGTTCCAAACACGACCCGCGGGCGAACGGGCCGCCCCGGTCGAGCGCGTCCTGCAAGGGATCGGGCCGACCGATGGCCTCTCGCTCGTGCCAGGTCGGCGCCAAACTGTCGAACAGATCGGCCACTTTGGTACGGCGTTTGGCCGTCCATCCGGTGGGCTCGAACGCGATCTGGCGGGTTACCGCACGCATGGGGTGATCTGGTCCGGCAATTTCCGGCCGGCCGGGCTCGGCGGGAATGACCCGATCGAGATACGTGAGCACCGGGTCACTCTAGGTAGCCTCGAATCCATGGCCGACCTCCAAGCCCAGATCGAAGACCTGTGGGAGCAGCGCGCATCGTTGACGGCCGGCGACGGCGACGCGCTGGCCGTCGTCCGGGAAGCCATCGACCTGCTCGACCAGGGCCAGGCTCGGGTCGCCGAAGTCGCCGCCGACGGCAGCGTCGTGGTGCACCAGTGGCTGAAGCAGGCAATCCTGCTGCTGTTCAAGTTGTCGGCCATGGAGACCATCGAGGTGGGCCCGTTCGAGTACGCCGACAAGCTTCCGTTGAAGCGGGGCTACCAGGCCGCCGGCGTCCGGGTGGTCCCGGGTGCATCCGCCCGCTGGGGCTCGTTCCTCGAGCCCGGCGTGATCATGATGCCGAGCTACGTGAACATCGGCGCCCGGGTGGGCGCCAACTCCATGGTGGACACGTGGGCCACCGTGGGATCGTGTGCCCAGATCGGAAGCAACGTGCACCTCTCGGGTGGCGTGGGGATCGGTGGTGTGCTCGAGCCGCCCCAAGCCGCACCGGTGATCATCGAGGACGACGCCATGATCGGCAGTCGCTGCATGGTCGTGGAGGGAGCGCGCGTTGGCCAGGGTGCGTTCCTCGGCGCCGGCGCCATCCTGGCCGGCTCGATCCCCGTCATCGACGCCGAGACGGGCGAGGAGCTGAGTCGGGGCGTGGTGCCGCCGTGGTGCGTGGCCGTGCAGGCGAGCCGGCCCCGGACGTTCCCGGGCGGCGAGTTCGGCTTGCCGTGCTTGCTCGTCATCAAGCGGTTGGAGGAGGGCCAACGCCACGACAAGGCCGGGCTCAACGACATCCTGCGCAGCCATGGGGTGACGATGTGATGGTGGCCCACCCGTGAGGTCGTCGCCCGTCGATCTCTTGGCCCTCACGGCCGAGCTCGTCGACGTTCCGTCGGTCAGCCATCACGAGGGGGTGCTGGCCGATCGGGTGGAGGCCATGTTGAGGGAGATGCCGTGGCTCACGGTGGAGCGGGTGGGCACCAACGTCGTCGCCCGCACGAACCTGGGCCGCCCGCAGCGCGTCGTGCTGGCCGGCCATCTGGACACCGTCCCTGCCAACGGCAACGAGCAGGCCCGCATCGAGGGCGACACGTTGTGGGGCTTGGGCTCCGCCGACATGAAGGCCGGCTGTGCCGTGTTCCTCGCCCTGGCCGGCGCTGTCCGCGAGCCGGTGATCGACGTGACCTATGTGTTCTACGAATGCGAAGAGGTCGACCGCGTCCACAACGGCCTCTCCAAGATCGCGGATGCCCGTCCCGATCTGCTCGCCGCTGACGTCGCCATCCTGGGCGAGCCCACCGGCGCGGCGGTGGAGGCGGGGTGCCAGGGCGTGCTGCGCGTCAACGTGGCCCTGGCCGGCGAGCGGGCACACACCGCCCGCCCATGGCAAGGGCGCAACGCCATCCACCGCTTGGGCGCGGTCCTCGCACGGGTCGCGGGCTTCGAGGAGCGCCGGCCGGTACTCGAAGGCTGCGAGTTCCACGAGGTGCTCCAGGCGGTGGGCGTCGAGGGCGGCGTGGCCGGCAATGTCGTCCCCGACCGGGCCGTCGTCCAGCTCAACCATCGGTTCGCCCCCGACCGGTCAGCCGACGACGCCCTCCAGTCGGTGCGCGACGTCCTGGGTGACACCGTGGACGAAGCCGGCGGCGACGTTCTCACCGTGACCGACGCCTCGCCGCCGGCACCGCCCGGGCTCGATCACCCGGTATTGGCCGCGCTCGTCCGCCGCACCGCCGCCGCGCCGCGCGCCAAGCTCGGGTGGACAGACGTCGCCCTCTTCGCCGAGCGCGGCGTACCCGCCACCAACTTCGGCCCCGGCGACCCGAGCGTGGCGCACACCGCTGGCGAGCACGTCGTCCGGGCCGAGATCGAGTCGGTCTACGACACGCTCTTCGGCATCCTCACCGAGCCCGCATAGGCGCTCCTGCCCGCGGACCACCGGCGCTCGCCAGCCCGACCGCGGCGAGGCTCACGAGAACGAGAGCGGCGAGGGCCACGCCCGCGCCGAGCCAAGGTCGTTGGCCCGGTGCTGGCCCGGCTCGGGGGTGCGTCGAGGCCGGTCCGCCAGCCGCATCGGGCGTGAGGACCAGCGGTGTCGCCTGGGAGGGAGGCGCGGTGACGGACCCCGCCGCGCCGTCGCCACCGGTACCGGTGGCGTTCGACGCGGGTGCGGACGCCCGCCCGCCCGCTCGCCCGCTCGGGTTGGCAGCACCGGTCGGCGCCGTCCGAGCGGCCGGGGCGCCGGTGGTGTTCGGCGTTGCGCTGGTCGGGGAGCCCTTGGCTCCTGCCTGTGGGCCCAGCCCTCGCACGGCGGCGGCGACGTCCAGGCGTCCGTGCCCGAAGGTGGAGTCGTTGCCTGGCGGCCCGAGGTCCTTGGCAGTGGAGAGCAAGCGGTCCACGGTCTGCTGTGGAGTCAAACCCAATGAGCGAAGGAGGGCGGCCGCCCCGGCCACGTGTGGTGCCGCCATGGAGGTGCCCGCCGCGTACGCGTAGTAGTTGTCGGCCGTCGGGTGGTTGTGATCCCAGAACGTCGAGAAGACGTCGTTCTCGGGTTGGCCCTGGACGCCAGCCCCGCCGGGCGCGGCCATGCCCCATTGGGCCTGGCCCACGTCGCTCGAGTACGAGGGCTGCGCGTCGTCCTTGGTCACCGCGCTCACGACGATCGCCTTCTGGAGGCTGAAGCCCGAGGACTTCACGAAGGCGTTCCCGCCATTCCCGGCGGCGATGACGCAGAGCGAGCCGTGATTCCACGCATAGGACACGGCGAGCGAGAAGGTCGCTCCGAGGTTGATCCCGGAAAGGTCGCTCCCGAGCGACAGGTTGATCACCTGGGCACCCTGGTCGGCCGCCCACCTGATGCCGGCCGCCACGTCTGCTTCCGAGCCCGTGCCATCGGCGCCGAGGACCTTGACCGGCATGATCTTGGCGTCCGGCGCCACCGAAACCACGCCGCGGCCATTGTTGGTGGCCGCCGCGGCGATGCCGGCCACGTGGGTGCCATGGCCGTTGTCGTCCTGCGGGGGCTGGCCCGGCGAGACGATGTTCGTGCCCGGTACCAGCTTGGTGGCCAGATCCTCGTGGCTGAGATCGACGCCCGTGTCGACCACCGCGATGGTGACGCCCGCGCCGGTTGCTCCCGACCATGCGTCGGGTGCGCCGACCAACCGCATGCCCCATTGCCGGTCGAACCCGGGGTCGTTGACGGCGCGCGCTGGCCCCGCCCAGCCGAACCAGACCACGAGCGCCACACCCAGCGTGGCGATGCGACGCATCCGCACGCCACCATTGTCGCCGGTGGCCCCGCTGATCGGGGCGCGACGCTTACAGCCGGCGCAAGACGGTGACGACCTTGCCGAACACCGTGACGTCGGCCGGGTCGAACTCCATGGGAGCGAGGCGAGGGTTGGCAGGAAGCAGGACAACCTTGTTTCCCTTCCGGGAGAACGTCTTCACGGTGGCTTCCTCGCCGGGGATCCCGGCCACCACGATCTCGCCCTTGCGGGCGTCGGAGGTCTGGCGGGCCACGACGTAGTCGCCGTCGAGGATGCCCACCTCGATCATCGAATCACCACGGACCCGGAGCATGAACAACTGTCCCTCGCCCGTGAAGTCGGCCGGCAGCGGCAGCAACTCCTCCACGTTCTCGTGCGCGAGCACGTCGGTACCGGCGGCCACGTCGCCCACGAGGGGAACGTGGCGGACCGGCCGGCGTTCGGCCGTGGCTCCGGACGACGGGTCCCACCGGACCTCGATGGCGCGGGGCTTGGTGGGGTCACGCCGGAGGTAGCCCTGGCGCTGGAGCGTGGCCAGGTGGGCGTGCACGGTGGACGAGGAGGTGAGCCCGACGGCCTCCCCGATCTCGCGCACGGAAGGCGGGTAGCCCCGCTCCCGTTGCTGGCGCGCGATGAACTCGAGGATCTCCCGGCGCTTTCCGGTCAGCCCGGCTCCCGTCGGCTCCGGCTTCGCATGCGCTGCTGCCCGCTCTGCCTCAGGCACTCGCCCGCTCCTCCCCGTGTGGGTTGTCAATGTGCCCGTGCCCGTGTCGACACAGGGTCCACGCAGGCCGAACACTCGTTCGAGAGGACCGTAGCACCTGGGTGTGACAGTGGCAAACATCTGTTCGATTTCTGCTTGACGGGGAACAGGCGTTCGTGGTGTTGTGGTGGCCGAACATCCGTTCGCACTCGGTGTGAACACCGGTCTCCGGGATCGATGTCACACCCCATCTGTAGAACACCTCGTGGACGGTTGATCGAGGAGAGAACATGGTCGCAATCGCACATACAGGCAGCGAGGCACAGGTCCGAGCGTCGGCCCGGTGGCACCTCGAGCAGTGGGAGCTCGAACAGCAGGCGTTCGCGGCGCGAGGAGCGGACCGGCGGCGCCGGGCCGTCCGGTCGCTCGACCGCAAGGGTCACGAGGAGTGGCAGCGAAGCCGTCGGGCCGCGCGCCGAGCGGTCATCGTGCGCCGCCGCCGTAT
>DASRGI010000210.1:0-4634 GCA_035651095.1 Acidimicrobiales bacterium | reverse complement strand
GGGGTGGGGATGGCCACCTCGTACGACACCAGCGTGGGCGTGGCCGACACCAGCCGGACGGTGCGCGTCGACAGCGGCGCGAGGGGCACGGCCGCGGTGCTGGTCCCGTAGGTGATGGCGCCGGCCTGCTTCCAGCGGTATACGCCGGGCGCGGGCGTGCCTTCCACCACCTTGCCCGCCACCTTCTCAGGGAAGGCGTCGCCGCCGGCCACCGGGCAGGGCAGGGCGGGCGGTGGGGGCGGGATGGGCCGGCGGGGCGGCGGCTCGGTGGTGTCGACCGCCACCGACGGCGTGAAGGGCAACGGGGCGGTGAGGCCGGTGACGGCGGCGGCCGAGGGCCGGGCCGCGGCGGGCGGGGGAGCGACGGCGGGCTCGGCGCCGAAGGCCAGGTCGGCGGTGAGGTCCTTCACCGCTACCCCGTCGCGTGGCTTGGGAACGGCCAGAAGCCCACCGGCCGAGCAGGCGGGCAGCACGGTGAGAGCGGCGGCCGACACGGCCACCAACAGGCGGGGGCTAGGCCGCAGGCGCATGGACGTCGTCCTCCGTGAGAGCGGGCGCCGACAACTCGGGTGCGAAGCGGTGGCGGATGGAGAGGCGGGACACGGCGGCGATGAGCCGGATGGTGAGGGGCTGGGCTTGGGCCACTCGCTTTTTGAGGGCCCGAGCGAGCTCCACCGCGTCGGCCGCGTGGTCCTCGGTGCGGTGGTGGCGCAGGTCGCCCCAGATGGTGCGGGTCACCAGCCACGCCAGTTCGCGGTGCTCGGCGTCGTCCACCACCATGTCGAGGAAGGCCAGCGGCGGCAGCGACCAGCCCTTGATGCCGATGTCCGTGCACAGGTCGCGGAACTCGGCGTAGGCCTGGGCGATCTCGGCCTGGATGCCGCCGGCCCGGGCCCGGCGCCGGGCCCGCCACCTACGCCATGCCTTCCATGCCGCCGGCCAGGTGACGTACATCAGGGCGAGCACCAGGCCGATGGGGACGGCCAGGGCCACCACCCTGCGGACCTGGGCGTAGAACGGCGAGGCCGCCTTGGTGTGGAGCGGGAAGTAGACGTGGACGGCGATGTCGGTGCTGGCCTCCACCCCCGCGGCCGGGTTGGTGGGCGCGTCGGGCTGGAGCGAAGCGGTGGCTTTGGACGGCTGGCCCAGGACGGGCAGCCACTGGGCGCCGGGGAACCACACTTCGAGCCAGGACGAACCGTGCTTGGGCCGCACTTCGCGCGTCCCGTTCGGCAACACGACGCCGCCGTCGTAGCCGTACCCGATGCGCGAGGGCACCCCCGCCCAACGAGACAGCATGGCCTGGGCGGCCACGATCTCGAAGGGCGATCCCTTCTTGGATCCAGCTACCAGGTCGGCCACCTTGGCGGGCGGCACGGGCGTGGGCGAGCCGGGCCCGGCTGACACCACGTTCTCCAAGAAGCGGCGGCGCACGAAGTCGAGGCGGTCCCACGCGTTGGTGGTGGGCGCCTGGGCCAGCAGGGCCTGCACCTCGGGTGGGGGAGGTGGAATGTCGAGGGCGGCCTGCACGTCGGCGGGCATAGCCGGGCGGTCGAGGGCGAGTTTGCGCAGGGAGTCCTCGGTGGGCAGGCCGGCGGCCACCACCGTGTAGTCGAGGCCGGCCCTGATCTGGCCCTGGGCCAGGCGGATGTTGCCGGTGCGGGCGTCGTAGGCCAGGCGGGGCCCGGTGGCGGTGACGCCGATGGCGCTGGGCACGCCAGGCAGCACCGAGCCGCCCAGGTCGGCGATGTGGAACCGGGCCTGTACCGGCGGCTGCTTGGCCAGCGCCTCGTCGACCACACCGTTCTTGGGTACGGGCCGCAGGTCGGACTCGGCGAAGGCGGGCAACCGCCATTCGTCGTGGGTGTACACGTCGAGGATGCCAATGCGCCAGGGGCCGGTGAGGTCGGACGCCACCGTGAACAAGGGCCGGTCCCTGACCTTGGAGAGGGGCACCGCCTTGGGCGCCACCGACTGGCGGGCCGGGTCGTAGCGCGGCTTGGGGAACAGCACGTGGGTCTGGGCCAGTACGACCAACACACCGACCAGCACGGCGAGCAGGGGCAGGGCCCGGGCCGCCCGCTTCAACTCGTAGGCCAGCCCGGGCGCCTGCTCAGCCCCGTCGATGGCGTGCTGCAACGACGAGAGCAGGGTCAGCCCGACGATGAACAGCACGGCGGCCACGATGCCGCTCGGCACCTTCTGCGCTTCGGGCACGGAGATGGCCAGGTAGGCCACCGCGGGCAGCGGCACCAGCAGCCCCAGGGCGGGCCGCCGCAGTTCGATGCCTACCCACCCGGCGGCCACACCGATGGTGGCCATGATGAGGCCGATGACCAATCGCCATCCGGGCAGGAGTTGCACCGGCGGGCGCAGGACCTTGGACGCCCCCTTGGCCTCGGACAGGATCTGGCCCACGTGGGTGAAGTTGCCCACGCCCGCGGGCAGGACGAAGGCGGCGCCCACGGCCACGATGCCGAGCACGAGCGTGGCATTGGCCCAGAAGGCGCTGCGCCGGCGCGAGGCCTGGGCGGCCACGGCCACGCCGCAGGCGGCACCGAGCAGCGGGTAGACACGCCCCTGCACGCCCTCGAACAGCCCGCCGGCCATCACCCCGGCTGCCGCGGCCGCGCAGCCCACCACCAAGCTGGTGCGCAACAACGGCAGGGGCGCCTCGTCCACGTTCGCCTCGTTCGACAGTGGTGCGTCACCGTGAGAAGCGGACGTGTCGAATGGACGGGGCGGGGTCTCGGTCCCGGACGCGGTCCCGGACGCAGACGCGGTCCCGGACTCGGTCTCGATCTCGGTGTCGGGGGTCTCGGTCAACGTCACGCCGAGACCCCCGTGCCCACGCCCGAGCGGGCGAGGGCATCGGCCAGCTCGTCACCCGGGCGCACGCCGTGCACCTGGCAGCCGAGTCCGGCCGCCCGGCCCATGGTCTCGGAGTCGTCGGCGTCCCAGAGCAGGGCCACGACGGCTACGGACACGCCGGCGTTGAGCACCAGCTTGAGTTGGGCGGCGTCGGTCGCGGTGAGGCGGGGCGTCACGAGCACGTAGTGGGTGTCACGCCGGGGGTCGGCGGTGATGCGCCGCAGCACCCGGCCCAGCGGGTCGCGCCCCAGCTCCACCCGCGCCAGGGCGTCGAGGAAGGGCAGCGTGTTGCCCACGCCCCGCAGGGCGCGGGTGAGGGGACCGCCGTTGGTCTCGCAGCGCACCTCGTAGCCCGACTGGAGGTGTCCGACCCCCATGGACGCCACCACCCGCACGCCCGTCTCGAAGGACGCCGAGTACCCATCATCCCGGCTGTGATGCCCCCGGTCGGTGTCGAGGATGAGGACGACCTTGTCGGTGATGCCCTGCTCCGCTTCCCAGACCATCAGCGTCCCGGTGCGGGCCGTGGCCCGCCACACGATCCGGCGCACGCTGTCGCCCGGGCGGAACTCGCGCATGCCGAACAGCTCCATGCCCGTCGGCCACGGCTTGGACACCGGCGGGCGCATGGGCGGATCTTCGTACTGGCGGGTGAGGGGTCGGTCCACCAGCCGGTCGACCCGGGGGTGGACGAGCAGTTCGAAGGGCTCGCACAGCACCGTCTCCCGCTGCGTCAGCCCGATGGGGTCGCCCACCACTGCCACCAGCGGCCCCACCGAGTAGGCGCCCCGGCGGGAGCAGGCCAGCGAGTAGGTGTGGGTGGCATCCTCGCCTGCCCGGGCGCCGGTGATGGGCACCCGCACCCGGGTGCCCAGGGCCTCGGGGATGCGCTCTTCGAGCAGGAAGGTGCCCACCCGCCGTCCGGGCCGAAGGGTGATCTCGACCTCCAGGCGATCGCCCATCTGCACCCGCGGGAACAGCCCGGTGCGGTCGGCCTCCAGCCGCAGCCGACGGGGCACGAGCAGGAAGGCGGACAGCACCACGCCCACAGCCGCGTAGCTGAAGATGTAGAGCGCAGTGCCCGCCACCAGGTAGGCGAATACCCACGGCACCACGGCCGAGACGAGGGCGATGCGCCCCGTCTTGGTGAGGCCGATCCGGCGGTTGAGGTCCTCGATGCGCGCCCGCACGCGGGCCAGTACCAGCGCATCGCCCACCCGGTCGAGGGCGAGCAGGAGCCGGCGCCGGTCGGCCATGGGAGTGGGCTACCGGGAAGCGGCGGCGGCCGCTCGTTTCATGGGCGCCTTCACCGCGGTGGTGATGCGCTCGAGCACGTGCAGTGGCGTTTCGCCCCGCAGCACAAAGTCAGCGTTCATGGCGATGCGGTGGGCCAGGGTGGGCTCGATCACGGCGCGCACGTCGTCCGGGTACACGTCGTGGCGGCCGTCGGCCGCGGCCATCACCCGGGCCGCTTTGAGGATGGCGATGGAGGCCCGGGGGCTGGCGCCCAAGGCCAGGGCCGGATCCGTGCGGGTGGCGTGGACCAGGGCCACGATGTACTCGCAGACCTCGGGCGAGGCCTGCACGTTGACGGCCGCCCAGTGGATCATGTCCTGCACCTGGGCGGGCGTGATCACGGGCCCGAGGTCCTCGATGGCCAAAGTGACGGAGTTGGCCAGCATGACCTCGACCTCGGCCGCCGCGGGCATGTACCCCATGTGCAGTTGGAAGAGGAAGCGGTCGAGCTGGGCTTCGGGCAGGGG
>DASRGI010000209.1:0-13987 GCA_035651095.1 Acidimicrobiales bacterium | reverse complement strand
TGGGGGGCACGGTCGACGAACACGCCGAAGGCGCCCCGGCCGGGGAAGGCGACGGGATCCTTGACCGTCCAGCGCACGACGACGGGCGCGGCGACATGGGCCCGGTCATGCGGGCTCACGATGGTGATGCGATGGTCCTGGCGGAAGGCGAGGCCCTGGGCGCGGCACCCCGCGCCGAACAGGACGAGCACGAGCACCGCCGCTCGGCGGACGCGACGGGCCACGCCTAGTACGGGCTGTCCAGCCAACCGCTCGCGTACTTGAAGCACGAGCAGCCATCGTCGTACGCCAGGCGGGCGTAGCTACTGGCGCCGTCGGGCCGGCCCGGGCCGAACCGGGACTTGACCATCGTCACGGGGGCGTAGCTCGTGCCCAGCGCGTACACGTGGCCCGCCACCTCGTTCGGGGCCAGCGACGTGCCCACGGTGTTGGCCAGGGCCGCCTTGAGCACGCCGATGTACTCACACGCGCCGAGGGCAAGCCCGGCCGCGTTGCTCTGGCGCCGGGACGTGAAGGTCATGCCCGCCCCCTTGGCCACCACCGCGAAACAGGCCTTCTCCCTGTCGGTGAGGGGCGGCGCCACCTTGTCGGCCAGGTCGCCCTGCGTCACGAAGCCCACACCGACGGCGCCGTGGAACTGCCCGGGCGGGGCGAGGTCCTGGAAGAACGCCGGCGCGTCGTAGGTCGTGACGCCATAGCGGGGCTTGTACCCCTGGGAGTCGGCCTGGCGGGAGAACAGGAGAGGCAGCCCGCCGCCCGGGCCCCAGAACACGACCCGGTCGATGCCCTTCTGACTGAAGGTGAGCACGGCGTTGGCGATCCCCGCGCTGATCGCCGAGTAGGACTCGGCGAAGTACACCTGCTCGACGACCTTGCCGCCCGCTGCTTCGATGGCGGGCACCAGCACCTTCTGGGCGCTGCGCTTGAGGGGCGGGAGGTCGACACCCACCACCGCCATCTTCTGCGTCATGTAGCCCTGGTCCCGCAATGCCTGGGGCAACAACTTGGCCATGCGCGTGAAGTTGAGGCTCAGGGGCAGGATCAGCCACGGATTCATCTCGTCCAGCCGTTGCTGGTCGGATTCGAGGGCGAGGGGCGTGTCCAGCACGGGCGTCTTGTGGGCCGCGAAACAGTCGTAGGCGAAGTCCACGCCCAACGGGTTGAAGTTGAAGGCCAGGAAGACCTTGTCGTCCTCGGTCAGTTGGGTACAGATCCGGTTCTGCTCCCGGGTCTGGGGCTCGGCCTCGTTGTCCGTGTTGTCGTTGTAGGCGTACACGGCCTGGATCTGTCGCCCGCCGAACCCGCCGTGGGCGTTGGTGTCGTCGACCACCGCCTGCACGACCTTGGTCAGGCCGTTGGGGTCGTACTGGAGAGGCACGCCGGCGGCGGCGCCCGGGTTGCCGGCAGGGATGATCATGCCCACCTTGATCGAGTCGGTGGAGATGGGCTTCGACCCGCCGCCTTGGGCGTTGGTCGTCGTCGTCTTGGTACCGGGCTTGGTGGTGGCCGTCCCCCCGCCGGCTGCGCCGCCGCCGGTCGCGCCGCCGCCCGCCGCCGACCCGGCGCCCTGGACGGTCGTGGGCAAGGTGCTGGCGCCGGGGTCGCCGGTGGCGCCCGTACCGGCGTCGAGGCCAGTGGAATCCGTCGAACCGGTCTGGCGGTGCTTGGGGCCGGACGCCGCCTGCGTGCGGTGCCCGTCGTCATGGGGGATGGCGGCCGCAGCCACGCCCGTGACCAGCATCACCGCGAGCAGGGCGTACAGCACGGGCCGGGCCGTTCGAGTGCGGGTGAGGCGTTCGCCCCACGACTGCAGCAGTTCCCGTGCCTTCGATGTCACCATGACCCCCTCAGCGCGCACGTCACCTTCGAACATACGCCCGGGCCAACGGCGCGGTCGTTAGGGATGTCCATGATGTGAGGCCCTGTTCGGTAGGTGAATTCTCCAACTTGCGGCGGGGCCTGCCCATGTACCGTCGCCCCTGTGAGCGCATCGCCCGACCGTGACCGCTGGCAGCAACGGCTCGTCGACCTGATGGCTCGACACAAGGTGCCGGGCGCCAGCCTGGCCGTGCTGGCCGGCGACGAGGTGACCGAGCTGGCCGGGGGAGTCACCAACCTGCGCACTGGCGTCGAGGTCACCACCGACACCGTGTTCCAGATCGGCTCCATCGGCAAGGTGTGGACGACCACGCTGGTCATGCAGTTGGTGGACGACGGCGTGCTCGACCTGGACGAGCCCGTCCGCACCTACCTGCCCGAGTTCCGCGTGGCCGACCCGTACGTCACCGACCGGGTGTCGTTGCGCCACCTGCTCAGCCACACGAGCGGCATCGGCGGCGATCACCTGGTCGACGCCGGCCGGGGCGACGACTGCCTGGAGCGCTACGTGGCCGGCTGCGCCGAGTTGGGCCAGGACCACGAGCTGGGCGAGACCATGTCGTACTGCAACACCGGGTTCCCCGTGGCGGGCCGGGTGATCGAAGTGGTCACCGGCATGGGGTGGGACCGGGTGTTGCGCGAGCGCCTCTTCGCTCCGTTGGGGCTGGTGCGAGCCGGGACCCTGCCCGAGCACGCCCTGCTCCACCGTGCCGCCCTGGGCCACGTGAGCGTGGCCGGGCAGGACCCGGTGCCCGCACCGGTGTGGGGCATGCCCCGGGCCGTGGGGCCGGCCGGCCTCATCCACACCACGCCTGCCGAGGTTCTTGCCTTCGCCCGCCTCCACCTGGACGACGGCCGGGGCCCGGACGGCACGCAGCTCCTGTCCCCCGCTTCGGCCAAGGCCATGCGCGAGCCGCAGGTCGTGGTACCCAACCCGTACCCCTGCGAGGCCTGGGGCCTGGGGTGGATGCTCTTCGACTGGGACGGCCACCCCTTGTTCGGCCACGACGGCGCCACCCTGGGCCAGGGCGCCACGCTGCGGGTGCTGCCTGAGCAGCGGTTCGCAGTGGCTGGCGTGGTCAACGGCGGGGCCGCGGTGGACTTCTTCGAAGCCATCGTCACCGAGCTGTTCTCCGACCTGGCCGGCGTGCGCGTCCCCACGCTGCCCTCGCCCGGGCCTGGTGTCGACGTCGACCTGTCCGCCTACGAGGGGACGTACGAGCGGCTGCACGTGTCGGCCGACGTGGCTCGGCTCGGCGACGGCTTGCGGGCCACGATCACCTCCCGGGGCCCGCTGGCCCAGCTGCTGCCCCCCGAGAACCAGGTCCGCACGGTGGACCTCGCTCCCGTCGACGCCGCCTTGTTCATCGCCACCGAGCCGCACGTCGGGCCTCGCCCGTTGGTGTTCTTCGACTTCGACGGAACGGCGCCGTGGCGGTTGCACTTCGACGGCCGGGCCATGACCAAGAAGTGCTGAGCATCGGGGAGGTCGACGCCGTCGACGACCTGCGGGCCGTGGCCCGGTTGTTCGCCACCATCTGGCGCACGTCGCCCGAGGGCGCGCCGATCAGCTCGGACCTCCTGAAGGCGCTGGCCCACACCGGCGGGTACGTGGCCGGGGCGTGGCTCGACGGCACGCTCGTGGGCGCGTCGGTCGGGCTGCTGGCCGACGACGAGGGGGGCCTGGGCTTGCACTCGCACATATCCGGCATCGCCCCCGAGGCCCAGGGCCGCGGCATCGGCTACGCCCTCAAGCTCCACCAGCGGGAGTGGGCGCTGGCTCGGGGCATGCGCCGGATCACGTGGACGTTCGACCCGCTGGTGCGCCGCAACGCCTGGTTCAACCTCGTCAAGCTGGGGGCCGTGGGTGTGGCCTACTCCTCGAACTTCTACGGGACCATGCTGGACGGCATCAACAGGAACGACGAGAGTGACCGGTGCTCCGTCGCGTGGGACGTTGCCGGCACGCGGGCCGTCGCCGCGGCCGCCGGTCGGTTGGCCGAGCCCGAGGTCACCGCCCTGCGGGACGACGGCGCCGTGGCCGTGCTCACCGAGGATGACGACGGCGCGCCGGTGGCAGCCGTGTCCAATGCCCCCCGCCGGTTGTGCTGGGTGCCGCCCGACATCGTGGGCGTGCGGGCCGCCGACCCGCAGCGGGCCCTGGCTTGGCGCCACGCCCTTCGCGCCACCATGGGCCGAGCCCTGGACGACGGTCTGGTCGCCACCGCCGCCACCCGCTCCGGTTGGTACGTGCTCGAACGCCCTCCCGGTCATGGCTGAGCGGCTCGACGGGTTGCGGGCCCGCCAGCCCGCCATGGTGCGGGAGCTGTCCGACCTGGTGGAGGCCGAGTCGCCGTCGGGCGACCTGTGGGCCCTGGCCCACTGCGCCGGCGTGCTGGCCACCATTGGCACCGGCCTGTTGGGGGTCGAGCCGGAGCGCATCGTGGTGGAGGGGCACACCCACCTGCTGTGGCAGTTCGGGACGGGCACCGACGTCCTGCTCCTCGGTCATCTGGACACGGTGTGGCCGTTGGGAACGCTGGCCGGGTGGCCCTTCACGGTGGACGGCGACATCGCCACCGGTCCGGGCGCCTTCGACATGAAGGCCGGGTTGGTGCAGGGCTGCACGCCCTGTCCGTGCTGGACACGCTCGACGGCGTGGCCTTCCTGGTCACATCAGACGAGGAGACGGGATCGGCGTCGTCCCGTGCCCTCATCGAGTCGGTGGCTGCCGGTGCCCGCGCCACACTCGTGCTCGAACCCAGCGCCGGCGGCGCGCTGAAGACGGCCCGCAAGGGCGTGTCCACGTACCGCGTGGAGGTGCAGGGCCGAGCCGCCCACGCCGGGCTGGAACCGGAGAAGGGCGCCAACGCCCTGATCGAGCTGGCCCACCAGGTGCTGCATCTGGAGGCGTTGGCCCGGCCCGAGATGGGCACGACGGTGACGCCCACCGTGGCCGGCGCCGGTACCACCACCAACACCGTGCCGGCCGTCGCCTACGTGGACGTCGACGTGCGGGTGGCCAGCGGCGCCGAGCAGCAGCGGGTCGACCAGGCCATGCACGCGTTGTCGGCCACGGTTGCGGGGACGGCCGTGGTCGTGTCCGGCGGCCCCAACCGCCCGCCCCTGCCCGCCTTCTCCTCGGCCGCCCTGGCGGCGCGGGCCGTCGGCCTGGCCGCCGAGCTCGGTCTGGGCCCGCTGGCCACGTGCGAGGTGGGCGGCGGGTCGGACGGGAACTTCACGGCCGCCCTCGGCGTCCCCACCCTCGACGGCCTGGGCGCGGTGGGCGACGGTGCCCACGCCCGGGGAGAGCACGTGCTCGTCAGCGCCATGCCCGAGCGCGCTGCGCTGGTCGCCGCCTTGCTCGAAGACCTGCTGGGCCACTGAAACGAGCTTTGGCCGCGCTGGGCCGGCACCGGGCCGGACGAATCGCGGCCAAACGCAGATCAACCGGGTTCGAGCACGGCACCCGGGCGCGCCCCCGTGTCCCGGCCCCGCTCGATGACGACCAGGCCGGCCACGAGCACGAACTCGACACCGGTGGGTGGGCGTAGGGGCTCGTCGTAGGTCGCGCCGTCGAGCACGCGGGCGGGGTCGAACACCACCACGTCGGCCGCCTTGCCCGGGGCCAGCACGCCCCGGTCGGGCAGCCGGAACCGGGCGGCGGGCAGCGACGTCATCTTGCGCACGGCCTCGGGGAGGTCGAACAGCTTCTCGTGCACGACGTAGCGGCCCAGGACGCGGGCGAACGTCCCGGCCACCCGAGGGTGGGGCTTGCCCCGGACGAGGATCCCGTCGGAGCCGACCATGGCGTACGGCCGTGACAGCACGGCCTGCACGTCGGGCTCGTCCATGAGGTGGATGACGACCACCGGGCGGGCCGCTTCCCGGCGCAGGAAATCGGCCACGAACGCCACATCGCTCAGCCCGGCCTCGTCGGCCAGGCGCTCGATGGAACGTCCCTCGTCCGCTTCATGCTCGCAACTGGCCACGATCACGTTCGACCACCCGACCATGCCCGCGAGGTTCTGCCAGCCGGGCAGGCCCTCGGCGAAGTCCCGCTCCATGCGCCGCACGGCCGCGGGATCGGCCAGCCGTTGGAGGAGCGGCTCCACCCCGCCGTCGTTGGCCCAGGGCGGCAGGAGGGCTCGCAGCATCGTGCTGCCCGCCGTGTACGGGTAGGCGTCGACGGTGACGTCGAGTCCGGACGCTCGGGCCCGCTCGATGGCGGCCAGCGTCTCGGCCGTCCGCCCCCAGTTCCGACTGCCCGCCACCTTGTGGTGCGACACCTGCACGGCCACGCCGGCGGCGGCACCGACGCGCAACGTCTCCGTCACCGACTCCACGACGTGGTCGGCCTCGTCGCGCATGTGGGTGGCGTACACGCCGCCGTAGCGCGCGGCCACGGTGGCGAGGGCGGTCACCTCGGCCGCGCTCGAGTACACGCCGGGCGGGTACATCAGGCCGGACGACAACCCGAACGCGCCCTCCTCCATGGCCTGGGCCACGAGCCGCTCCATGGCCCGCAGCTCATCGGCCGTGGGGGCTCGGTCGGCCAGACCCATGGCGGCCGCCCGGATGGTGCCGTGCCCGATGAGCGGCACCAGGTTGGCCGCCATGGGTTCCTTGCCTGCGGCGGCGCGGAACCCGCCGTAGGACTCGAACAGGGGGACAGGGTCGGGGAAGATGGCGCCGATGTGACGGTCGACGTCGGCCCCGAAGGCGTCGGTGCGAGGGAAGGGAGTCCAGCCGCAGTTCCCGCAGACCTCGGTGGTCACGCCTTGGCGCAGGCCGGCCAGGCGCAGCTCCGGCTGGTCGCCCACGGCGAAGTAGGACAGGTCGGTGTGGGCGTGGGCGTCGATGAAGCCGGGCGCCACCACCGCCCCGGTGGCGTCCAGCTCGACGGCGGCACTCGCACCGGTGAGGTCGCCGATGGCCTCGATGCGGCCGTCGACGACAGCGACATCGGCGCGCCACGCCGGCCTACCCGTCCCGTCGAGCACGTCGCCGCCCCGCACCACCAAGTCGAACATCTACGGACCGCCCCGCTCCCCGCATTCGGCGCGAGAGGTCTGGGGCCCGACGCGGGTCATGGCGAAGATCTCCTGGGCGTTGGCCGCGTCGAACGCCAGGTCCAGTCGCTCCCCGCCGGGCAGCGGTCGCCGTTGGATGAACTCGAAGAACGAACCGGGGACCTCCCGCTCGACCAGCTCGCCGTCGGCGGCACGGAAGGTTCGGGTCACCACCGCGGCGCGATGGGCCGTCTGGAGCACGCGGCCCGATGCCGACACCTCCACGTCGTCCTTCACCGGCCGCCCGGCCGCTCGCTCCCCGGTCGCCACCGCCAACACGTCGACCACCCGGTCGGCGGCGTGATTGAAGACCGTGCCCTCGGTGGCGATCCACGCCATCTCGCTGGACGCGCCGAGCACGGCTCGGTAGTCGGCCTCGGCCGGCTCGGGGTGGTGGCGGGTGAAGCAGCACAGCAACGCGGCCACGAGGACCTCGGCCCGGTGCCAGGGCAGGGCGCCGTGGCCCTCGAGGTGGGCGAGGTCGCGGCACGCAGCGGCGTCCAGTGGGTCGGCCGACTTCCCCACGATGCGCTCCACCGCCTCGGCGAACGGAACCGGGAAGCGGTCGGCGTGCAGCTCGCTCACGAAGAACTGGGAGACGTCGGCCGGGAGGTCGCGGTGGCGCCATGCATAACCAGTCATGCGCAAGCGGCCCAGGTCGTAGGTCTCGGCGTGGGCGTACCCGAGGGCGCGCAGCACACGGGTGATCGACCGGTGCCCCTGGGGCAGGTCCCCGGTGGGCACGCCCGCCACCGTGCGCACGGCGCCGTGGTCGAGGTGCACGCGCCCTCCCCTGCCCACCTGCTCGTCCACGTAGGCGGCACCGGAGGGCACGGCCGCCAGCAGCCGGTCGAGCAGGAGGATATTGAGGGCCTGGGCCAGCACGGCCCGGGGCACCTCGTCGCCGGCCGGTACCGAGAACGCCGGGTGCAGTTCGACCGCGCCGAGCAACCACGCCGCCCGCCTCTCCCCCACGGCCGACGCCACGAGCCGGCCCAGCATCAACACCCGGGCGGCCGGCGGTCGGACCAGGGCCGGGCCTCTTCCAGCTGGGCGGCCAGTTGCAGGAGGGTGGCCTCGTCGCCGGGCCGGCCCACGAGCTGCACGCCGAGCGGGAGCCCGTCGGCGTACGACGCCAGCGGCAGGGTGATGGCCGGCTGGCCGGTCATGTTCCAGGTGCACGTGGCGAACAGGCTCTCCGTGGCGTACGTGCCCGCCGGGTCGCGCAACTCGGCCACGAGCGGCGCCGGGTAGGGCACGGTGGGGGTGACGAGCACGTCGTAGGTGTCGAAGAACCGCAGCGTCTTCTCGGCGGCGAGGTACATGCCGGTCTCGATGGCCAGGTAGTCCTTCAGGGTGAGCTGGTGCAGGTCGTGGAGGAATGTCTGCAGCAACGGGTCGAGCAACTCGGGCGAGGGCACCTGGTCCTCGATGAGCAAGAAGCGGGCTCCGAACACCGAGTAGAGGTCCTTGGGAGCGCCATGCTGCATCACCGCCGGCGTTCCCCCGGCCGGCGCCTGGGCGTCCGCCGCCCGCTCGCCCGTCAGCTCGCCCACCTTCTTGGCCGTCTCGGCCACGGGGTCGGCGTTGGGCCACTGGGGCGCGGCTGCCTCCACCTGGTGGCCGAGCGCTTCGAGAAGCGCGGCCGTCTGTTCGACGGCGGCCACGTTCTCCGGCCGGGAACGGGCCAGGGGCACGTCCGGCGTGAACGCCACCCGCAGGCCCCTCCGGGGCGGGCCGGCCACCTCGTCCAGGAAGCGCCGAACCGGCGGTGCCGCCCAGAAGGGGGCGCCGGTGTCGTACCCGGCGATGGCGTCGAGCAGGGCGGCGGCGTCGCTCACCGTGCGGGCGATGGGCCCGTCCTGGGCCAGCATGTTGGGGATGGGGCCGGTGGACACCCGCCCCCGCGACGGCTTGAGGCCCACCGTGCCGCAGAACGACGCCGGCATCCGGATGGACCCACCGGCGTCGCTGGCATGGGCCAGCGGGCACAGGCCGGCGGCCACGGCGACGGCGGCCCCGCCCGACGAGCCTCCCGACGTGCGCTCGGTATCCCAGGGGTTGCGGCAGGGGCCGTATCCGATCGGATCGGTGGAGCCGAACCCGAACTCCGGTGTGTTGGTCTTGCCGATGACGACGAACCCGGCCTGGCGCAGCCGGCGCACAACCGGGGCGTCGGCCGCGGGGACGCGGTCCCGGAAGGCGGCCGAGCCCAGGGTGGTGCGGATGCCGGCCGTGTCGGTGAGGTCCTTGATGGAGATGGGCACGCCGTGGAACGGCGGCAAGTCGTCGACCGTGCCGCTCGCCCTGCCGGCATCGGCCCGGTCGGCGGCGGCGCGGGCCTGCTCGCGGGCGACGGTGATGTACGAGTTGAAGGCCGGATCGAGCCGCTCGATACGGGCGAGGAAGAGGTCCACCAACTCCCGGGACGACACCTGCCCGTCCCGAACCAGCGCCGCCAGTTCGAGGGCGGGCGCGAACGCCAGCGCTTCGTCAGCCACGATCGTCGCCTCCACCTTGCCAGGGTCGCATGGCCCGCCCTTCCGGTCATTGTGGGCAACTCCCACCGCAGCCACCCCCCCGTTGTTCGAAACCCCCAGGGGTCAGCCGTCCAGGTGGTCGCGCACGGCGTCCTCCACCCGGGCCAGGCGCTCGGCCGCTCGGGCCCGCACCCGCTCGGCCACGGCCGCCACCAGCGCGTTGGTGAGGGCCAGCGTCCCCACGTGGCTGTCGAACGGGCCCGGCCCTTCCGCCATCACCGTGAACACCACGCCCGCGGGGCGGGCCACGGGCGACAGGGGCGAGTCGGTGATGGCGATCAGCTCCGCCCCCTGCTCGACCGCCGCCTGCACCGCCTGCACCACCCAACGTTCGTACCGGCGCAGCTCGATGGCGACCACCACGTCGCCCGGCGCGATGAACGCCAGCTGGCGGGCCACAGCCACCTCGGACCCACCCAGCCGCTCGGCGCCGCCCCGCAACTGGTCCAGCCCGTCCACGAACAGGGCGGCCACGCCGCTGGTGGCCTCACCGGTGACCACGTGCACCGACCGCCGGCGGTCGGCCAGCAGCCGCACGGCCGACGTGAACACCGCCCGGTCGACGGCACTGAGGGTGCCCCGCACGTTCTCCACCTCGTGCTCGAGGGCCCGGGCCACAGGATCGCCTGCTGGCGACGCCCCGATGCGCTCGACGGCCGGGCGCAGCTGCTGGGAAAGCTCCTCCTGCACGGCCGCCTGGAGGTCCACGAACCCGGCGAGGCCCAGCTTGGTGGCCAGACGCATGACCGTCGGCCCGCTGGTGCCGGACCGGGCGGCCAACGACGACACCGTCCCGAAGGCCACGCCGGACGGGTCGGCGATGACGCACTCGGCCACGCGCCGCTCGGCGGGCGTGAGGTGGTCGTTGATCTCGACGAGCCGGTCGCTGATGCGCATGGAACTCCTGTTACGATATGTGCCAATCTCGGAACAAATGTTCCGGCCGCACCGAGGGAGGGCAGGGCAATGGATCGTACGGCAACGGCAGCGTGGCTCGACCGGGACGCCACCGTCCTGGCCCCCGTGCTGAAGCGGGTCTTCGACGTGGTGGCCGCCTCGGCCAGCGGCACCCGCCTGGTCGATGTCGACGGCAACTCCTGGCTCGACTTCACCAGCGGCATCGCCGTCACCAACACCGGCCACTGCCACCCGCGCGTGGTGGCCGCCATCCAGGAGCAGGCGGCCCGGCTCATGCACACGTCCGTGGTCGTGCACCACCAGCCCGGAATCCTCCTGGCCGAGCGCCTCCGCACCCACGTCCCCTTCATCGACGACGCCCAGGTCTTCTTCTGCAACACAGGGGCCGAGGCGGTGGACGGCGCCGTCAAGCTGGCCCGCCGGGCCACGGGCAAGCCCGGCGTCATCGCCTTCCAGCGAGCCTTCCACGGCCGCACGTTGGCGGCCACGTCCCTCACGACGGCCAAGGGCATCTACCGCGAGGGCTACGAGCCGCTGTTGCCGTCCGTCCACATCGCGCCTTACTGCCACGGCGATGCCGACACCGCCCTCGCCGCCCTGGACCAACTCCTCGCCCTCAACGCGCCGGCCGCCAACGTCGGGCTCATGCTCGTCGAGCCCGTCCTGGGCGAGGGTGGCTACGTACCCCCGCCCGTCGAGTGGCTGCGCGGCCTGCGCCGCCGCTGCGACGAGCACGGCATCCTCCTCGCCTTCGACGAGGTGCAAACGGGCGTGGGTCGCACCGGTCGTATGTTCGCGTCCGAGCTGTTCGGCGTGCGCCCCGACATCCTCCTGTGCGCCAAGGGCATCGCCTCCGGCCTCCCGCTGGGCGGGATCATCGCGTCCCGGGCGCTGATGGAGCGCTGGCCCACGGGCGCCCACGGGTCGACCTTCGGTGGCAACCCGGTGTCGTGCGCGGCCGCTCTCGCCACCCTCGACGTCATCGAGGACGAGGGCCTGCTCGACCGGGCCACCGCCCTCGGCGACCGGGCTCGTCAGACCCTCGGCGCCCTGCTCCCCGACTGCCCCGCCCTCATCGACGTCCGGGGCGTGGGCCTGATGATCGGCGTCGAGTTGGCCGACGATTCAGTTGCCCACCGCGTCCAGGACCACTGCCTCGATGCCGGCCTGCTGGTGCTGACGTGCGGCCCCGGCGACAACGTGCTGCGGCTGGTCCCGCCCCTCACGGTGACGGACGCCGAGTTGGACGAGGGCCTCGACATCCTCACCGCCGCCATCAGGGCCCCGGAGGCGCTGACGATCAGATGACCCGCCTCACAGCCGGCTCACCCACGCGGCCAAGCGGCGGGAGTAGTCGATGCGGTGCGACGGCCGGCCGAGAACGGTGAACAGGTGGCCCCCGCCGGGATAGCGCACCAGCTCGGTGGTCTGGCCCAGGTGCCGCAGGGCGGCGAACCACTGCTCGGCCTGGCCCACCGGGCACCGCTGGTCGTCCTGACCGTGGAGCACGAGGGTGGGCGTACGCACGTCGGACACGTGGGTGATGGGCGACAGGTCGGCGTAGCGGGTCGGGTCCTCGAACGGCAGCGCGCCGATCTCGACCGCCAACCGGGAGCCGGCGTCCGACGTGCCGACGAACGCCGCCAGGTCGGACACGCACCCGCCCGTCACGGCGGCGCCGAAGCGATCGGTCTGGGCGGTGATCCAGCACGTCAGGTAGCCGCCATAGCTGTAGCCGCTGACCGCCAGCCGATCGGGGTCGGCCACGCCCTCGCCCACCAGCGTGTCGACGGCGGCCATGAAGTCGCCCATGTCGGCTCGGCCCCACGCCCCCACCAGGGCCCCGAAGAAGGACTCGCCATACCCGTCGCTGCCCCGGGCGTTCAGCAGCAGGACCGTCCAGCCCGCGGCGGCGAGGAGCTGGTGGTGGAGTTCCACGCCGTCGAAGGCCGGGCCCCACGCGTTGTGGGGACCACCGTGGATGTCGAGCAGCAGCGGTGCCGGACCCGACCCCGACGCCGACGCGTCGCCCACCACCCGGCCCTGCACGCGCACGCCATCGGGCGCCGTGAACCAGCGGGCCTCGGGACGGATGAGCTCGACGTCGGGAAGGGCAGCGGCGAAGAGACGGGTGAGGCACCGCTCCCCCACCCACACCTCGCCCGGTGAGCCGCCGTCGGCGGCCACGAAGGCCAGCTCCCCAGCAGGTGGTGCGCTGACCCCGAGGACGACGCGGCCATCGCCGCCCACGAGCTTCTCGGGCACGCCACCGCTGAGCGGCACGCCGTACACGTGGGTACACCCGTGGTCCCGGGCGCAGAACACGACCGTGCCCCCGGCCGTCACCTGCGGGGGCGCGCCCGGGTAGGCGGGCGCGCCGACCATGACGTTGCGGTCGAAGCCGGGCGCCAACTCGGTGACGTTGCCGCCGGTTCGGGGCACAGCCAACAGCCGGGTGTGGCTTACGCCCGCATGCAAGGTGCCGGCGTAGACGATGGTGGCGCCGTCGGGCGACCACGCCGGGGCGTGCGCCCACGCGTACGTCGGCGTGCGTTGCTGCGCCTCGCCGCCGCTGCTCCCGTCGGCGGCGACGACGTACACCGACGATCCCGGACGGACGTCGCGGTCGTCGTGCATGGCGGCCACGAACGCGATCCACACGCCGTCGGGCGACCACGCCGGATCGGCGGTCGAGAACTCCCCACAGGTCGCCTGGGTGCACGCGCCCGACACCACGTCGAGGGCGAACACGTGGGCCTGGCGGTGGGGAACGAGGCCGGACCCGTCCTGCTTGTCGTCGAACCGGGACACGGCGACGGGCTCGTGCTCGCCGCGCTCGGCGTCGACGTCCGCCACGTAGGCCAGCCGCGTCCCGTCCGGGGACCAGGTGAGGCCCCGGGCCCCCGCCGCCACCCGCTGGACCGGGATCCGAGCCACCTCGCTGGCGGCATCGCCGACATAGGCCAGCGCGCTGCCGTCGGGTGCCCAGCGGGGCGACGTGTCGTGGACGCCGAATGTCACCTGCTGCGGTCGCGAGTCGACTCCCACCCCGACGACCCATATGCACGACCGCCACTCGTCGTGCTCCCGATCGGCAGTGGTCACGACGAACGCGACGCGCGACCCGTCCGGATGCAACCGGGGATCGGATGCGAACGGGATGCGGTAGAGGTCGTCGGCGGTGAGTCTTCGGGTCATGACGGGATGGTGCCGGTGAGAGGCCGGCGGCGGCAGGCCTCTCACCGGAAGGTGCGCCGATCAGGTGGCGAAGTGCATGATGATCTTCGAGGGCTCCACGTTGGTGTGGTAGATCGAGTAGGTCCCCACGTACGGCTCCTGGGCATACATGCCCTTGTAGTTCGTGGCCACCTTGATGCGGAGCTTGTTGCCCATCGTGAAGGTGTTGCCGTTGCCGCTGGGCTTGAACACGAAGTGCACGTGCGTCCCCGGCGTCTGGTTGCGGGCCGTGGGCACCACGATCGACGTGCCCTTCCAGATGCGCCGCTCAGTCCCCATGGCGTCCACCTCGAAGGCGTCCACCGCCAGTTGGAGCCGGCTGGTCGTGGACGACACGTAGAA
>DASRGI010000208.1:0-48861 GCA_035651095.1 Acidimicrobiales bacterium | reverse complement strand
TTGGCCATCATGAATGCCACCCGCATCCCCTGCAGTTCCTCAGCCATCGCCCTCCCTCCTGACACGCCGTCGTGGCCCGCCGATACCCGCCCCGGGCATGTGGCTAACGTTCAGGCGTCTCCGGGTAGGACGGAAGCAACTTCCTCACCAAAGGAGCTTGGGTGGCCGGTAGCAGCGCGGAACTTCACGAGCAGGCCTCGAGCCTGCGCCCCGAGACGATCGAGCGACATCGGGCAATCGTCTCGCTGATGGAGGAGCTGGAGGCGGTCGACTGGTACGACCAGCGGGCCGACGCCACCGAGGACGAGGACCTCAGGGCCATCCTGGAGCACAACCGGGACGAGGAGAAGGAACACGCGGCCATGGCCCTGGAGTGGCTCCGGCGCCGCGACCCCGCCCTCGACGCCGTCCTGCGCCAGTACCTCTTCACCGAGGGACCCATCACCGGTATCGAAAGCGCAGTGGCGGGCAAGGCCGGCGGCGCCGCGGTCGGCGGCCTGCGAGACGGGAAGGAGCTCCTGTGACCGACCATCTGCGGCGGCAGCTCGCCCCCGTTGGCGAACCGGCGTGGTCGGCCATCGAGACCGAGGCCGGGCGCACGCTGCGGCACTTCTTGTCGGCCCGGCCCGTGGTCGACGTGGAGGGGCCGGCGGGGTGGGACCACTCGGCCCAGAACCTCGGGCGGGTCGACGTGCTGCCCGGCGCGTCCGTCGAAGGCGTCGAAGCCCGGCGCCGGCGGGTGCTGCCTCTGGTCGAGCTGCGCACGCCCTTCACCGTCAGCCGCGACGAGATCGACGCCATCGAGCGGGGCGCCGCCCCCGACCTGCAGGCCGTGACCGCGGCCGCCCGGCAGGCGGCCATGGCCGAGGACCGGGCCGTGTTCGACGGCATGACCGCGGCCGGCATCCGGGGCGTGGCCGAGTGCTCGCCCCACGCCCCGCTGCCCATCAGCGACGACTACGACCACTACGCCGGTACGGTGGCGCGGGCCGTGGCCCTGCTACGGCGCGAGGGGGTGGGCGGGCCCTACGCCATCGTCCTCGGACCCCGGTGCTACACGGGCGTGGTGGAGACCACCGAGCATGGCGGGTACCCGCTCCTCGAGCACATCCGCCTCATCCTGGGCGGGCCCGTGATCTGGGGACCGAGCGTGGACGGCGCCCTGGTTGTCAGCCTGCGGGGCGGCGACTACGTGCTCACCCTCGGCCAGGACTTCGCCGTGGGCTACAACGCCCACACGGCCACCGAGGTCGAGCTGTACCTGGAGGAGACGTTCGCCTTCGAAGTACAGGACCCCACCGCGGCCGTGGCCCTCCGCTACCTCTCCGGCAAGCGAGGCCGCTGACCCGGGTCCGCCTGGCCGGAGGGCGCATAGGTCCAGTCCGGCTGCTTCAGGTGCTGGCGCTCGTCGTACACGACGCTGCCGCCGACCATGTCCACGATCTTCGGGAACGTCAGCGGCCGGGGCCGAGGGCACGTCCCCAGGCGGATGTGCTCGTCGACCTCGTCGGCGAACGCCTGCAGGATGCTCCCCACCACGTGCTGCTCCTCCACGGCCAGGAAGCAGCGGTTCCCGTCGGTGACCCGAGTGAGCCAGCCCTTGATCTCGGCCACGTCGTGGCCATCGCTCACGCCCGCCTCCAACCGGTCCAGCAGGGCGGTGATCTCCTCGGAGCCGAGCTTGCACGGCGCGCACTGGCCGCACGACTCCACCCACAGGAACCGGGAGAACTGGCGAGCGACCTCGACCATGCACGCGGTGTCGTCGTAGACGATGAACCCGGCCGACCCCATGCCGCTCCCCACCGCCTGCAGGCCCTCGTAGCTCAGCGGCACGTCGAGCGACGCGGCGGTGATGACAGGGTTGGCCACACCCGAGAACACCGCCTTCACCTGCCGGCCCAGTGCCACGCCCCCACCCACGTCGGCGAGCACCGCCGACAGCGGCGTGCCCAGCTCCACCTCCGCGACACCAGGGCGCACGACGTCGCCCACCACGGTGGCCACGACATGGCCGGGTGACCGGTCCGTCCCGTGGGTGCGGAACCAGGCCGCGCCCCGGTCGAGGATGCGGGGCACGTTGCTGAGCGTCTCCGCGTTGTTGACCAGCGTGGGGTTGGAATCGTGCCTGCCCGTGTGGCCGGGCTCCAGCTCCACCGCCTCCCATCCCGTCTGCGGCGCGGTGGCGAAGAGGCCGTGCTCGAACGGGGGCAGGAGCCGGGGCAGGGGCGCCCTGCCCTCGATGACCTCGAGCATGGCCTTCTCCTCGCCGAACAGGTACTCCTCCGGCCCCCGCACGATGGTGACGGTGCAGTCGGTGCACACGCCCGCCTTCTGGAACTCCTCCACCGCCCGGATGATGGCGTCGTACTCCCGTTCGAACGACGCCTTGACGCAGATGAACGCTTCCACGGCGCCGAGGGCGAAGGCGGCGATGACCACCCCTTCGACCAGTTGGTACGGATTGGCCCGCATGAGGGCCCGGTCCTTGAACGTCCCCGGCTCACCCTCGGCCCCGTTGCAGACGACGTAGCGATCCGTGCCTGACTGGGCCGCCACGCCCCGCCACTTGCGGCCAGTGGGGAAGCCGGCCCCGCCCCGGCCCCGCAACCCGCTGGCCTCCACCTCGGTGATGGTCCCCTCCGGTCCCAGCTCCTGAGCCCGGGTCACGCCCCGGACTCCACCCCGCTCCACGTACTGCTCCAGCGTGGCAACGGGCGTGGCAGGGAGCAGGAAATGGTCATCCATACCCTTGTGCTGCCCATCGGCGTTTGCCATCAACCGCCAGGGGGGATCAACCCGGCGCACCTCGACACCAGGAGGTCTCCGGATGGCCAGGCTCAAGGGGGCCAGGCTCACGCTGTGGGGGATCGTGGCGGCGCTGGGGATGGTGACGGCGAGCTGCGGCGGCGGCGCCGACGCCGGCTCCCACACGGTCACGATCAACTGGTACATCGGCAAGCAGTCGACGCCGGCGTTCGTGCACGACGCCGCCGCCTGTTCGAAGACGTCTGGCGGTCGCTACCGGATCAGCATCAACGACCTGCCGGCCGACGCGTCCCAGCAGCGGGAGCAACTCGTGCGCCGGCTGGCGGCCAAGGACAAGAGCATCGACGTCATCGGCATGGACGTCATCTGGACAGCCGAGTTCGCCGAGGCCGGCTGGGTCAAGGAGTGGACGGGCGACCAGCTCGCCGGCGTGGCCGACGGCCGGCTGCCCGCCGCCCTGGCCACGGCCCAGTACAAGGGCCGCACGTGGGCCGCCCCGCAGAACACCAACGCCCAGATCCTCTTCTATCGCAAGGACCTGGTGCCCAAGCCGCCAGTCACGTGGGACGACATGATCAACGAGGCCAAGCGCCTCGGCCCCAACGGGCGCATCGAGGCACAGGGGGCGCGCTACGAGGGCCTGGTGGTCTGGTTCGCGTCGCTGGTGGCGTCGGCCGGCGGGCAGATCATCCAGGACGACCACGCCGTGGCCGGGCCGGCGACGGTCAAGGCTCTGCAGGTGATGCATGACCTGCTCGCGTCGCACACGGCCGACCCTGCCCTGAGCAACGCCACCGAGGACACGACCACCCAGTCCTTCATCGCCGGCCGGGCGGCCTTCATGGTCAACTACTCCGCCCTCTTCAGCAGCATCAAGGCCCAGGCGCCCGACCTCGTGCCCAAGATCGGCTTCGCCCCGTGGCCGCGCGTCGCCCCCGACCTCCCGTCCCGACCCACGCTGGGCGGGTTCAACCTCGGAGTGGGCGCCTTCACCAAGCACCCGGCCGAGTCGTTCGACGCTGCCACCTGCCTGGTGAACGCGGACAGCCAGGTCCGCAACGCGGCCGAAGGCGGCCTGCCCCCCACCATCGCGGCCCTCTACCAGGACCCCGGCGTGCGCGACTCCCTCGGGGGCTTCGCCGACATCCTGCACGACACCATCGGCAACGCCGCCGTGCGCCCGGTGACACCGGCCTACAACGACGTCTCCCTCGTCATCCAACGCACGCTCCACCCCGAGTCGAAGATCACGCCGGATCGCACCGCCAACCAGCTGAAGAAGGCGCTGGACAAGGCGCTCCGATCAGGAGGCCTCATATGACGACGACCACTGCCGCTCGCCCACCGGCGCCGGCGCCCGCAACGGCCGGGCGCAACGCCATCACCGAGCGGGCCCGGGCCGAACGCCGCCTGGGCACGCTGCTCGTGACGCCCGCCGTCATCGCCATGATCGGCGTGGCCGGGTACCCGATCGCCTACGCGGGATGGCTCTCGCTCCACCGGGCCGACCTCCGCTTCCCCAACCAGACCACGTTCATCGGCCTGCGCAACTACGGCGACGTGCTCACGTCCAGCGTGTGGTGGTCGGCCGTCGCCACCACCCTCACCATCACCGTGCTGAGCGTGGTCGTCGAGTTGGTGATCGGCATGGCCGTGGCCATGGTGCTGCACCGGGCCATCTTCTTCCGGCGCACGGTCCGCACCGCCGTCCTCATCCCCTACGGCATCATCACCGTGGTCGCGTCCCTGGCGTGGAAGTACGCGTTCACCCCCAACCTCGGGTTCGTGAACTCGTGGTTCCACGTGCAGAGCGACCTCCTCGGCTCCCGGGTGCCGTCGTTGCTGATCATCACCATGACCGAGGTCTGGAAGACCACGCCCTTCATGGCCCTGCTCCTGCTCGCCGGCCTGGCCCTCGTGCCAGACGAGCTGCTGAAGGCGGCCACCGTGGACGGGGCCAACGCCATTCAGCGGTTCTTCAAGATCACGCTGCCACTGATGAAGCCGGCCATCGCCGTCGCCCTCCTGTTCCGCAGCCTCGACGCCTTCCGCATCTTCGACTCGGTGTTCATTCTCACCCGGGGCGCCAACGGCACGGAGACGGTGTCGATCACCGGGTACAACCAGCTCATCAACCGGCTGAACCTCGGCATCGGCTCGGCCGTGTCCGTCCTGATCTTCGTGTGCGTGCTGCTGATCGCCCTGCTCTACGTCAAGGGCTTCGGCGCCTCCCTCGTGCAGCAGGGGGCCCGGCGATGAGCGACACGGACCGCACCAAGGTGCTGTGGGCGATCGGGAGCATCGCCGTCATCGTGTCGGCCCTCGTGCCCTTCGCCTGGATCGTGTCCCTCAGCCTGAAGCCGAGCCGCACGCTGGGCGACGGCGCCTTCCTCCCCCGCCACGTCACGTTCGCCAACTACTCGAAGGTGTTCGACAACGGCGAGTTCCTGGCCGCCCTGCGCAACTCCCTGGGCATCGCCTTCATCGCCACCCTCGTCGGCGTGCTCGTGGGGGCCATGGCCGCCTATGCCATCGCCCGCCTCGACTTCCCGGGCAAGAGCGTGGTGCTGCTGGGCGCCCTGGGCATCGCCATGTTCCCGCCCATCTCCATCATCGGCTCGCTGTTCAACCTGTGGCGGCAACTGCACCTGTTCGACACGTGGCCCGGGTTGGTGCTCCCCTACATCACCTTCACGTTGCCGCTGTCCATCTGGGCCCTGTCCGCCTTCTTCCGGGAGATCCCGTGGGACCTGGAGAAGGCGGCCATGGTCGACGGCGCCACCCCGTTCCAGGCGTTCCGCCTGGTGATCCTCCCGCTGGCCGCGCCCGGCCTGGTGACCGCCGCCATCCTCGCGTTCATCTTCGCCTGGAACGACTTCCTGTTCGCCATCTCCCTGACGTCGACCAACCACGCCCGTACGGTCCCGGCGGCATTGGCCTTCTTCACGGGCAACACCCAGTTCGAGCAACCCACGGGGGCCATCGCCGCGGCCGCCGTGGTGGTCACCGTGCCGGTGATCGCCGTGGTCCTGTTCTTCCAGCGGCGCATCGTGGCCGGCCTCACCGCTGGCGCAGTGAAGGGATAGTCATGGCCGAGATCATCATGCGAGCGCTGACCAAGCGGTACCCCGACGGCACCGAGGCGGTGAAGGGGATCGACCTGGAGATCGCCGACGGCGAGTTCATGGTGCTGGTGGGGCCGTCCGGGTGCGGCAAGTCGACGCTCCTCAACATGATCGCCGGGTTGGAGGACGTCACCACCGGCGAGCTGTACATCGGCGACGACCTGGTGAACAACAAGGCGCCCAAGGACCGCAACATCGCCATGGTGTTCCAGAACTACGCCCTGTACCCGCACATGACGGTGCGGGAGAACATGGCGTTCCCGTTGCGCCTGGCCAAGCTGCCCGGCAACGAGATCGAGCGCCGGGTGCAGGAGGCGGCCCGCATCCTCGACCTCACCGAGCACCTCGACCGCAAGCCCGCCCACCTCTCGGGCGGCCAGCGCCAGCGCGTGGCCATGGGCCGGGCCATCGTGCGCGACCCGGCCGTGTTCCTCATGGACGAGCCCTTGTCCAACCTCGACGCCAAGCTGCGGGTGCAGATGCGTACCGAGGTCGCCCGCCTCCAGCACCGCCTCGGCACCACGACCGTGTACGTCACCCACGACCAGACCGAGGCCATGACCCTCGGCGACCGGGTGGCGGTCATGCGCAAGGGCAGCATCCAGCAGGTCGACACTCCCAAGGAGCTGTACGACAACCCCGCCAACCTGTTCGTGGCCGGCTTCATCGGCTCACCGTCGATGAACTTCCTCGCCGCCCGGGTGGTGGGCGACAAGGTGGAGCTGCCGTTCGCCACCGTGCCCGCGCCCGACCTGGTGCGCCACGCCGCCATGGATCGGGTGATCGCCGGCATCCGGCCCGAGCACTTCGAGGACGCCGCCCTGCTGTCCGGGGAGGAGCGAGCCGCCGGGGTCGTGTTCCAGGCCCGCGTCGACGTGGTCGAGGCCATGGGCGCCGACCTGTACGCCTACTTCTCGGTGGAGGGGAGCGACGCCCCCGACCCATCGCTCGACGCCCTGGAGTCGGTGGAGACGCCCGAGGTGGGCACCAACCAGATCGTCGCCCGGCTCAGCGCCGACTCCAGCGTGCGCCGCGACAGCGAGGCCGAGCTGTGGTTCGACCCCGGCAAGACGACGTGGTTCGACCCCGGCACCGGCCAGAACCTGGCCTGGCGGGAACACGCGTAGCCCCACCGTTCGACACAAGCGCGTGTGTCGAATCGATGGGCGGGGCGGGGCCGCGGGGCGCGGTGGGCGGAGCGGGGCTGGCGGCGGTCAGCGCATGAGGGGCTCGATCTCCACCACGTGGGCGTCGATGTCCTTGTGCCCGAGGGCACGGGCCACCGATACCCGGTGGTGGCCGTCCCGCACGAAATGGGCGTCGCCCACCCGGTAGACGGAGATGGGCGGCAGCGGCTGGCCCCGGCGCATGGCCTCGGCCACCGCCTCCCACCGCATGCGGGCCCGGCTCGACGCCGGGCGGAAGGCCTGGTCGAAGTCGCGGGTGCGGTCCACGCTGCCCACGATGCTGTCGAGGGGGATGGTCGCGATCCCCCGGTCCCGCTGGCGCGTGGGCCCGAGGGCGGCCACCACGGCGTCGAACGGCACCGGCCCCGTCACCTCGCTCCCCCGGCTCTTGAGCCAGGCCCACACGTGGCGACGCCGGGCGCGGTTGAAGTCGTCCTGGGCATCGACTCGGGGAAAGCCGGTTGTCCTGGGCATGGTGCGCGGCTGCCTTTCGGCTCGTGTGCGCAGTACCCCGAGCGGGCCGGCCTCACTCCAGATGAGAGATTCATGACCTCGACTGGCTGGTGAGCGCGGCGGGCGCCATCTTTGGTCCAGCACTATGAGCCAGATCTCCATCGTCTCGCCGTGGTTCATCGCCGCCGTGGCGGCGCTGTCCGTTCTCGCCGGGTGGGCGACGTGGCGGAACCGGCGCCGGCCGGTGGTGCGCATCGCCACCGCCGGGCTCTCGATCGTGCTCGTCACCTCGACCGCGGCGGCCAGCATCAACGCGTACTACGAGTACATCCCCCGGGTGGCCGACCTCACCGGACGGTCGGCCCGGCTCGGCGTGTCGACGGCCCGGGCCCGCCGCCTGGCGTGGGAAGCGGGCCTGCCCGACCCCGTGCGACCGCGGCAGGTGCTGACCCACGGCATCGTCGAGCACGTGGACATCCCCCCGACGGTCTCGCACTTCCGGGCCCGCCGAGCCCAGGTGTACCTGCCCCCGGCCTGGTTCGCCACGCCCCGGCCGGCGCTGCCCGTGCTCGAGTTGCTCCACGGCACGCCCGGTTCGCCCAACGACTGGACCCGCGGCGCGGGCATCGACGTGATGGTGGACGAGTGGGCCGGCCGCCACGCGGGCGTGGCACCCATCGTCGTGATGCCCGACGTGAACGGGAGCTTCACGGCCGACACCGAGTGCACCGACGGCGTCGCCGGCAACGCCGAGAGCTACCTGGCGGTGGACGTGCCGGCGTGGACGATCGCCTCGCTCGGGGCGTCGCCCGACCGGGCGTCGTGGGCCATCGGCGGGTTGTCGGAGGGCGGGTTCTGCTCGGTGCTGCTGTCGCTCCGCCACGCCGACCGCTATGCCACGTCCCTCGACTTCGGGGGCCTGGACGAACCGACGTGGCACGGCGGGGCGCTACGCCTGCTGCACGGGTCCCGGGCCGCGCTGCTGGCCCACCAGCCCAGCTTCCTGTTCAGCCACATGCGCTCGGGCCCGCCCATCGCCTTCTGGTTCGAGGACGGCCACCACAACGTGACCACGCCGGCCGTGGCCGACATGAGCCGGATGGCGGCGCGCAACGGGTTCCAGAACAAGCTCGTGCTGCTGCCCAGCGGCCGCCACACGTTCCGCCTGTGGCACCGATGCATGTCCGACGCCCTGGACTGGACCATGGGCCGCCTGGGCCTCACCGCCTGACCTGCCCCACCACCGGACCGTTCGCGTGCAGGAGCGCGCTCGCGAGGGCTAGGGGTCTTGGCAGCGAGCGCATTCGCCCACCACGGCGAAGTGGTACGGCCGCATGGCGAACCCGTCGGACTGGAGCAGGCGGCGGGCCACGGCGTCGAACAGCCGGGGGGGCGCTTCGGTCACGTCGCCACAAACTTCGCAGACCAGGTGCTGGTGGACGTCGTCGGACAGGTGGTACGCGGCCCGGCCGTGGCCCAGGTGCACGTGCACCACCACGCCCAGCCGCTCCAGCGTGTCGAGCGTGCGGTAGATGGTGGCGCGGTGCACGGACGGGACCGACCGTTGGGCCCGGTCGACCAGGTCCTCGGCGCCCAGGTGGCCGTCGGCCGCCACCAGCGCCTCGATCACGGCCCGGCGGGCGGGCGTGACCCGCTCGCCTTGATGGCGCAGCGTTCCCAGCAGGTCGTCGACCCGGTGTCCCACAGAGGGAAATGATACCGATGCGACCAGGTCGCAGAACCGGGTAGGGTGGCGAGGTGCACATTCCCGACGGCTACCTCAGCCCCGAGACGTGCGGCACCCTCGGCGCGGCCATGGTCCCGGTGTGGACGGTGGCCGCTCGCCGGGTGCGCAAGGTGGTGAAGAGCCGGTACGTCCCCCTGCTCGCGGTCGGGGCCGCGTACTGCTTCCTCATCATGATGTTCAACATCCCCATCCCCGACGGGACGACGGCCCACGCCGCAGGCGCCGTGCTGGTGGCCGTGCTGCTGGGGCCGGAGGCGGCCGTCATCGCCGTGAGCGTGGCCCTCGCCATCCAGGCCCTGTTCTTCGGGGACGGCGGCGTGCTCGCCTTCGGGGCCAACGCCTTCAACATGGCCTTCGTCATGCCCCTCACCGGCTACGCCGTGTACCGGCTGGTGAGCCGGGGCACGTCACTCACGTCGCGGCGGCGGGCGCTGGCCGCCGGCCTGGGCGGCTACGTGGGCCTCAACGCTGCTGCCCTGTGCGCGGCCATCGAGTTCGGGCTCCAGCCCACGCTGTTCCACCGGGCCGACGGGACGCCGCTGTACGCGCCCTTCCATCTCAGCCACACCATCCCGGCCATGATGCTGGCCCACCTGTTGGTCGCGGGCGTGATCGAGGCGGTGCTGACCGCGGGCGTGGTGAGCTACCTCCAACGGGCCAACGTCCCGTTGCTTCGCATCAACCACAAGGCGGTGGCCGAGAGCGACGACGACCTGCCGCCGCCCACCCGGCTGCGCTGGCGCTGGGCCGTGGTCGGGCTCGGGGTCATGGCCCTGCTCACGCCCCTGGGGCTCATCGCCCCCGGCACCGCCTTCGGTGAGGACGCACCCCAGGACCTCGACCTGCGCAAGTACCACCTCGACGCCGTGCCCGAAGGCCTGCGCCGCTATGCCGGCTTCTGGCACCACACCCTCTTCGACGGGTACGGCTTCCGCAACGACGCCAACCCCACGGTCGGCTATCTCGTGTCCGCCTTCGTGGGCATCGCCGTCATCGTCCTGGCGATCGCCGCCTTCTTCGGCCTCCGCCGCCTGGTGCGGAGGGTCTCGTCGGCGTGACCGCCACCACCGCCACCCCGGCGTGGCTGTTGCAGCCCGAGCTCGGGCTGTGCCCGTGCGGCTGCATCGGCAAGCGCCGCAAGGGCAGCTTCGTGGAGAAGACCATCGGGGGCGGCGCCGCGCTCATGCGCCAGGCCCTGTTCTCCGACGACACCGCGTCCGCGCACGGATTGCTGCAACGGGTGGAGCCTCGGGTCAAGCTCGCCACCGTGTTCGGGCTCCTCATCGCCGCCGCCCTGGTGCGCCACGTGCCCGTATTGCTGGCGATGTACGCGGCCACGTTGATGCTGGCCGTGGCGTCGGGGCTGTCGCTGTCGTTCTTCGTCAAGCGGGTGTGGCTGTTCATCCCCATCTTCACGGGCATCGTGGTGCTGCCGGCCACCTTCAGCTTCATCACGCCCGGGCACGTGGTCGTCCCACTGGGCACCTGGTTCGGTCACCACGTCGGCCTCACCAGCCAGGGGCTCACCGCCGCCGCCCTGATCGTCACCCGCGTGGCCGTGTCCATCTCCCTCGTGGTCCTGCTCACGCTCACCACGCCGTGGAACCGGCTGCTCGGAGCGCTCCGTGCCCTGTTCGTGCCCCGCATGTTCGTGCTCGTGCTGGGCATGGCGTACCGCTACCTCTTCCACCTGCTCACGACGGTCACCGACATGTACACGGCCCGCAAGGCCCGCACTGTCGGGACCGACGTGGACGTGACATCGGGCCGGCGCTTCGTGGCCGCGTCGGCCGGCGCCCTCTTCGGCAAGTCGCACGCCCTCGCCGAAGAGGTGCACATGGCGATGGTGTCGCGCGGCTACACGGGCGAGGTGCGCACGCTGGAACCGGCACGAGTGGGCCCCCGGGACGTGCTGTGGGCGGTGGCGTGCGTGGCCGCCGCCTTCGTGGCGTTGGGAGGCGATCGTGCCCTCGGCCGCTGAGCCGCTGCTCGTCCTGGAGGACGTGTCCTTCGCGTACCTCGGCCGCTACCCCGCCCTCGACGGCGTATCGCTGGCCGTCGCCCCGGGCGAGAAGGTGGCGCTGCTCGGGGCCAACGGATGCGGCAAGTCGACCCTCCTCAAGATGCTCGACGGGCTGGTGTTCCCGGACAACGGCACGTACCGCGCCTTCGGCTCCGACGTCACCGAAGAACACCTGGAGGACGAGCAGTTCAACCGCGGCTTCCGGGGACGGGTGGGCTTCGTGTTCCAGAACTCGGACGCCCAGGTGTTCTCGCCCACCGTGCGCGAGGAGATCGCCTTCGGCCCCTTGAACATGGGCCTGCCGCGCGACGAGGTCGAGGCCAGGGTGGACGACACCGTGGCCATGCTCGACATCGCCGATCTCACCAGCCGGGCGCCGTACCAGCTGTCGGGCGGGCAGAAGAAGCGCGTCGCCATCGCGTCCGTGCTGGTGATGAACCCCGACGTGCTGCTGTTCGACGAACCCACGGCCGCCCTCGACCCCCGCACCCAGCAATGGCTGATCGAGCTGATCGTCCAGCTCAACCGGGCGGGCAAGACCATCGTGCTCGCCACCCACGACCTCGACACCCTCGACCCCCTGGCCGACCGCTGCGTGGTGCTGGGCGAAGACCACCGCCTCGTGGCCGAAGGCGCGCCGGGCGACGTGCTGGGCAACCGCGACCTGCTGCTGGACGTGAACCTGATCCACGAGCACACCCACGGCCACGGCGCCACCGCCCACACCCACGAGCACGGCGTCGACCATCACTGACCACCCCCCGACCGTTGGTGACGAGGGTGGCGAGCACGGCCCACACCACGCCCGTGGCTGTCAGTCGCGCAGGGCCACGACCTCGATCTCGACCAACGCTCCGAACGCCAACGCGGTAACGCCCACGCACGTGCGGCTGGGCAACCGGTCGGGGAACCAGGCGCAATAGGCGCGGTTGAAGTCCGCGTACATCGACATGTCCGTGAGGTACGCCCGGGCCTGCACGACCCGGCCCAGGCCCGAGCCCGTCAGCCCCAGCACGCGCGCCAGGTTGCTGAGCACCTGGTCGGTCTGGACTCCGATGCCGCCCCCCACCACCTTCCCGGTAGCCGGCTCGACCGGCAGTTGGCCGGTGACGAACACCAGCGGTCCGGCCGCGGTCGCGTGGGCATAGGGAGCGACCGGTTCCGGGATACCCGCCGACGCCGGGAACATCCAGCTGTCGATCGTCCATTCGTCCATGAGTCACGTCCCAGTGGTGTCATGTTCGGCACCCGACAGTGGCCTTGGCCACGCTGCGTGCACGTCCCTGGTGCCCGTCGACGGGTGATAGTGAAATCACACTCTACGCTCGTCAGCGAGTACGGGCCGCCGGGACTGATTCCCCCCGAATCCTCGGAGGAAACCGAGCACGCGTTGCCCGGCGGCGCGGAACGGTTCGTCCAGGGCGTCGCCGAAGCGGTGGACGTACCAGTGGGTGGCGTTTCCAGGATGGGGACCGTCGATGGGCAGGTCATGGCGGATGCGGACCGGCGCCATGGTTCGGGCAGGTTGCCGCTCGGTGACGGGCCGCACCTGCGCCCCGTGCTCGACTGGCGCCATGCGACGCTCGATCGACGAGGACAGGGGCGACCAGCCCGACGAGGAACAGGCCGCCGTCACCTGGGCGGTGGCCGTGTCCGACGACTACGAGGACGGCGAGCCCCGACTCATCGTCACCTTGGAGGAGGAGGGCGCCAAGGGGGCGGGCCTGAGCGCCCACATCACCGCGGGTTCGGCCCGGCGCCTGCGCGTCGCCCTGGCCAACGGCCTGCGCGAGCTGGGCGCCCCCACCGACTGATCGCCGCCGACGCCCCATCCTTCAGCGTTCTGCTGCACGTCACAGCCGCACATGGCGCGGGCCGCCACCGCGGCGGGGTCGTTGCGCAGGCAGGTCAGGCCGCGGTTTGGCGCGCCCAGATGTTGTTGCAGGCGTCGCACACCTCGGCCGGGATGATGCCGAGGCGCATGAGGGCGGCGAAGATCGCACACCCCACGCAGAAGCCGAACACCGACTCCAGGGTGGCGAACACCACCATGAGGCCGAGCAGCACGTCGGCGCCCGTGGTGAACCCGAAGGCGAAGTGCAGCAGCAGAGCGAGCGTGGTCACCCCGGCGCCGATGGACTGGGCGAAGCGCTTGGGCGGCCCGGGCACGAGCTTCTCCTGCACCGACAGGGCGGGCGTGACGACCCGGGTGACGAACTGCCCGAGCGGGCTCAGCTTCGGACCGGTGAACACTCGGGCCCAGAAGCCGTACGCCAGCGGGACGAGGATCCACGGCTGGCGGAACACCAGAGCGGACGCCGCCATGAGCACCACGCCGCCGGCCACCAACCGGGCCGACACCTTGTTCACCGGGTTCGGGAAGCCGAGCACCTTGTTCACCGGGTTCGGGAAGCCGAGCACCTTGTTCACGACGACCAGTCTTGCGTCGGCGCCGGCACTCTGGCCAAGCGAACTCCGGGCCGAACGACGACGGCGCTCGGCCGCGTGTGCTCGGATGGCAAAAGGAGGGAGACTGCAGGCATGGAACGAACCTCTCGTCTGCGTGGACTGCACCCTACCCCGTTAATCCCGATCGAACCAGTCATCTTTTGAACCCATGACCGACAGCGCTATCGCCCGAGTCCTCGAACAGGCCCGCCGCGGCCTCGACCGAGTCGAACCCGCCGACCTCGCCGCCGAGCAGGCAGCGGGCGCCCTGGTGGTCGACATCCGCCCCGAGGCCAACCGGCGGGACGAGGGCGACCTGCCCGGCGCCGTGGTGATCGAGCGCAACGTGCTGGAGTGGCGGCTCGACCCCACCAGCCCCGACCGCATCCCCGCGGCCGACCGGGCCGACCTCCGCATCGTCGTCGTGTGCAACGAGGGCTACGCGTCGAGCCTGGCCGCCGCCGCCCTGCGGGATCTGGGCCTCACCCGGGCCACCGACCTGGTGGGCGGCTACCGGGCCTGGCGGGACACGGCAGGGACCTGAGCGCCCCGCACGCTGACCGTGACGGCGCCGAACCGGGCCGTCACCACGTCGCCCGGCCCCAGCGGAACGGCAGCCGTGAGCCCGCCCGTGATCACGAAGTCCCCGGCCCGCAACCGCACGCCCTGGGCCACCAACCACGACACCCCGCGGTACGGGTGCCCCCACGCAGCCGCCCCCAGGGCCTCCCCCACCAGCATGCCGTCGTGCCACATGCGCACCGGCACGCCGGGCAGGTCGGCAGCGGCACCGGCAGGCAGGGCCGGCCCGACCACCACCTGGGCGGCCGAGGAGCCGTCGGCCGTGTTGTCCTCGATGCGGAAGCGGTAGCCCTCGAACACCGAGTCGACCACCTCGAGGGCGGCGAACGGCGCCCCGATGCACGCGGCCACGAGCGCGGGCCCGGCACCCGCGGGCACGTCCTCCACCACCCGCACGCCGATCTCGGGCTCGACCCGCGGCTGCACCAACGACCGGCTGACAACCGCCCCGTCGGCCAGCACCATGGCGTCGGTAAGCGGGCCGAAGTTGGGTTGGTCGACGCCCATCTGGGCTCGCATGGCCGTCGACGTGTAGCCCAGCTTCCACCCCACGACCCGCTCCCCCCGGGCCAGGCGCTCGGCGGTGACGACGGCCTGTACCGCGTAGGCGTCGTCCATGGTCAGCACCGCCGAGTCGGTGAGGGGCTGGATGGTCCGGCGCTCCACCCGCGCTCGCCCCAGGACGGCCGCCCAGCGCGCCACCTCGGCCGGCGTCACGGCCGAGCCGCGCCCACCCGGGTGTCGCGCAGCGGCGGGATCCACGCCGCGTGGTCCCGGGCCAGGCGGGCGGCCGCCCGCTTCACCCGGCTGGCCGTGACCGACACGTCCTGCAACACCCGTTGCGTGGGCCCGGCGATGGACACGGCGCCCACGGCCACTCCGTCGGGGCCGATGATCGGGGCCGCCACGGACGACAGGCCGACCTCGGCCTCCTCGTTGCTGCACGAGTAGCCGGTGCGCCGGATCTCGGCCAGGGCGTCGACGAACGCCCGGGTGGTGGAGATCGTCCGCCCGGTGAGGCGGCGCAGGTCGCCACTCAGCACGGCCCGGGCCACGTCCGGGTTGTAGGCGGCGATGGCCTTGCCCGAACTGGTGGCGTGGGCGGGGAACCGGCGCCCGACGCGGGACGAGAAACGCAGACCCTGGTAGCTCTCCATGCGGGCGATGTAGACGACGTCGCGCCCGTCGGGGATGGCGACGTGGACGGTTTCGCCCGATGCGTTCCGCAGCTCTTCGAGCACGGGGAGGGCGACCTCGTGCAGGCCCATGCGGTTGACGGCGATCTCGCCCAACTCGTACACCCGCACGCCCAGCCGGTACCGCCCACTGGCGGTGCGCTCGGCGAAGCCGCACCCGGCCAGGGTGGTGAGGAGGCGGTGGGCCGTGCTCTTGGCCACGCCCAGCTCCGCCGCCGCCTCGGTGACGCCCAGCTCGCCCGCGACGGCGAAGCAGTTCAGCAACTCCAGAGCCGCCGCCACGGATTGCAGGTTCGACGACGCTCGATCATCCACGATCAACCCCCGGATACCCCATCATGCCAGCCATCCGCCGCAACGTGTCCCGCGTCTTGCCGTTGGCGGCGGTCCCATCGGCGGTCCCGTCGGCAGTACCGTCCAGCGCCCCGCCCAGGGCAAGGACGGCACCCAACTCGGGGATGCCGGCGGCGCCCGCCAGCAACCGGCAGATCTCGCCGTGGGTCACCGCCACCGTGGCCCCGGCGTGGCACTCCACGAAGGCGCGCAACCTCGACCGCACGTCGTCGGGCGACTCGAAGCACGGGAAGCCGCCCTGCTCCCACGACCGGAACACGTCGTGCCCGGCCGCCAGCTCCGACCAGAACCGGCTGAGGTCGTCGATGGCGGGCGATGGCGGGCGGTCCTGGGCCAGCCCCAGGTCGAGCAGCTCGCCGCCGTCCACCAGGCGGACCGACGCGATGTCCTCCGTCACCGTCACCCGCACGGACACCCCCTCGGTGCCGAGGACGGCGGCGATCACCCGGGCCGTCTCCCGGCATCGCCGGGACGGGCTGGTGTACACGTCAGGCCCGATGGCGCAGCCGGCCCGGCGGGCCAACTCCACCAGGTGGTGCCCGGCGGCGGCGGCCTGATCGTGGCCGGCCGGGGTGAGACCCCCGTCTCGGTACGAGACCGTCTCGCCGTGCCGGACCACCGCCAGCACCGTCGCCTACCGCTTCAACAACGGGCTCCGGATGCCTCCGGTGGCCTTGTCGGACTGGTCGAAGAAGTCCTCCCGGTAGATGTCCCGGGGGAAGAGGCGTTTGGCCATGAGGGTCTTGATGCCGGCGTCCACCATGGGCGGCGGTCCGCACACGTAGGCCACGAACCCGCGGCACCGTTCGAAGTCCGCGGCCAGCACGTCGGTCACCATCCCGCACGGTCCGTCCCAGGGCTCATCCGACAGGCATGGCCGGTAGGTGAACTGCCCGGGGTGGGCGGCGGCCAAGTCGGTGAAGAAGTCGACGTCGTACAGGTCGGCCAAGGTGCGGGCGCCCTGGTACAGGTACAGCTCCTGGCCCAGCCCCTCCTCCAGGGCGTGGCGGATCATGGACTTGATGGGCGCCAGGCCCGTTCCGCCGGCGATCATGATGGCCGGCTCGGGCCGGGCGGGCCGGAACATGAACCGCCCGTACGGCCCCGACAACCGCACCCGGTCGCCCTCCCGCAACGACGCGAAGATCCACCCGTCGGTGGCCACGCCGCCCGGCGTACGCCGGATGTGCAACTCCAGCCGCCGCTTCTCGCTGGGTGGGTTGGCCATCGAGTACGTGCGCGTCACCGTCGTGCCCGGCACGTGGATGCTCACGTACTGGCCGGCGCTGAACTCGATGGGCTCGTCCAGCTCGACGGCCAGCCGCAGCGTCTCCCGGGCGCACTCCTCGATGGTGGTGACCGTTCCCTCGAAGTCGCGCACGGCATGGAAGACCAGGCCCGGTTCGAGGTCGACGTCACCCTCGATGGTGACGTCGGACCTCGGACTGGCCGAGCACAGCAAGACCTTGCCCTCGTCCCGCTCGAAGTCCATGAGGGCAAAGGCGGACGACTCGCCGTGGTCGACCTCGCCGGCCAACAGGTCGGCTTTGCACGTGCCGCACGTTCCGTGGGTGCACGCGTGGGGCAGCCAGATGCCCGCCCGCAGGCACGCGTCCAGGATGGACTGATCCTCCCGGCACTCGACCTCCTGACCGAGGGGCTCGACCCTGATCGTGTGCGGGGTCGTGGGCCGGGCTGCGTACGTATCCGTCACGGCTCAGGTGACGACGCTGGTGAAGCGCTCGTTCAGCTCGCGCTGGATGTAGAAGATGCCCTTGCCCAGCTGATCGGCCGTCCACGTGATCGTCGGGAAGTCGGGGTAGACGATGTAGCCGCCGCAGAACACCTCGTTGCGGTTGCCCGAAGGATCGAAGAAGTAGATCGTGCCGCCCCGCGTGATGCCATGGCGGGTGGGGCCCACGTCGACGGGGACGTCGTCCATGGAGAAGATGTCACCCGCCCGCAGGATGCTGTTCCAGTCCTCCATGGCGTAGGCGAAGTGGTGGAGCTTGCCGTTGGGGCCCTTCACGTAGGCGATGTCGTGGGGCGTGTTGGTGCACGACAGCCACGTGCCGATGAGCATGGGGTCGGCCGGGTCGGTGATGGCCCGCTCCACGGCCTGGAACCCGAGGACCTCCTGGAAGAAGCGCTCGGTGGTCTCCACGTCGTCGGCCGTGAGCAGGGCATGGTCGAGACGCGGAGCGGAGACGCCCACGCCGTCACGGGGCCACGGGTCGGGGTTCAGCGTTCCCGTCTCCGTGCCCAGGTACTCGATGTCGTTGTACAGCTCGAGCACGTGCTCGGACGGGAGCATGATGCGCACGCCGTCGCCCACCGCCAGGTTCTCGCCCTTGCCCATGCGAGACACGGAGGCCCCGAACTTCTGGGCCCGCTTCTCGTAGGTGGCCAGGTCCTCCGGCGTCTCGACCTTGTAGCCGAGCTTCACCAGCCCGACGCCGCCTTCTTCGAGGACGACCGAGTGGTGGTCGTACTCGTCCCAGCACTTCAGGTATGCGGTGCCGTCGCCCTCGGCCACGACCTGCATGCCCATGGTGCGGGTGTAGTGCTTCTTGGCTGCTTCGACATCGGTTACCCGGATGTGGACGTAGCCCATGCGCATGACTGACATCAGAGGATCTCCTTGGTGAGGGCCCGGTTCAGAGCACCGGCGAGCAGGGGCGAGACGCAGCGGAGCTCGTCGCCGTCGACGAGCCGGAGCTGGATGTCTCCGTTGGGTACGGCACGGCAGGTGAGGCACAGGCCGCGGGCAGCCTCCTCGGGAGTGAGGACGCTGTCGGCCACCACGGCCGCGTGGGTCACGGTCCCATCCACCACGAGCGCCTTGCAGACGCCGCAGCCACCCCGCCGGCACCCGTACCGGTAGAAGTACCCGGTGCGGCACACGGCTGCGAGGATCGTCTCACCAGGACGGGCCTCGACGGTGACGCCGTGGTCGACGAAGGTGACACGGCCGCTCACCCGGCGAAGCTGATGAGCGACTTGTGGCCCACGCCGAGGTCGGCGAGCGACTGGTCGGGCTTGGGGTCGAAGGGCCGGCCGTCGAGCTCCCACGACTTCGGCGCGTCCGGCGTGTAGTCCGGGTCCGACGACGCCCACCCGTCGACCATGGCCGCCTTGAAGTCGGCCCACGGCATGGCCCGGGGCGCCCGGAAGCATGCCGCCGCGCACATGAACAGGTTGCCCTTCCAGTGCACGTGGACCAACTGGTCGTCGCCGTACATCTCCTGGCGATCGGCCGACGGGAACTCGTACGTGCTGATGGCGCGCACACCCACGGTCACTCACCTCCCTTCGCGTGCCAGTCCGCCCACGAGACTTGGTCGAGCGAGCCCTCGTACTCGCCGGCGTCGCCCTCCTGCAGGCCGTACCACGCCAGCACCTCGGGAACGCTGGGGCCGCCGCAGTTGCCCTGGAAGATCTGGTGCACGGGCAACCACGCCTGCACGTACTTCTCCGGCTCCCGGTCGAAGATCCACTTGCAGCCGTCGGAGCAGAAGTCGAACGACTCGCCCTTGTACTCGCTCCTCCGAAACGCGATGCGCGTGGGATCGCCGGGCTCGGTGAACAGCATCGGGATCTGGCATGTCTGGCACAGCTGGGGCAGGCCCTGGAAGAAGAAGCGGCCGCCGGCGTCCCTGATGCGCTGGGCCTTCTCCCAGTTGCCCCGGAAGTAACGCTCGAACGTGTCGGGGTACTGGGCCGACAGCCAGTCCAGGTTCTCCTTCTCCGGGATGGTGGTGGTGAACCCCGCCGCGAAGCTGAAGGAGTACAGCGTCCAGTACACCTGGTGGCTGAGCACGTCCTTCTCGGCGATGGCGTCGGCCACGTGCCGGGGCGGGCGGATGCCGTAGTACGCCAGGTCGGGGAACAGGCCGTCGAGCATCTGGTCCTCGAAGTACAGCTTGAACGCTTCCTTCCAGCTCATCACCGGCTTGGGAAGCATGTAGTCCATCATCGCCGCGACCAGACCCGTTACCCGGTACGAGCGCCAGAACCACTTGTCGATCCAGTCCTGCACGATGGGGACGTTGCCCTCGTCTTGTTCGAGGATGAACTTCACCGACTCCAAACCGAGCGTCATGTGCCGGCTCTCGTCCGACTGGGCCGAGAAGCCGAACGTCATCGTGGGCAGGTCGCCGTTGAAGCTGGCGCCGCTCATGAAGGGGACGAACAGCAGGTTGGTGAGCAGGTACTCGAAGCTGAACGAGATCGACGTGAGGAACTCGAAGGGCCCGGCCGACACGGCGTCGTCGAAGAACGACTTGGGCACCGACAGGTACCACACCCGGTCGTGCATCTTCGAGAAGCTGTGGAAGCCCCCGTAGAACTTGTTGTACAGGCTCAGCGTGTGCGTCTCGGTCTGCGTGTGGCGCAGCTCGTCCTGGCTCTGGCACAGCGCCGCGAAGCGGGGCCCGGGCCCGTCCAGGTACCGGGACAGGAAAGCGAAGTGGCGGTGGGCCTGGTACTCGAGGGGCGTGACGCCCTGGAGGAACAGCTTCATGGCGTTGAGGTACCGGGCGTCCGACAACCCGAGGTGCCCCTGGCTCTGGGCGTACGAGTCGAGCACCGCGTACAGCCGCCGGTCCTTCTCGGCCTGGTACTTGAAGTACGAGTCGACCGTCAGGCGGAAGGGGTCCTCCCACGCGTCCCAGTCGTGGATCTTGATGCCCTCGAACGTGGTGTACGGGTACACGTCCTTGGGATCCACGTACGTGGGTGACCAGTCCAGGTCCCGGGTGAGCAACCCGTACCGGTCCTTCATCGACAGCTTGGACATCAGCGCAGCTCCTTCGGTGTCCTCAGTGATCCCAGCGGATGACTATCTCGTCTTCGTCCCAGTCGGCGATGTGGCCGATGTAGCTCACGATCGCCATCTGGAACTCGTGCGTCTCCCACGGCCGGCCCAGCTTCGACTCGACCGTGGCCCGGCGGACGACCAACTGGCCGACGGTCTGGAGTTCGACCAGGCCGGGCATGTGGGTCACGGTGACATCGGGGTTGTCCTGCTCGATGGCCTCGATCACGGCGCGGTTCTGCTCGTTGTCCTGCACGTGGACGCCCACCGGGCGCGCCTTCGACTTGGGCGGCGACTTGGGCGGGGACTTGGGTGGGGTCTTGATTGCCATCGTGTCTGCCTTCCTCACATCGCGCCGAGCGTGCGCAGCGCCTCGTCGACCTTCGACCGCTGCTCGGCCACGGCCACGCTGGCCTTGGCCTCGGGCACGAGGTCGTCCATCCGGGCGGCCAGGGTGGCCACTGCTTCGGTGGCCTTGGGCAGCCACTCGCCGGCGATGGCAGCCAGGGCCTGCTTGTTGCTGCCGCCGTACTCGGGGTCGTCGAGCCAGGCCCGCACCAGCGCGTCGAGCCAGCGCCGCTGGTCGGTGTACCAGCCCGCGAAGTGCTGGGCCACGAGGCTGTAGGCCCCGGCCCCGCCGAGCAGGGCGGTCTCGTCCAGGTGGCGGTAGAGGAGCGGGTACAGCTGGGCGTCCACCAGCTCGAGGCCGATGAGGCCGACAGCCCAGTCGCGCTCCACGAGCAGCGTCTCGATCACGCGGCGCAGACCTTGCAGCGCGGGGTCGTCCAACCACGCCCGCTTGCCGTCGCTCAGCACCGAGCCGTCCTCGCTGACGGCCAGCCCCACGCGGCTCAGCATCTGGGCATTGGCGATCCGGTCGAAGGCGGCGAACGACGCGCACTGCGAGATGGACGTGCCGTTGGCGAACCGGGTGGCCGACGACGTGAGCAGCTGGGCGCCCGCCTCGTAGTGGCGGAGGGGCACGACCAGTTCGGTCACCAACTGGCGCCACTCGGCGGGCAGTTGCTCGAACAGGTGGCGCTCGCCGATGTACGACATGGTGTTGCCGAACGCCTCGTGCAGCGCGGCCCGGGCCACCGTGTAGGGGAAGTAATAGAACTGGCGAGGGTCGAGGAAGCTGTACGGGTCGGCCAGGCGCAGGGCCGAGTAGCCGTCGTCGTAGATCTCGTGCTCGGGGTCCCACAGCGGCCGGTAGTGGAAGTGCTCCCGGGCCTGGATGTCGATCGTGCCCTCTTCGTAGCGGGTTGCCGGTCGGTCCCCGAAGCGGTCGATCAAGTGTTGGAACGTCGGGCGCTTGGGCTCGACAACCTGCTGGCGCAACTCGTATTGCACGGCCACCTCCCTGTCCCTGCGATTGTGAACAGCGGGGCCGGGCGGCGGGAAGGAGGCCGTTCTGCAATGCGGAACGGGACTTCCGACTCTGGCGTTTCCGATCTCGGTCGTGCCCACCTTGGCGTTTGTCGTCCAGCAACTCGCGACAGTCGCGTGCTCCTGCGCACGAAACCGGTGGGACGAGTTACGGCAGGCGGGTGACGGTGCCGCGCGTGCCGTCGACGCGCACGCGGTCGCCCGAGCGCAAGAGGCGGGTGGCGTCGAGGGCGGCGACGACGCACGGGATGCCGTACTCGCGAGCGCAGATGGCGGCGTGGGTGGTCATGCCGCCGCCGTCGCACACCACCGCCGCCACCACGGCGAAGGCGCTGGCCCAGTTGGGCGACGTGCCCGGACAGACCAGCACATCGCCCTGGTCGAGCGAGTGCAGGTCGTCGGCCACCAGCACCACCCTGGCCGTTCCCTCCACCACGCCGGGCGACGCGGGGACGCCGGCAAGAGCATCCCCACCGCCGGCCCCGCCGCTGCCGCCGGGCATGCCGAAGATCTCGGCCAGGATGGGGTCGGCGGCGTCCAGAACGCCCTCGCCCCTGGTGGTCGGCAGGTCTTCTCGCCGGGCCCGCCACGTGTCCAGCCAGGCCCGGCGCTCGGCGAGCAACTCGGGCGATGGCCGGGTCTGGGTCCCGTCGTCGCGCAAGCCCTCCATCAGCTCCTCGTAGCTGCACAGCAGGGCACCCTCGGGGTCGTCGAACAGCTGGCGCCCGGCGGCCAGGGCGTGACGGCGCAACGGCAGCGTGGCCCGCAGGTCGATCAGCGCGTTGTGGTGCTCGTTCCACCAGATCCAGTTGGTGCGGTCGGCCCCGGCCAAGAGCGCGTCGACGGCCGCGCCGTCGACCGCCAGCGACCGGGCCTCGGCCCGCGCTCGTTCGCGGTCGGCGGCCAGCGCCTGCTCCGTGGGGGGCGGCGCCCCGCCGGCCACCAGCCGAGCCCGGTCGAGCACGATGTCGGGCCGCTCCCGCCACGACGCAAGGCCCACGTCGGCGATGCCCTCGGCCCGGTCGCCGTGGGGCGCGAGCACGTCGGCCAGCAGCGTGTCGACCAGGGCCGGGTCCCCCAACGCACGGGCCAGGCGGAACACGGCGGCGTCGCCGGCCGACATGGCGGTGGGCCGCCCGGCCAGGCACGCATCGGCCAGGGCCGGGCCGACGCCCAGCTCGCCCATGGCCTCCCGGTACCGCAGGTGTCCGGCGAGCAGGACGTACATCTCCTCGAAGTGCACCCGCCACGCCCATCGCTCGTACAGCACGGCGGCACTCAGGTGGGCGGCGATCCCCGCCGGGCACCGGCTCTCCACGGCCATGAGGCGGGCGAACTCCCGGTCCAGGGCCCGGGCCCGCCGCTCCCACCGTTCGGGGAAGGCCTGCAGCCACGCGGCCATCGATGCCGGCGCGACCTGGCGGCGGGCGGCCACCTTCTCGGGCGGCGGCATGCGGGGCGTGATGTACAGGAACGGCCCCACGAAGCGCACGGCGATGCCGTCCGTGGTGGGGATCTCCAAGGTCGTCGCCGCCTGGTGCGTCATCTGGGTGTACGTGGTGGCGAACGTGGTCATGCCCAGCGGCGTGAGCCCGCGCGGCCAGTGGAAGTCGAGCAACCACAGGCGCTCGTCGTCGTCCGGGCCGTACGGCACCGGCAGGTCGGCGTCAGCGGCGGCGTCCCCGAGATCATGGCCGCGACCGCGCGCCCACCCCGGGAAGAGCTCGCCATCCACGAATACCGGCACCTCCATGAAACCCCCCTGTCCCGCCGGGCCTGGCGGGTCCTCCCCTACTGCGTGATCTGAGCCACGACCGCCTTGGGCTCGGTGAAGAACTCCCGGCTGAACGTGCCGCCCTCCCGGCCCACGCCCGAGTCGCCGACGCCCCCGAACGGCGCGCGCAGGTCCCGGATGAAGAAGCAGTTCACCCACACCGTGCCGGCCCGCAGGCGAGCGGCCACCGAGTGGGCCCGGCTGAGATTCTCGGTGAACACCATGGCGTTCAACCCGTACCGGGTGTCGTTGGCCAGGGCCAGCGCCTCGCGCTCGGTAGCAAACGGATGCACGGTGACAATGGGGCCGAACACCTCCTCGCGATACACACGCGCGCCCGTCGGTGCGTCCACCACGATCGTCGGTCGCACGACCCAACCATCACCCCTCCCCCCTGTGAGCACCTTACCGCCGTCTGGCCCGATACCGTCGAGGTACCCGACCACCTTCTCGTGGTGTTCGGCCGACGCCAGCGGGCCCACCTCGGTGGCCGGGTCGGACGGGTTGCCGATCACCAGCGCCTCGGCCGCCTCCACGAAACGGGCCACGAACTCGTCGTACAGCGGGCGCTGGACGTACACCCGGCTGCCGGCCAGGCACACCTGCCCGGCGTTGGTGAAGATGGCCTTGGTCGACCAGGCGACGGCGTTGTCGAGGTCGGCGTCGGCGAAGACGATGTTGGCTCCCTTGCCCCCCAGTTCGAGGCTCACGGGCGTGAGGTTGGCCGCCGCCGCACGAGCGATGGCCCGGCCCGTGGTCGACTCGCCGGTGAACGTGATGCGGTCGACGCCCGGCGACTCGGTGAGGGCCTGCCCGGCCGAGTCGGGCCCGAAGCCGTGTACCACGTTCAGCACGCCGGGAGGCATGCCCGCCTCCAGTGCCATCCGGGCCAGCAGGGTGGCCGAGGCGGGCGTGTCCTCGGCCGGCTTGAGAACGACGGTGTTGCCCCAGGCCAGCGCCGGCGCCACCTTCCACGTCTCCAGCATGAGCGGGAAGTTCCACGGCGCGATGGCGGCCACCACGCCGGCCGGGTCGAAGCGCGAGTAGGCGTGGTGCCCGGAGTCCATGGGATAGACCTCGCCCGTCGACAACCGGGCGTGGTCGGCGAAGAAGCGGAAGTTCATGGCCGACCGGGGCACGTCCTTGGTGAGCATGTCGGTGACGGGCTTGCCCATGTCGGTGGTGTCGGCCCTGGCCAGGTCGGCGGCGTGGGCCTCGATGAGGTCGGCCAGGCGGTGAAGCACGGCGCCCCGCTCGGCCGCGCCCATGCGGGGCCAGGGACCGTTGTCGAAGGCATCACGCGCCGCGGCCACGGCCGCGTCGGCGTCGGCGGCCGACCCCAGGGCCACCTCGGCCCACGGCTGGCGCGTCCACGGGTCGATCGTCTCGAAGCGGGCCCCGTCGGCCGACTCGACCAGCTCGCCGTCGATGACGTGGCTGATGAGCTCCATCATCCGCTCCTCACTCGCCGCTCGCTATCGGGATGCGTCCCAGGTGCGTGAAGGACACCGCGCCGGACGTGGCCTGCGTGACCGGGAACGCATCGGTCATGCCGCCCGTGAGCACCAGCCACCCGGCCTCGATGGCCCGGCCCCGCTCGGCCAGGGTGTTGGCAGCCAGGGCCAACGCTTCCGCCGGGTGCCCCTGCACGGCCGCGCCCGTCGCCGAGTCGACCACCTTGCCGTCCACCTCCACCAGGCAGGCTTCGAGCGACAGGTCCAGGCCGGCCGGGCTCACGCCCACGGGACCGAGCACGAAGCGAGCGGACGACGCGTTGTCGGCGACCACGTCGGGCAGGGTGAAGCGGAAGTCGGCGAAACGGCTGTCGATGATCTCGACTCCGCCGTACACCTCGTCCACCGCGGCCAGGGCCTGCACGGCGGTGACACCGGGGCCCACCAGCCGCTCGCCCATCACGAACACGATCTCGGGCTCGGCGCGCGGGTGGATGAGCGCGCCCTGGGGCACGGGTGCACCGGCGGGCAGCACCATGGCGTCGGTGAGCCACGCCACCAGCGGCGACGCCACGCCCATGCGCTCCTGCTTGGCCCGGGACGTGAGCCCGAGCTTGATGCCCACCAGGCGCTCGCCCCGCTCGAGCCGGCGTTGCAGGGCTGCGTCCTGGATGTCGTAGGCGGTACGCAGGTCGAGGTCGGGCCACTCGTCGGTGAGCGGTGCGACGGCCGTGCGTTCGTGCTCCGCCCGCTCCAGCACGGCGAGGGCGACCGCCGGGTTCAGGCGCCCGCTCACCGCGCACCCGCCCGCTGCTTGGACAGCTCGATGGCGATGTCGATGATCATGTCCTCCTGGCCACCGACGTAGCGGCGCCGGCCCACCTCGGTGAGGATCTCGTGGGCAGGCACGTCGTAGCGCGCCGCAGCTCGCTCGGCGTGGAGCAGGAAGCTGGAGTACACGCCGGCGTAGCCCATGATGATGGCGTTGCGGTCGATCACCGGCTCTCGCAGCATGAAGGGACGCACGACCTCCTCGGCCGCCCGCAACATGCCACCCACGTCCAGGCCCGTGCGCACGCCCAGGCGGTCGAACACGGCGGCCAGCACCTCGGTGGGCGCGTTGCCCGAACCCGCGCCCAGCGCCCGGGTGGCGCCATCGATCTGGCGAGCCCCGGCCCGCACGGCCAGCACCGAGTTGGCCACGCCCATGGCCAGGTTGTTGTGACCGTGGAACCCGACCTGGGCGGCGTCACCCAGCTCGGCCACGAGGGCAGCCACCCGGTCGCCCGCGTCCTCGAGCACAAGGGCGCCGGCTGAGTCCACGACGTAGACGCACTGGCACCCGGCGTCGGCCATGATGCGCGCCTGCTTGGCCAGTTGCTCGGGCGTGATCATGTGGCTGAGCATGAGGAAGCCCACCGTCTCCATGCCCAGCTCCCGGGCCAGACCGAACTGCTGGATGGAGATGTCGGCCTCGGTGCAGTGGGTGGCGATGCGCACCACGCTGGCGCCGCGGTCGCGCGCCCGGCACAGATCCTCCACCGTGCCCACGCCCGGCAGCAGGAGCACGGCGATGCGGGCCTGCTTGGCCTCGTCGGCCGCCACCATCACCAGGTCGAGCTCGTCGGTCTTGGAGAAGCCGTAGTTGAACGACGACCCACCCAGGCCGTCGCCGTGCGTCACCTCGATGACGGGGATGCCGGCGTCGTCCAGGGCCCGCACGGTGGCCCGCACGTGGGCCTCGGTGAAGGTGTGGGCCATGGCATGGCTGCCGTCGCGCAACGTGCTGTCGGTGATGCGCACGTCGTAGCGGGCTTCGTCGAACTGCTCGGGCGTGTGGCTCCGCAGTGTCATGCCGGGACCTCCGTTCGGGCTCGGGCCAACTCCTCGCCCACGGCGGCGGCGGCTGCGGTCATGATGTCGAGGTTGCCCGCATACGGGGGCAGGTAGTCGCCGTTGCCCTCCACCTCCAGGAACACGGCCACGCGGGCATGGCCGTCCCACCCCTCACGAGGTTCGTCGTACTGGGGCTCGGCCTTCAACCGGTAGCCGGGGACGTACCGCTGCACCGACGCCACCATCTCCTCGATGGACGTGGTGACGGCGGTGCGGTCGGCGTCGGCGGGGATGGCGCAGAAGACGGTGTCGCGCATGATGAGGGGCGGCTCGGCCGGGTTGAGGACGATGACGGCCTTGCCCCGCCGGGCCCCGCCGACGACCTCGATGCCCTTGGCCGTCGTCTCCGTGAACTCGTCGATGTTGGCGCGCGTTCCCGGGCCCGCCGATCGCGACGAGATCGACGCCACGATCTCCGCGTAGGGCACGGGGACCACTCGCGTCACCGCAGCCACGATGGGGATGGTGGCCTGGCCGCCGCACGTGATCATGTTGACGTTGGGCGCGTCGAGGTGCTCGGTGAGATTGACCACGGGCACGACGTACGGGCCCACTGCCGCGGGGGTGAGGTCGACGGCCTGGACGCCCACCTCTGCGTACCGCGAGGCGTTGTCCAGGTGGGCGCTCGCCGACGTGGCCTCGAAGACCAACTCGGGCAGCTCATCGCGATCGAGCAGCCAGTCCACGCCGGCGGCTGATGCCTCCACGCCCGCGGCCGTTGCTCGTTGCAGGCCCTTTGAACCCGGGTCGACACCGACCATGTACCGCAGCTCGATCCGCTTGCTGCGGAGGAGCTTGGCCATGAGGTCGGTACCGATGTTCCCCGAGCCCACGATGGCTGCGGTGACCTTCGACATCTTCTATGTGTCCTTTCTCGCGAACACGGCTGTCACGCTCCCGACGCCGGCGAACACGGCGGTGACGACGTCGCCCGGCACCACCGGGATGGCCGACGTGCACGACCCCGGAAGCACGACGTGGCCGGCCTCCAGCACCACGCCCCGCTCCCCCAACGTGTTGGCCAACCAGGCCAGGGCGATCATCGGATGGCCCAGGGCGGCGCCCCCCGCCCCCGTGGCCACGACCTCGCCGTTCTTGAACAGGTTGCACCCGGCCAGCCGGATGTCGACGTCGGCCGGGTCGGTGGCCTGGCTGCCGAGCACCACGCCGCCGGACGAGGCGTTGTCGGCCACGGTGTCGAGCAGCGTGATCTTCCAGTCCTTGATGCGGCTGTCGATCAGCTCCAGGGACGGGAGCACGAAGTCGACGGCTCGCAGGGCGTCGGCCGCGGTCACACCCGGGCCCCGCAGTTCGTGTTTCAGCACCAGGGCGATCTCCGGCTCGACCCGCGGCTGGAGGAAGGCATCGACGGGGATGGGCGCGTGCTCGGCCCAGAACATGTCGTCGAGCAGGTGGCCGAAGTCGGGCTGGTCCACGCCCATGGCCCGCTGCATGACGGCGGCGGTGAGACCGACCTTGTGGCCCTTCAGCGTGTGCCCCTGCTTCAGGCGGGATTCGATCTGGAGAAGCTGCACGGCGTAGGCGTCGTCCAGGTCCATGCCGGGGGCCGACGCGCTGAGGGGCGCGATGGGCTCACCACTGGCGTAGGCGCCGAGGAGGGCGTCGGCCATGCGCTTGCGTTCGGTGTCGTTCATGCCTGTCCTTGTCGGGGCCGGAGGAAGTCGACGAGCAGTTCGTTGAACTCGTCGGCCCGCTCGATCTGGGTCCAGTGGCCGCACCGGCCGAACACGTGGAGCTGCGACCGGTCGATGAGCTGGCTGAGGCGGGTGGCGTTGGACACGGGGATCACCCGGTCGTCCCGGCCGTGGATCACGAGGGTCTCGTGGGGGATGGCCCGCACCTGGTCCTCGGGTGTGGCCAGGGCGTCGACGCAACGTTGCCGGGGCGCCGGGAACATCGACGCGTAGGACTCCTGCACGCCCGGCTCCACGCTGGCCCGGTACCTGATGCCGGCCAGCTCGTCATTGGCCAGCGCCTGGTCGAAGGCGAAGATCTCCAGCAGCGCCCGCATGTTCTGGACCGAGGGCTCGTACCCCCAGACCGCGTCGAGGCCGGGTGTGATCGGGAACGACAGGCCGGCCGCGCCCATCAGGACGAGCCGGTCCACCCGGTCGGGATGCTCGACGGCGGTACGGATGGCCAGGGCGCCGCCGAAGCTGTTGCCCACGATGGACACCCGATCGAGGCCCAGGGCGTCGAGGAAGCCGAGGAGGTGGGACACCCACGTGGCCATGTCGTAGGTGATGCCGGCCGGGCGCTCGGTGAAACCGAAGCCCACCAGGTCGGGCGCCAGCACCCGCACGTAGGGAGCCAGCCCGGGGATGGTGAGGCGCCAGTTGGCGTAGGCGCTCACGCCCGGCCCGGAGCCGTGCACGAGCACCACGGGCGCGCCGGCGCCCGCCTCCAGGTAGTTCGTGTCGATGCCGCCCGCGTTCACTCGGGCACCCAGCTCCGGACGATGGTCCGTGTGCAGCACTCGTTCCTCCTTCTTGACCAGCAGGACGATGACGACGTCGTCCAGCGCGTTCGGGCCGTCCGGCTCCACTGCCGCGTCGGGGTCGAGACCCCAGCCCTCCAGCTCCACCCACGCCGTGCGGTTCATGTGGTGCAGGACCACCCGCACCTCCCGGCCCGAGCGCCGCAGGGCGAAGGCGACGCGACCGGTGCCGTGCTCGTCCACCAACTCGACGCCACCGGCGCCCAGCACGGCGTTGGCCTCGGCGATCACCTGCTCGGCCAGGGCCCGGAGGGAGTTCCACCGGTCGGTGGCCTCGGGCAGGGTGCGGGGCACGCTGGGCCGGACGTCCGGCGTAGGCGCCTCGACACCACCGGCGCGCGCCGCCGCCACCCGCTCCATGAAGGCCACCGTGGCGTCGTCGGGCCGGCTCAAGCCGGCGTCTCCAGGCCTTCGATCGACGCCACCGCGGCGCGGGCGCAGGCGACGTCCTGGGCGGCGCTGCCGCCGCTCACGCCGATGCCGCCCACCACGGCGCCGTCGTGGCGGAGGGGGACGCCGCCACCGAAGATCACCAGCCGGGGCCGGTGGGGCATGCCCGTGGCCAGGGCGGGGTCGTCCTTGATGAGCGACCACCACGCGTCGGTGGGAAGGCCGAAGCTCACCGCCGTCCACGCCTTGTCGACGGCGATGTCAACCGACAGCAGCGGTGCACCATCCATGCGATCAGCGGTCACGAGATTGCCGCCGGCGTCCACCACCCCAATGGACACGGCGATCCCCAGGTCCGTGGCGTGGCGCGCGGCCAACGAGACCAACTGCCGCGCGAGTTCGAGACTGACATCGGCGCGCTCTCGCACCAGGCTCATCGTCCGACCACGTCCTGACGATGGGGCACGGCGGGCCGATCGGCAACGGCTCCGTTCCGCTCAGAGGAACGTCGGCGGCCCGCGTGACGGGACGCCCGTGGTAAGCCTCGTCCATGCCCTTCGTGGACGTGACGCTGGTCGAGGGCCGCAGTCCCGAGCAGCTCCGCAAGCTCGTCACCGCCCTGACGGAGGCGGTCGAGGAATCGGTCGGCGCGCCCCGGGACAGCATCCGGGTCGTGGTCCGGGAGGTGCCGCCCACCCACTGGGCGGCGGGCGACGAGACCATCGCCGAGCGGCGGGCCCGCCACGGCTGACCCGCCGCCTCCTCCTCTCGTGAGCGCATGCTCGTGACGCTGGCGCAGGCAGAGCCGGCGTTCCCGTTACGAGAACGGCTTCACATGGTTCAGGTGGCTACCGAGATCAGGGCGATGAACTGGAGCGACGACACCGGGTGGGTGACGAGGCCCTTCACCACCAGGCGGTGGCGGGCGATGTCGCCGAGCACCCGCCCGCCCCGCTTGGTGAAGAAGCCGGCAGGGACCAGGCCCGAGCCCACCATCTTGAGCTGGGCCACGTCGAGGATCTGGTCCACGGTGGCGTGCACGGTCACGCTCGGCCGGCCCACGATGCCGTTGTGCACCGTGGCGCCGTCCGCCCCGAACACCACCGTGGCCAGGTCGCCCGTGTCCGTGCTGTAGACGGCCGCGGGCCGGGGCATCCGGCGGGCGATGGCAGCCCGGTCCGGGAAGTTCTCGAAGTTCTGCCCGAGCAACGTTCCCAGGATGGTGGCCAGGCCGTTGGCGTCGTCGCCCTCGGCCAACTGCACCCGGTAGGCCGGCGCGGTGCGCACGGCGGCGATCATGCCGACGCCCCGCCCGCAGGTGCCCAGCGAGGCGTGGGCGCCCGGGCCCCGCTCCACCAAGGCACGAACAGGGCGACCGCTCCCGTCAGCAGGAGCACGATGCCGGGGATGACGAACAGCCAGTGCAACAGCGTGGTGGGCGTTCCCTTGGTCGGTATGGCGTCGGCCTTCTTGAAGTTGCCGACGTTGGCCTCGATGCCCTTCACCAGCCCCTGGAACCGGGGCAGGATGACGTTCAACTGGCTCACGCCCTTGGCCACGGCCGGGAAGTTCTGGCCGATGAAGCCCTGCAGCTGCGCGGGCGTCATCTGCAGCGCGCCGGCCAGGGCCGGGAGCATCTTGGCCTGGAGCTCGTCGCTCATGTTCTGGACGGTGTCCATGTTCGCCCGGGTGGTGGCCGCCCCCTGATCCGTGAAGACGGGGCGGAAGGCGTTGGTGAGGTTGTCGACGGCCTGGGCCTTGGCCGGGACACTCAGAATGAGCGGCGCCACGATGAGGACCAGTCCCACGGCCGTGCATCCCCACACTGCCCGCCGGGCGGCGGCCGACGACAGCACCCAGCCGATCACCGACAGCGCGGCCAGCAGCAGGCCAGGCAGCAGGAAGATGTACGGCACGGTGGTGGCCGGCAGGTTCTTGGTGGGGATGGCGTCGGCCTTGTGGAAGTTGGCGGCCTGGGCGTCGAGGCCGTTCACCAGGTTCGAGAAGTACGGCAACACCGTGTCGAGCTGGCTCACGCCCTTGGCCACGGCCGGGAAGTTCTGGCCGATGAAGGTCTGCAGTTGTGCAGGCGTCATCTTCAGCGCTCCGGCGATGGCGGGCATGGCTTTGCCCCGCAGCTCGTCGCTCATGGCCTGCACGGTGGCCATGTCCGTCTTGGTCTGGGCCAGCGCGTCGGCCTTGAACGCCGGTCGGAAGGAGTTGGTGAGGTTGTCGACGCCCTGCGCCTTGGACGGCAGCTGCATGGTCAGCGAGCCGACCGCCATGGCCACGCCCACCACGAAGGTGACAGCCAGGGCCCAGCGATACCGCGGCTTGCCTGAGGGCGCCATCACACGTCCCAGTCCGTGGCGACCGCGCCCCAGGAGCGCAGGAAGTTGTTGAAAGCGCCGCCGTTCTCGATGGCCGCGGCCATGGGTCCCTTGACGAACTTGATCTTGCCCGCCATGAGCATCTTGCCGCCCTCGCTCCCACCCTCGGCGACCTCACGCCATGTGGCCACGTCCGCCTTGATGATCAGCCACAGGTCGGACTCGTCGTAGACGGGCGGCCCCCACGACGCCACCCGGCCTTCCTTCCACTCCATGTGGGTGGCCAGGTCGCGGTCGAGGCACGCGAACTCCATCTTGTGCGAGAAGTTCAGCGGGTCCTTGAAGCCCTGGTACACCTTCTCGTTGGCGTTGCAGACCTCGAGCGCGGCCTCACACCACTCGGCAGAGAAGAACTTGTACTCAGCCATTGTCATCCCCCTCGGTTTGTTTTCGTTGCGTTCGAATGTCGGTCAGGCGACGGGAGCCGCCAGGGCCCGAGCCAGGTCGTCCTCGGCCCCGGCGATCACCGCCTTGTGCACGGTCCCGGTGTCGAGGGGCACGGGCGCTTCGGCCAGCACCGACACCAGCCCCTCCACGGCGGCAACCGCGAGCGGGCGCCACTTGTCGGTCCATGCCCGCAGCTGGTCGGCGTTGGCGGGCGTGTCGGCGACGGCCGACGCGGCCAGGGCCAAGCTCCACTCCCGGTGCCACAGCGCGTCCTCGTTGAGCGAGAAGTGCACCTCCCGCAGGATGGGGTCACCGTTGGCCGCGGCCAGCGCCCCCGCCAACTCCTCGTTGATGACGCGATCGATGTGGGGCTTGATCACCAGGTTCAAGACGGTGAACGACTCGCCCCAGTCGTAGGCGATCAGCGCCTTCTCGATCAGCTCACGCAGCGGCTGGAACGGTGCTGCGTCCTCCCAGAAGGCCCGCTGCTCGTGGGGGTCGCCACTCCCCCGGTGCGTGTGCAACTGCACCGACCGGTAGGCGATGCGCTGCAGGCGGCGCATCTCGTCGGCCGCCTGGAAGGCGCCGCAGTTGGTGATGCGCGAGGCGGGCGCCATCTGGGCCACGTAGGCGGAGATCATCTCCAACCCGTGGACCGGGAAGCGCAGCGGTCCGTACCACTGGTGCAGGAAGGCCAGCCACTCGCTGTCGAGCGAGTCGTCGTACCCGGTGGCGTCGATCTCACGCAACAGTCCGTCGACCACCGTCTCCTTGGCGTCCTGCAGCTCGTTGTAGCCGCGATACGTCGTGTGCCGGGGGTCGGCGAACTCCTCCCAGTCCTGGGCCTGGAACAGGGACGACTCCCGGTGCTCGAAGTACCACTGGCTCACCGGGTTCTCGTTGCTGAGCTCGAAGTTGTGCGGGTAGTGGTAGTGCAGGCGGGAGCTCACCAGCTCGTACTCGCTGGGGATGCGCCGCCCGGTGGGCAGCAGTGAGTAGGTCTTCAGCTTGCGTGCCGGCGCGTCGGCCATGGCGGTCATCCTCCCGGGATTGAGGCTGGGTCGATGGCGTGCAAAGGGATCTCCGGCTTGGGCTCGTGGGCCAGCCACCACACGGCGCCGTCCTCGTTCATGGCCACCTTGCCGGCGAACGAGGACATGATCACCTCCAGGTCGCCGGGGAAGCGGATGGGTCGGCCCAGGCTGGCCTCCACACCCTCCCGGCTGACGCGGCACACACCGGGCGAGAACACTCGGAGGTAGGCGCCGGCGTCCTCGACGAAGACCTCGTCGTTCTCCTCGTTCATGGCCTCGACGATGGCCCGGGCCAGGGGCGTGGCCTGGAGCACCGGCCCCACGCCCCGCTCCAGCACATCGGCCAAGCGGCTCGGAGCCGCCTTCTTCCCACTCATTGCATCCCCCTCGGTTCCTGGACCACGTCGTGCACGTTCACGGCGATGGCCTCGTCCACGACCTGCACGGCGAAGCGCCGCAGGCATGCGACAGCCGGGTTCACGCCCTGCCCATCGAGGGCGGTGAACTTCCACTGGTGGGCGGCGCACACCAGCAACTCGCCGTCGAACATCCCGGACGAGAGGGGGTTGGCGACGTGGGGGCACCGGTCCTCGTACGCCACCACCTCACCGCCCACGTTCAGCACGATCACGTCCACGCCGTCCACGTTGACGGGCAGCAGTTCGCCCTCCCACAGATCGTCGAGGGTGGTGACGTGCACCCACGTGCCACCGTGCACAGCCGTCATGCCGCCTGCCGCACCGTGAAGATGTCGCCGGCCGTGAGCCCCGCCTCTTCCACCGTGGCGTCGAGGTCGAGCAACTCGCCATGCTCGTTGAGCACCTCCAGCGAACTGCCCGTCCGCTCGATGCGCAGGTCGAGCACCCAGCCCGACAACTGCTCGGCCAGGTCGCCCACCTTCTGGTCGGTCATGGCCACGATGACCAGACCGAGGAAGTCGTTCTCGAAGAACCCGTACAGCGCGATGACCACGTCGCCCCCTCTTTGTCGTGTGCCCGCTCAGGCCGAAGCCGGCGTCTTCCACCACGGCGGGTTGCCGCCGTACAAGTCCTTGCCCGGCTCGTCGGGCCGGCCGAAGCCCATCCACTCCAGGACGCCGCCGAGGTCGGTGGGTGCCTCCCCGGCGAAGATGCGATCGATCACGTTCTTGTGCTCGGCGAAGCGCTCGGGCTGCTGCTGGAAGATCCACCGGCACGGCTCCGAGCAGAAGAGGTACTTGCGGCCCCCGTGCTCGAGCGTGCACGCCGTGTTCTTCCCCGGGCGCATGAACGCGGTCGGGAGCTGGCACATGTTGCAGAGCGACGGCAGCGAGTACGGCAGCGTCGCGGCCTCGCCCTTCGTCTTCCACGAGTACTCGATGCGGTCCCAGATGGGGCCGTACGTGTCGCCCCAGGTGGGGTACTTCTCGCACAGCCACTCCCGCTCCTCGGGACTGGGCATGGGCTCGTCGAACCACAGCGTGGGCCGGTAGGTGTAGAGGCCGAGCTGGAAGCTGTGGTGGGCGTAGTCCAACTCCTCGACGAAGAGGTCCCAGAACCAGGGCCGCTTCAGGCCGAACTCCTCCAGGTTCTTGAGGAACTGGTCCATGATCCACTCCTCCATGAACTCCTTGAAGGAGTGCTTCCGGGCGTCGAGGGGCGTGAGGTAGTCCATCGACGTGCCCGTGAGGGCCAGGAAGATGCGCCACGACCGCCACCACATCTTCTCCAGCAGGTACTGCCCGTAGTCCTTGCCGCCGTTCTCGATCAGCGTCCGCAGCACGGGGTGGCCCTGCTGGGCGTGGCGGGACTCGTCCGTCTGGATGCTGGCCAGCGCCTTCTCGAACACGTGGTCGTCGGCCCCGTCCGCCATGGCGGCCATGGCGATGAACTGCAGGTTGGTGAAGCCGGTCTCGAACACGAAGGTCAGCTGGATGGCCGTGTCCATGGCGCTGGCGGCCGTGAACATGTCGTCGAACAGGTGGCGGGCGGCGATCATGGCCCACTCGTTGGTGTGGTAGCCCTTGTGCGTCCAGTCGAAGTTCTGGTCGAACTTCAACAGGTCCTGGCCCAGCAGCAGCGGTATCTGGCAGTGGCGGATCTCGTCCAACGCTCCCAGGTTGGCCATCGTCCGCCACGCGCTGTCGCGGCCGAACCGGGCCATGCGCAGCTCACCCAGGCAGGCGGCGTACTCGCCCAGGGCGATGGCCCCGTTGTGGAACTTGGCCAGCTGCACCCACGCCGGATCCAGCCGCTCGGTGATCTTGGCCTTGCCCAGCGCGTCGCGCACGGCCAGGACCGATTCGTCTTTCACCAGCTGGTTCTGGACGTACTCGCGGTACGTGTTGCGGTAGACCTCCTCCCAGTCCTTCCATGCCTCGTGGGGCAGCCACGGCGTGCCGCTCACCACTTCGGGGAACACCTCACGCTCGTCGACATAGCGGAACTCCCAGTCGACCTTGCGAGCTATGTCCAGCCAGTCATCGCGACGAAGGGCCATCGGTACGGGCCTCCTCCAGGGTGCGTCGTTCCCCTCACTGTGCATACCTGGCGGGACGGCGACAACGGTCGCGTTCTTTGTCGCGGAACGGGCACGTTCGGCGCAGCCGGGACGTTGGACCCGTCCCGGCACCAGCGCGCGCCGGCCTCTCCCTCGGTACCGTTTGCCCATGACACGACGGATCGGTCTCTGCCTCGCCCTCCTCGCAACCGTCCTTGTCGGGTGGGCCTCGGGCGCCTGGGCCCAGTCGACGGCCTCGTTCAAGCTGAGCCCCACCGCGGGCCGGCCGGGGACGACCATCGCCGTCGCATCGGTGACGCCCTGCCCGCCCGTCGCCGGCGTCACCGGCCCTGCCCGGGCCGACGTCTCCGTCTCCCGCGGGAGCACCTCGCTGGGCAAGGCGTCCTTCCCCATCGACGCGGCGGGCAAGTGGTCGGGCTCGCTCCGGATCAGCACCAGCGCCTCGCCGGGCGCCGCCCAGGTCACCGTCTTCTGCATCGCCAACCCCCAGGCCGAAGGCGCCTACTTCGACTACGCCCCCCGCACGTTCACGGTGCTGGCCGCCGGGGCCCAACTGGCCGCCACCGGCCGCCACACCGGGGGGTTGGCCGCGCTGGGCGCCAGCCTGGTGCTGGCCGGAGCGCTGCTCGAGCTGGCCGGCCGCCGGGCCCAGCCGAGAGGAATGCCTCGAACGTCCTGATCGGCGCTAGACACAGGGGTGATGCCTGGCTCCATTCTCGGTACCTCCGTCACCCGCGTCGAAGACCCCGAGCTGCTCGTCGGTGGGGGGACATACGTCGACAACCTGGACATCGACGGCCTCCTCCACCTCGTCTTCGTCCGCTCCCCCATCGCCCACGCCACGCTCGGGTCGATCGACACGAGCGCGGCCCTGGCCCTGCCCGGCGTGGTCGCCGTCTTCACCGCCGACGACCTCGACCTGCCCCCGCACTTCGGCTTCGCCGTCCTGAACGCGGCGTGCGGGCGCCCGCCCCTGGCCGTCGGGAAGGTCCGGTTCGTCGGTGATTGCGTGGCCGCGGTGGTGGCCGAGTCCCGCAGCGCGGCAGTCGACGCCGCCGAGGCCGTGGTCGTCGACTACGACCCCCTGCCGCCCGCCGTCGACCCCGAAGCGGCCGTTGCTCCCGGTGCGCCCGTGTCGTTCGAGGAATTGGGCTCGAACGTGGCCGCCGGGTTCCGGGATGCCCCCGAGGTCGACCCGCTGGCCGGCGCCGACGTGGTGGTCAGGGGTCGCTTCGTGAACCAGCGCATCGCCGTCGTGCCCATGGAGGGCAACGCCATGGCCGTGGTGCCGGCCCACGGGAACGAACCGCTCACGGCCTACGTCTCCAACCAGATGCCCCACGTGCTGCGCAACGCGGTGGCCGAGGCGCTGCACATGGAGCGAGACGACGTGCGGGTCGTCACGCCGGATGTGGGCGGCGCCTTCGGCGGCAAGGCCGGGCTGGGCGCCGAGCACGTGGCCGTGGCCGCCGTGGCCCGAGCCCTGGACCGGCCGGTGAAGTGGGTGGAGAGCCGCTCGGAGAACCTGCTCGCCATGCCCCACGGCCGGGGCCAGGTGCAGTACGTCGAGCTCGGGTGCCGCCGGGACGGCACCATCACCGGATTGCGGTGCCGCATGCTGGGCGACGGGGGCGCCTACGCCGGCTTCGGTGGGGCGCTGGCCATGGGGCCGACGCGCACGATGGCCCAGGGCGTGTACCGCATCCCCGCCATCGCTTACAGCGCGGCGGCCGCCATCACCAACACCACGCCCATGGGCGCCTTCCGGGGCGCGGGCCGGCCCGAGGCCGCCACCTTCCTCGAGCGCATCATGGACATGGCCGCCGACGAGCTGGACATCGACCCCGTCGACATCCGGCGCCGCAACTTCATCCGCCCCGAAGAGTTCCCCCTCACCACCCTGATGGGGGCGGCGTACGACAGCGGCGACTACGACGGCGCCCTGGACGAGGCCCTGCGCCTGGCCCGATACGACGAGCTGCGGGCCGAGCAGGAGGACCGCCGGCAGCGGGGCGACACCCGCCAGCTGGGCATCGGCCTGAGCACGTACGTGGAGATCACCGCGGGCGGGATGCCCCAGGAGTTCGGGGCCCTGGAGGTGCACGAGGACGGGACGGCCACCATCCGGGTGGGGACGTCCGCCCACGGGCAGGGGCACGCCACCACCTTCGCCATGCTCGTGTCGGACCGGTTGGGCATCCCCCTCGGGTCGATCAGCCTGGTGCAGTCCGACACCGCGCTGGTGCCGACGGGCTTCGGCACGGGCGGGTCGCGCTCGTTGCAGGTGGGCGGCACGGCCGTGTTGCGAGCGGCCGAGGGCGTGCTCGACCGGGCCCGCCAGGTGGTGGCCGACCTGCTCGAAGCCAGCGTCGACGACATCGTCGTCACCGACGACGGGCGCTTGGGCGTGGCCGGCGTCCCCGCCCGGGCGGTGACGTGGGGCCAGGCCGCGACCGCGGCGGTCACGTCGGCCGACGGCGGGCCCCTCGCCGTCGCCCTCGACTCCGCCCAGGCCGGGCCCACCTTTCCGTTCGGCGCCCACGTGGCCGTCGTCGAGGTCGACATGGAGACGGGCCGGGTCACCCCGCTGCGCCACGTGGCCGTGGACGACTGCGGCCGCATCGTCAACCCGCTGATCGTCTCCGGCCAGCAGCACGGCGGCATCGCCCAGGGCATGGCCCAGGCCATGTGGGAGCAGTTCGTGTACGACGAGGACGGCAACCCCCTCACGTCCACGCTGGCCGACTACGCCATGCCCAGCGCCGCCGAGTTCCCGTCCTTCGAGGCGTCCAACACGCAGACGCCCACGCCCCTGAATCCCTTGGGCGCCAAGGGGATCGGCGAGTCGGGCACCATCGGGGCCATGCCCGCGGTGCAGAACGCCGTGGTCGACGCCCTCAGCCACCTGGGCGTCCGCCACCTCGACATGCCCTGCACGCCCGAGCGGGTGTGGCGAGCCATCCAGGACGCCCGGGCCGGCACGTTGCCCTCGCCCTGGCGGGAGCCGCCCGCGGTGTTCGACGACCTGCCCGTGCGAGGTCAGGCCCCGCGCACCGCGGCCGAGGATGTGGATGTCTGAGCCTGAAGCCTCGGACAAGCGGCTCGTCGTCGAGATCTGGTCCGACGTGGTGTGCCCGTGGTGCTACGTCGGCAAGCGCCGGTTCGAGGCCGCCGTCGAGCAGTTCGAGCATCGGGAGGAGGTCGAGGTGGTGTGGCGGTCGTTCGAGCTGGACCGCGGGGCGCCCGCCCGCCAAGTGGGCGACTACGTCGGCCGGTTGGCGGCCAAGTACGGCACCAGCACGGACGAGCCCGAGGCCATGATCGAGCGCATCACCGACGTGGGCCGGTCCGTGGGACTGGAGATGCGCTTCGACCGGGCGCAACACGGCAACACCTTCGACGCCCACCGGCTGCTCCACCTGGCGCGGGCGCGCCACGTGCAGGACGCGGTGAAGGAGCGGTTCATGCAGGCGTACTTCACCGAAGGCCGTCCCATCGGCGACCGGGACACGTTGGTGGAGCTGGCGGTCGGCGCCGGGCTCGACGCCGGCGAGGTGGCAGCCGTCCTCGACGGCGACGAGTACGCGGCCGAGGTGCGGGCCGACGAGGAGGCGGCGGCCCGGCTGGGCGCCAGCGGCGTGCCCTTCTTCGTGGTCGACCGGCGCTACGCGGTGTCGGGCGCCCAGGCCACCGACCTGTTCATCGAGGTGCTGGAACGAGCCTGGGCCTCGTAGCCGTTCAAGAGACCATGGCGACCTGTTTCCATCACACCGACCGGGAGACGGGCCGGTCCTGCACCCGCTGCGGCCGGCCTGCCTGTTACGAGTGCCTGCACGAGGCGCCCGTCGGTGCCCACTGCTTCGAGTGCATCCGGGCCGCCCGGCCGCCGGCGCGCCAGCGCGTGCGGCAGTGGAACGCCAGCGCCGGGCCCTTGGCGACCAAGGTGCTGGTGGGGCTGAACACGCTCGTGTTCGTCCTGACGTCCGTCTCTCCCAGCTGGCAGGTCCGCCTGGCGTTGTGGGGCCCGTCGGTGGCCGCGGGCGAGTGGTACCGCCTGGTGACCGCCGGTTTCGTGCACTACGGCCTGCTGCACATCGCCTTCAACATGCTGCTCCTGTACCGCTTCGGCATGATCCTCGAACCGGCGCTGGGCCGGACACGCTTCGTGGCGCTCTACCTGGCGTCGTTGCTGGCCGGTTCGTTCGGGGCCATCCTCCTCAGCCCCCATGTGCTGACCGCCGGCGCGTCGGGTGCGGTGTTCGGCATGGTGGGCGCAACCGCCGTGGGCCTTCGCCAGCGGGGCGTCAGCGTGTGGCAGTCCGGCGTGGTCGGCCTGCTCGTCATCAACCTGGTGCTGACGTTCCTCGTCCCCGGCATCTCCGTGGGCGGGCACCTGGGCGGGCTGGCCGGCGGTGCCACCGCCGGGTGGCTCATGCTGCAGGAAGCGCCCACCCGGCGCGCCACCGTCGAGGGCGTGGTCATCGCCACCGCCATCGCCGGCATGTCGGTGGCGGGCGCGCTGTGGGCCGCGGGTCGCTGACTCGGACGGTTCGGGTCAGGCGGGGGTAGCCGGGTCGGCCGCGGCCGGACCGGCCTTGGACCCACCCGGCAGGTAGTCCTCGGCGTGGCCCAGCGGCGAGAAGGCGAAGAAGAAGGCGGCGATGGCGCACTCGAGGATGCCGATGCCCACGTACACGGCGACCACGCTGCCTACCCAGCGGATGGTGTAGGCGCCGAGCAGGCTGCCCAACGGGATGGCCGACCAGCTCAGCACCCCGGCGATGCTGATCACCCGGCCCAGCATGTGGTTGGGCACGAGGGCCTGGCGCAGGCTGCCGGTGTTGATGTTGAAGAAGACGCCGAGCCCTTGGGCCACCGCCCAGAGCACCAGCGCCAGCCAGTACATGCGGTTGACGGCGAACGCCGCGGTGAGGGCACCGGACAGGAACAGGGCCCCGAGGGCGGCGGGCCCGAAGCGCAGGCGCTTGCGCAACGGGCCGGCGAGAAGGCCGAGGGCGACGACGCCCAGGCTCCCGGCCGAGAACAGGTACCCGACCTGGGAGTCGGTGGCCGACAGCCGGACCTTGGAGAAGAAGACCAACTGCGCGTAGACCGTCGTCCCCACGAAGTTGAACAGCGCCATCATGGCCGAGATGTTGCGCAACACCGGGTGGCGCAGGACGTAGCGCAGACCCTCGACCACGTCGTGCCTGATCGACGTCAGCTCCTTCTTCGGCCCGCTGCTGTTGAAGCTCCCCCGCACGATCGACAGCACCACCGCGGACAGGACGAAGGAAACGGCGTCGATCTCGAACAACGTGGGCACGGCCACCACCGTGAGCAGCAGGCCGGCGAGCAGCGGCCCCACCACCGCGCCGGCCGAGTAGGTGGCCTGGATACGGCCGTTGGCCGACACCAGGTCGGCCTCGCCCACCAGGCTGGGGATGGCGGCGAACTCACCGGCCTCGAAGAAGATCGTGAGCACCGAGGACAGGAAGCCGACGGCGTACACCTCCCACACGTGCAGCACGTGGAAGGCCGACAGCAGCGGGATGGCGGCGATCACCACGGCCCGGCCCAGGTCGACGGCGATCATCATCTTCTTGCGGTCGAGGCGGTCGACCCACGCCCCGATCAACAAGCCGAACAGGAGGTAGGGCACGAAGTTCAGGGCCATGGCGATGCCCAGGTTCACGGCCGAGTGGGTGAGCTCGAAGATCAGCAGGGGCGTGGCGAACTGGGTGAACGAACTCCCCAATTGGGAGATGGTCTGCCCCAGCCAGAACCGGTGGAAGTCGGTGGGCCGGGGACGGGTCGCCGTGCCGTCCATGCCGCCCGGCAGCGTACCGACGCTCGGGGGGGCCACGCACCATCGTCTTGTGTGCAGCAATGCGCGCTCTTCGCGAGTTGATGCACACAGAACGCGCCGGCCGGCGATAGGTACGGCGAAGCACCGTTGGAGCCGAGCCGGCGCGAGTAGTGTCGCCCGCGGCAACAAAGCGCGAGGTGCCCTACGGGGAGAATCGGGAAGCCGGTGCGAGTCCGGCACGCAGCCCGGCGCGGTAACCGGGGAGCGACCGTCCACACGCCATTGGGCCCCGCCCGCGAGGGCAGCCCGAGAAGGCAGACGGGAGCGCCGATCCGGAAGTCCGAAGACCGGCCTCGCCCGCGCTGGCGCGCGGCCGACCTTCGGGAGCCCAATGTCACCAAGCCCCATCTCGACAGCCCTGCCGCTGTACGACGCCATCTACTCGCGGCGCGACGTGCGGGCCCAGTTCACCGGTGCCGACGTCGACCCCGCCACCCTCGCTCGCATCCTGTCCGCGGCCCACGCCGCACCCAGCGTGGGCCTGACCCAGCCGTGGGACTTCGTGGTCGTCGCCTGCCCGGCCACCAGGACCGCCTTCTGGGACCACGTGCAGTGCGAGCGGGAGGTCTTCGCATCGAGCCTCGACGCCGAGGCCGCATCCCGGTTCGCGTCGATCAAGATCGACGGGGTGCTGGAGTCGAGCCTGTCGGTGGTCGTCACCTACGACCCGGCCCGGGGAGCGCCGGCCGTCCTCGGCCGCCACGCCATCGCCGACTGCGGCCTGTACTCCACGTGCCTGGCCATCGAGAACCTGTGGCTGGCGGCGACGGCCGAGGGGTGGGGCGTGGGATGGGTGTCGTTCTACCGGGAACCGTTCGTGCAGGACCTGCTCGGCATCCCCGAGCCGGTGCGGCCGGTGGCCTGGCTGTGCCTCGGCCCCGTCACCCACCTGGAGGACGTGCCCGACCTGGAGCGCCACGGCTGGCGGGCGCGGCGGCCGTTGGAGGCGGCCATCCATCACGAGCGCTGGTAGCGAAAGGGCCCAAGTAGCGCATACCGGCGCCGTCCGTCAGGATGAGCGGATGACGGTGGTCGATGCACGCTGGGTGTCGCCCGAGTGGCTGGAAGATGCGCTCGGCTCGACGCTGGGGGACGCACAGGTGGTGTCGGTGGACGCCACGCAGATCGGTACCGGGCAGATGGCAACGTGCGTGCGCCTCGTGCCCGAGTACGACCGGTTCACATCGGCGCCCGCGTCCCTGGTCGTGAAGGTGCCGGCCGCCGACCCGTCCAGCCGCACCACGGCCGCCGCCCTGCGCAGCTACGAGATCGAGGTGCGCTTCTACCGGGAACTGGCGCCCGGCCTGCCCGTGCGGGCGCCCCAGTGCTATCGGGCCGAGTTCGACCCGGCCACCACCGACTTCCTCCTCCTCCTGGAGGACATCCGCTCCGGCCGCCAGGGCGACCAGCTGGCCGGGTGCACGCCCGACGAGGCGGCCGTGGCCATCGACGAGCTGCCCAAGCTGCACGCGCCCCGGTGGGGCGACACCAGCCTGGCGGCGCTCGACTGGCTGCACCGCAACCCGCCCGAGGGCGTGGCCATGAGCGCCATGTTCATCGCCAGCCTGTTCCCGGGCTTCCGGGACCGATACGAGGGCCGCATCGACGCCGACGTCATGGCCCTGGCCGAGCGCCTGATGGCAGGGCTACCCGCGTACCTGGCCGACCGGGCCGAGCCCTGGACGGTCACCCACGGCGACTACCGGCTCGACAACCTGCTGTTCGCGACGAGCCCCGAGGCGCCGCCCGTGGCCGTGGTCGACTGGCAGACGGTCGTGTACGGGCCCGGCGTCAGCGACGTGAGCTACTTCGTCGGCGCCGGCCTGCTGACCGACGACCGCCGGACCCACGAGCGCGACCTGGTGCAGCAGTACCACGCAGGGTTGACGGCGGCGGGTGTCCCCCTCGGCTGGGACGACTGCTGGGAGCAGTACCGGCGCTACACGTTCGGCGGGCTCATCATGGCCATCGCCGCGTCGATGCTGGTGGAGCAGACGGACCGGGGCGACGACATGTTCGTGGCCATGGCCCAGCGCCACGGCCGCCACGCCCTCGACCTGGACGCCACCGACTTCCTGCCCTGAAACCGGTCGGCCGCGCTCTCGTCGATGGACCGGCGCCAGCGCGGCCGAACCGCGGGGCAGGGTGTCAGGCGCCGGCGCCCAGGAATACCGAGCGGAGCAGGTCGTCGCGCCCGACCAGGTCCCGGCCCTTGCCAGAGAAGCGCACCTGGCCCTTTTCCATGAACAGCACCCGCTCGGCTGCCTCCATGGCCAGCGTGGCGTGCTGCTCCACGACCAGCACGGTGATCCCCTGCCGGTTCAGGTTCTTGAGGATGCCCATCAGCTCCTCGACGATGACGGGCGCCAACCCCAGCGACAGCTCGTCGACCATCAGCATGGACGGCTGCGTCACCAGGGCCCGGGCGATGGCCAGCATCTGCTGCTCGCCGCCCGACAGCGTGCCCGCCAGCTGCCGCCGCCGCTTCCCCATCCACGGGAACAGGGCCATGGCCTGCTCCAACCCGGCCGCCAGCCGGGCCCGGTCCCGGCGCACCAGGTGGCCGCCCAACCGCAGGTTCTCGTCGACGGTCAGGTCGGGCAGCGTGCCCCGGCCGCCGGGGACGTGGGCCAGGCCGCGGCCGGCGATGACGTCGGGCGGCAAGCCGGTGATGTCCTCACCGTCGAACAGCACCTGGCCGGACGACACCGACGACAGGTTGGACACCGCCTTCAGGAACGTGGACTTGCCCGCCCCGTTGGTGCCCAGCAGGGCCACGAACTCGCCCCGCTCCACCGCGATGGACACGCCGAACAGCACCTGCACCCGGCCGTAGTGCACGTCCAGGTCGCGCGCATCGAGCACCAGCGCAGCCCCGGTCATGCCGACGCCTTGGCGCCCAGGTAGGACGTGAGCACGTCCGGATGGGCCCGCACCTCTTCGGGCGGGCCTGACGTGATCACCCGCCCCGCGGCCATGGCGATGATGGTGTCCGAGATGCCCATGATCAGCGGCATGTCGTGCTCGATCAGCAGCATCGTCGCTCCCAGGTAGGACGTGAGCCGCCGCAGCAGCGGGGCCAGCGCCTCGGTCTCCTTCTGGGCGATGCCCGACGAGGGCTCGTCCAGCAACAACAGCCGGGGCCGCACGGCTACCACCGCGGCCAGCTCGCACAAGCGCAACATGCCGGTGGACAGCTCCATGGCCGGCTTGTCGGCGTGGCCCGACAGGCCCACCAGCTCCAGGACCTCGTCGGCCCGCTGGGCCGCCTCTCGCTCGTCCACGACGGATCCGCCCACTCCGAGGACGGACCGCAGGAAACCCGACCGCTTCATGCGGTCGTGCTGCACCGTGCGCAGGATGTCGCGGATGGGCATGGACCGGAACAGCCGGGCGTTCTGGAACGTCCGCCCCACGCCCAGCGCGGTGCGCTCGAACGACGCCCGCTTGGTGAGCTCGACGTCGCCGCCACCACCCTTCAGCACGATCGACCCGGAGTCGGGCCGGCGGAACCCGGAGATGCAGTCGAACAGGGTGGTCTTGCCCGCCCCGTTGGGACCGATGATGCCGACGATCTGCCCTTCGGGGATCGACGCCTCCACGCCGTCGAGGGCGGCCACGCCACCGAAACGCAGCCGCACATCGGAGATGGTGAGGATGGGCGAGGGCATCAGACCAGTACCTCCTCGCGCTCGAACACCGGTGCCACCACGGGCGGCTCCGGCGCGCCGTCCACCTCGGCGTCGTGGGCCGTGGCCCGGGCCCGCACGAACCGGCTCATGGACGCCAGCCCGCCCGGGTTGACGGCCATGATGACGATCACCAGCACAGCGCTCACCATCTCGGGAACGTGCGAGATGTTGCTGGCCGACACGGCCGACTTGGTGAGCTCGGGGTAGAGGCCGAACAGCAACGCCGCGATCAGCGGCCCGGCGATGGACGTGATGCCGCCCACCACGGCGTTGCCCAACCACTGGATGGAGAACCCGACCGACGCGTAGCTCTCCACCAGGCTGCCCAGCTGGTAGGTGAGCATGGCGCCCGCCAACGCGGCGATGGCGCCCGAGATCACGAACCCGGTGAGCTTCACCCGTACGGGCCGGATGCCGTAGGCGGCGGCCACCGTCTCGCTGTCGCGGATGGCGAAGAACGACCGGCCCACGCGCGTGCGCTGGATGCGCATGGCGAACACGAACACGGCCGCGGTCAGGGCCAGGAAGAAGTAGTAGAGGGTGACGTCCGAGCGCAGGTACGACGGCAGCGCCACCCGCACCCCGCCCTGGCTGAAGTGGGGAATGATGGCCCGCTCGGCGGCCAGCCCGAAGGCCAGCGTCGCCACCACCAGGTGCAGCCCCCGCACGCGCAGGGCGGGCAGGCCGACCAGGATCGACACCGGGATCGACACCAGCACGGCACCGATCAACGGCAGCGGGAAGGGCAGGTGGAACGTGTTGGCGCACACGGCCACGCCCGCCCCGCCCACGGCCACGAAGGCGCCCTGGGCCACGCTCACCTGGCCCAGCCACCCGACCAGGACCACGAAGCTGAGGGCCACGAGCAGGTAGATGAGCGTGAGGTTGGCGGGCAGCGCCCAGAACGACGGCAAGGGCAGGGCCGGGAAGGTGAGCGCGAACAACGCCAGCACAGCCGGCACACCCACGGCCAACACCCGGGCCACCCGCCGCATCGGGGCCGAGTTCGTGGGTACGGCCGCCCGGAACAACCGGTACGCCTCCACGGGGTCGATCATCCGGGCCAGCACGAACTCCTGGCTCCCGGCCTGGCCGGTGATGCCCGAGTCCTCGTCCTCCCGGATGCCCTTGAAGATCCACGACGGGCGCAGGGCCAGCACGGCGATGACGGCGCCCAGCGTGAGCACCTCCGGCGCCCCGGCGAACAGCTTGGCGTCGTGCACCACGAGCAGCTGGCGCACCGCCTCCTCGCCGATGCCGATGCCGAACCCGGCCAGCACCGCGATGGGGAAGCTGAGCATCCCGCCCACGATGGCGGCGGCGAAGCCCTTGACCGACAGCAGCAACAGCAGGGTGGGGTTGGACGAGATGACCACCGACGCCAGGGCGATGCCCGCCACCGCCGCCACCACCGAGCCCGACACCCACGACACCACGGCGAGCTGCCGGGTCGACACGCCGAGCAGCGACGCCACGTCCCGGTCGGTGGCCGCGGCCCGGATGGCCAGGCCGGTGGCGGTGAACCGGAAGAAGGCCCACACGGCGGCCGACACCAGCAGCACGACGGCCACCACGCCCAGGCGCTCGTAGCTGAAGTTCACCCCACCCAGCGACACCGCCGGCGACCGGGAGAAGATGGCCGACTTGTTGCTCACCACCAGGTCCTTGGTGCCGAACAGCTGGCCGGCCAAACCGGTGAGGAACAGGTTGAGGGCCAGGGTGACGATCACCATCGTGACCATGGGGGCCTTGGCGAACGGCCGGATCACCAGGCGCTCGATGAGCAGGCCCATCGCCGCGGCCACCACCAACGTGATCGGGAAGGCCGACCAGAACCCCAGGTGGAAGACGTGGTGCCAGTGGAGGTGCAGGTAGAGCACGTCCAGGTTGAGCGTCACCGCCTTGCCCGTCACCAAGTTGTAGTGGAAGAAGGCGAGGAAGCAAGCCAGGCCCCCGTAGGCGAAGTTCGGCACCCGCGTCGCCTTGTAGATGAGCACGAGCCCCATGGCGAGGAGGGCGTACACCGCGCCCGTCACCATGCCGCCCGAGAGGATGGAGAAGGTGGTGCCCATCAGGCGGGACTCCCGTCGGTCGGCGGTGGCACGGTGGCGCAATCGGTGGTGGCGAGCAGGAATCGGCGCGCCCCCATGTGGGTCAACAGCGCCCACCCGGCCAGGCCGATGAGGCCGAGCAGCCAGCGCATGCGCCCGTCCATGCGGGGGAAGTGGATGGCCGCCAATCGGTGCGGTATCGAGGGGGCGACCGTGGTGGGAGGCGACGCCACCGCGGCGGGAGCCTCGCCTCCGGACGCGGCTGGCGCCGGCGTCGAGAACGGCGTCGACGTCGTGAGGCCCAGCTCACCGGACGACGGCGTGGACAGCGCCGGCCCGCTCCCGCCGAGCACCAGTCCGTCGCCGCCCAGGTCTCCCAGGTTGAACCCACCGGTGTCGGATGCGGACGTGGCCGCCGTGCTGGTGTAGGCAAACCCGAACAGCATCTGCGCCCGTTGCGGGCTGAAGCCGCCGAAGTTGTCGGTCAGCGAACGGGGCATGTCGCACACGACCAGCAGGCCGCCCCGGTACGACGCGGCCAGTGTGCCGTCGGGGCGCACCCCCACCTCGGGATCGGGCCGCGAGAACAAGAAGCCCTGGGGGTACGAGTCGGGCGTGGTGAGCGGGGTCATCGAACAACCCTGGGGCTTGATGGCGGCGTTGGCCGCGTCGATCAGCGCCTTGCCCGCGGCCGAGCCGACCGGCACGGTCTGCCCCGCCGCCGTCACCTCCACCCGTTCGTCGCCGTTCACCGACGCGCTGGACAGGCTGAAGCGCACGCCGCCGGCGTTGATGTCCGACACGGCGATGTCGGCCCG